>JAHFTX010000038.1 GCA_023265395.1 Thermoplasmata archaeon
CTCTACCCCATCGAGGTCAGCTACATCGCCGACGCGGTGGTGCTCCTGACCTATGGCATCAGCCAGGAGGGTGCGCGGCGCAAGTACCTGGAGATCCTCAAGATGCGCGGGACCAACCATGCGACCGGTCGACACCTCGTCGACACCTCGGCCAAGGGCTTCTCCGTCCAGGCGGGCCTGCGCTAGGCGAAGTCCCCTCCTGACCTATGCGATGGCAGACCGGCGCGACCCCGCCGGACCGCTGAAGAGAGCCGTCGATCCGGCAGGACCGTGCCCACCTGCGAGCCTGACCATCTCCACCGGGTTGCGATGGTACGCTCGCAGGGCGCGGAGGGGCATCCAAGCCCGGGCGAGACGATGGCTCGCGAGACCGGGGGATCATACCACCGATGATGACGATGGTAGGACCTGTTGCGGGTGGAGGCGGATGCTTCGACTACGCCAGCGTTCCGGCCCTCTCGGCTAAGGACCGAGGCCGCTCGCTACCACCTGGAGGAGGAGGAGAGCAAGTTCGCCTCCGAACCTGATCGTGTCGGAATGTTCGTCGAGGAAGGTCGACAATTCGGTCAGCATCGACTTTTTTTGTTGCGTGGATGCGTCAGCGTATCCCTCGAGGATCTTCGAGACCTCGGCTCGTAGGTCAGGAATCATCGTCAGCTGTTGGATTAGCCCCTCGATCCACTCCGACGTGACCCTAGTATCGGGAACGCTGCTCAGGAGGATCTTTCCTCGGAGCAACAGGGCGTTGAGTTCAATAGCACCAATGTCGCCGAGGATTAGTGTGCTTGGTTTCTCGGTCGGGGTCTTCCCCTTCGCAGTCCCCTTGGGCATGATAACGCGTTCAGAATGCCTTGAGATGTACCTTCTGCTCCCTCGGATGCCATGAGGCAGACGCAGACCCATCTCCGACGATCAATTCCGACTTCTGAGCAACGAAATCGACCCCCCGGGCATGAGCACAATCACGGCGACCTCATACCTCATCATACATGTCGTGACTGCATCATGGTCTAGCCCTTCCGGGTAGTCATCAGGACGAACGAGGCGCCGGGGCTGTCGCAGCCCCTGGCCAAGTAGGGGGACCATGCGAGTGGCGGCGCGGTCGTGTCGAAGAGACCAGAGTCTCTGACTGATTGGAGCCGTCGAAACGGTTTTCCCAGCAAGGGGCGCATCCATTCGCAGCGATGGCGACGACTCCCCCGGAACACAACCGGCTCTACGAAGGGCTGTTCCTTTCCCCAGAGGAGCTGCCAGGGTTAGCGCAGACCCAATCGACCCATGGTGGCCCCGACCCGGACGACCTTTGCTTCGAGCGCGAGGGGGGGCGTGCCGGTGGATTCCATGTCTGGAGCGCCCTCAAGGAGGACCAGCTTCGGCGCATCGTCGACATCCGCTGGCTCTTCCCCACTCCCGCTGCGGCACGGCGCTACCACCGGATCCGGTTCGCTGCGAACGCGGAGGGCCTGCCGCTGCTGCCCGATCGTCCTTCGATTGGAGAGGGCGCGCGCCTGCTCGGCGGGACTCCCCCGATGGCGGCCAGCCTTGGGCTCGATGCCGACGACAGCACCATGGGTATCGCGCTGTTTGTCATCGGCCCTGTCGTGGTCAAGGTCTTCGTCTCGGGAGTGCCCCTTGCGGACCTGAGCCTGGTGGCACGACGTGCTGAGCGACGAGTCAACGCAGCGCTGGCCACCTATCCTCAACCACCAGTGCCGACGCCCACTCCCCGCAACGTCTCGGAGCGATGGCCCAAGGGCGAGTTGGCCTACGAGGAGGTGCTTGCAGGACGGCCCTTGCTCGCAGGGCGGGGTATCGGCGACGTGCTGACCTTCGATGGGGGCGTCCCACAGATGTACCAGGCCATCGGCGGTGGTGAGGAGGACGTGCGCACACCGTTCCTGTACACCTTCCCCCATGGATCGTTCCTCATCGATGTCCAAGGGGCGTACCGCCCCGAGCGTCGGGCCTTCGGGATCTCCCGCATCGGCATCCTCGACGACCCCTTCGGCGTGTTGCGGACGACCGAGGGAATCGGAATCGGGACTGATGTTGCGAAGGTAGAGCTCCTTCTTGGGGCCCCAGACATCCGTCAGGGGAAGGCCGCGACCTATCGAACTGGCATACGTTTCGATGCAGGTGCGGATGGGCGTGTCGAACGCATCGACCTGATTGCCCCGTCGCCGTCGGACTCGGGCGCCGACCTGCGACCGAAGGACCCCCCCGATCCTTGACCGACAGTTGACTCATTGCGGAACGTCAGGTTGCTGCGGAGGGCTTGCCGCATGCCTGCGGCGAGTCAGCTCCAACAACACCGCGACCGCGGCGGCGGCCAGCAGGGTCACGACCAACAGGAGCAGACCGATGCCGCTGCCCAGCACCGACGAATCGAGCACGTGGCGTTCCTTTCCGGCGTCGACGGGCACCGAATCGAGGACCTGGAGCTCGATGGAGGCGTTGGCACCCAGGCCGAAGTCGTCGACGACCAGCAGGTGCACCACCATCGGACCGACGTCGGAGGGCGTCAGGGTCAACGTCTGGCACTGGCCGGTGACGGAACCGACACGCCACTCGTAACGGCGGATCGTCCCGTCGAGGTCGGTGCTCTGCGCCCCCGAGAGGGTCAGGGGCACGCCGATCACCGGGGCAGAGCTGACTGTGATCACCGGGATGGGGGGTCGGTCCGATGCGACCAGCACGATCGACGCGTTGCCGCGAAGCCCCGCCCCGTTGGTGACCTGCAGGGTGACCTCGAAGGTCCCGGGAGTCTGCGGCACGACGGTCGCGCTCGGGCCCACTGCGGTGCCTCCGCTCCAGTTCCAGAGGTATTCCAATGTGCCTTCGGCGGTATCGGTCACCACCCCGCGCAGCAGCACCGGCAGCAACGTCGGGATCGGCTCTCGTGGGCCGATGATCGAGACCACTGGGGCGCCTGTGACCACCCGCACCGCCAGCGTGATGATCTCCGAGGAAAAGCCGTCGTCGTCGAGCGCGTACACCTGCACCGTCAGGTCGGCGGGCGCCGAGTAGACATGCCGCACGGTGGCGCCACTGCCGACGATGCCGTCGCCGAAGTGCCAGCCGAATTCGGCGACGGAGCCATCGGCATCGCTGGCAGTGGCGGTGAAGGTCGCGCTGGCGCCCACCTCCACTTGCGCCGGGCCGTCGGCTGAATCGATCTGCGGTGGGCGGTCGTGGATGGTCACCGCGGCGATCGCCACCTCCTCCTGTCCCAAGCTATCGCGCACCGTCAGACGGACCGAGTAGACCCCATCGTTCCCATACGCGTAGGTCTGCACCGCAGCGACGTCGGTGCGCACGGTGCCGTCGCCGAAATCGAAGGTCAGGGTCGAATCCCCGTCAGGGTCACCGCTGCCGGTGCCATCGAAGGTCAGATCGGTCAGCGTCAGCGCCTCGGTGGGGGTGACCTCGAGCTCAGCCACCGGCGGGTGGTCGAGGACCGCCAGCGGGATGGTCACCGTCGCCTCCGCTGAGCGGTTGTCCTCGACCGTGAGGGTGACGCTGTACGTGCCGAGGGCGACATAGGTGTGCTCGAGGCTCGATTGGTTCGACCAGGTTGCCCCAGAGCCGTCGCCCGGGTCGATGCGATAGCGCAGCGGCCCTTCGTCGGTGCTTCGCGAGGCATCGAGCAGCACCGGGTCGCCGCGCAGTGCAGGGTCGGGGGTGGCGTCAAGCGCCGCCATCGGCGGGATGTTGACCCAGACGGTAAGGTCCGCATCGTTGTTGTCCTCCCGTTCCTCGGAGACCACCCCCAGCGGGTCGAGGGTCAGGTGCAGCTGGTGCGTGCCTGCCGAGAGGAGCAGAGGGACGGAGACGATCGTCTCGGGGCTGACGCTGGGGAGGAAGTCGACCGACGTCAGTGTCACCGAGGCTTCGGCGACCGCCAGCGAGACGTTGCCACCGAACGCTGGCCCGCGCACCTGCACGGGGAGCGCCAGCGGTGCGCCGCCCTCAGTGGTCAGGTTGGTCGGGAGCGTCTTGATCTGCAACAGGTCGAAGCCGACGTCGGGCAGCGTGCTGACCTGCCCGGTCGCCACCAGGGCGAAGCTCTGGCCGTCGGGGTGCCCCACGACGCGCGCCTGCACCGAGATGTTCCACTCACCGGCCGCGGGGGTGGGGATCCGCACCAGCTCATTGGTGTTGGCGCTGTCGACGGCGATGGTAGGGATCGACGAGCCGTTGGAGAGGACGTTGCCGTGGTACTCCTCTCCCCCAGGTGCGGTGACCACCAGGTCGAGGTCGTCGATGAGCGTCGCTCCGGGGGCATCGTGGTAGGCAAGCGCCACCACCAGGGGCAAGCCCGAGGCGACACTCACCTGGTAGGTCATCTGCTGACCGGTGAACAGCGGCACCTGCTGCCCCGGCAGCGCAGCGTCCTGCACCCACAGGTCCCGACCGTTGCCGCTGAGCTCGAGCACTTGGTCGAGGGCGACCTTGCCAAAGCCCTGGTCGTTGTCCGGCGCGTACCCGGACACCGAGGTGCCACCATGCTGGTCGACGCTCCCGGCGACGAGGATCGCACGGCGCAGCGGGCCGCTGGTGCTGCGCGAGTCGGCGGCCGTGGCACTGCCGCTGGGATAGAAGCCCTTGGCGAAGTAGTCCTCCACCAGCACCGCCGCTGCAGCGGCGACGGGGGTTGCCATCGAGGTGCCCCCTTGGGCGACGTATCCCTCGTTGAGGGTGTTCGGGGCGCCGTCACCGAGCGCCGAGACCAGCGGCATGCCCGGCGCAAGCAGCAACGGCCCGTAGGCGCCGGTGATCGAAGGGCCGCGCGAACTGGTGTCGTCGATGCCGCTGGTCAGGCCGTTGAGTGCGTTCCCGACCGCGATGGTGTCCTTGGCATTGCCCGGCGATTCGATGGTGGTGGCGCCCGGACCTTCGTTGCCGGCGGAGAAGACCGACAGGAAGGTCGGGTGGTCCCAGCTGTACTGGTCGAGGGCCAGCGAGTCGGCGTCATAGAGGGTCGAGTTGGTCAGCCAGCTGTCGCTATGGGTCGTCGCCCCATCGGCCATCGCCCGGTCGAAGAGGGTCGGCAGCGACGGCGGGATGATCCCCCCTGCGGTGGAGCTGATGTCATAGAAGGAGACCTTGGCGCCAAAGGCGATGCCGTCGTGCAGGTCCGGGAACCGCGGCGTCGTCAACGAGTCGCCCACCGCCGTCCCCACGACGTGGGTGCCGTGGCCGACCTCGTCCCAGCCATCGATGCTGGTGTCGTAGGAGACGACCTTGCGGTGGTCGACGCTGGCAGTCCCTTGCGCGCTGAGGGTGTCACGGAAGACCAGGTGGTCATAGTCGATCCCGCTGTCGGCGATCCCGATGACCCGGCCACTGCCGTTGATCCCCGCGGCATACAGCGGCGTGGCCAGGCCATCGTCGATCCCGCTCTGGATCACGCCAGTGGCATCGGTGTTGGTGAAGTGGTACGTCGGGGCCGGGGCCACCTGTTGCAGGTCAGGACGGCGCGCCAACGCCTGCAGCTGCGCACCATCGAGGTGCAACAGCCCACTGGTCCCCCACCCGCGTCCGTGCTCGACCCTGCGCAGCGACAGTCCGTGGGCGGTCAGCCACACCTGCAGGTCGTCGTCGCCTTCGACCATGGGGACGAAGATGACCTCGACGTCATAGGTGGCCAGTGGCGAACCTCCCAGCGCCGGCAGCGCGGCACGCAGCGGCGGGGCCACGCGCCAGAGCGGGTGGTAGGGCAGGACCGCCGCGACATCGGCACGCTGCTGCAAGGTCACCGCGGCCGATGGCGTGCCCAGGGCCAGCCAGGTGGCTGGACCAAACGCCGTGGGCAGCGAGGAGAACCCGGCAGCACGGAGGGCGCGCCATTGTTCCGCCCCCGGTGGGACGGCGAAGGAGACGACGTAGACCGTCGTGTCGAGGGGATGGGCCAGCAGCGGTCCCTCCGGCGGCAGCGGCGGTCTGCTTGCGGCACCATCGAGCGCGTAGCGCTCTCCCCAGAGGCTCCACGAAAGTACGACCGGTGTGCCGTCTGGACGCGTCGCCACCGAGCCCCCCCTTTGCGCCACCGCAGATGCGAACGCGCCCCGATGGTCGGTGGGGACCTCCACCACGGTCAGTGCGCCCTGGCGGGAGAGCACGTTCCCTCCGGCGTCCTCCACCGCATCGTCGGGGAGGTCCCACACCAGCAGCCGCGCTGGCGGGACGTCGGAGGATGGCAGCGCCATCGGCAGCACGCCGACGAGCAGCAGCAGCGTGACGACGGCGGCGAGCACCACCGGGCGGCCCGCGGCGCCACCACGGGCGCGCAGGGGCCTACCACTCGATGCGCTCAGGGGCGGTGCCATCGCTCCCTTCAGGGGGCGCCTGCTCCATTGAAAGGCTTGCGGTGGCGCTCCCCTGCTCGGGTGGGAGCGCTCCGAAGGATGGCGCGACGGGTGCAGCCTCCGCGGGCGAGGAGGCCGGGGGCGCCATCGGGCTGGACCCGGTGGCCTCGAAGGATGGTGCGATCGGTGCAGCGGGGGGAGCCCACGGTGCTGGCGGCTGGGAAGGAGCCGGCTGCGGCGGGGCGCGGCGGCGGCGTGTCAGCAGCAACGCGACGATCGCGGCGGCCACGATCAATGCCAGCAGGCCCATCCACGGGAGCATGCCCGAGAGCGGGGTCCCCTGTGGTGCGGGAGCCTTGGGCAGCGGGAGCACCCTGAGCGTCATCGAGGTGGCGTTGGTGCCGCCCGAATCATCCTCGACCTCGAGGGTGACCACGATGTCGCCGACCTGCAGCAACGAGAGGTTGAGGGTCTCGCCGTTGTAGGTGCGCCCGAGGGCCTCCCAGCGATAGGTCCGCACCTTGCCGTCGGCATCGATGCTGTGGTCTGCGTGCAACAGCGCCCAGTCGCCGATGGTCAGGTTGGTCGCCACGGTGTCGATCTGTGCGATCGGCAGGCGGTTGCCGACCTCGACCTCGAGCGTTGCGGCTGCGGTCAGCTCCAACGAGTCGTAGACGAGCACAGAGACGTCGTAGGTCCCCGGGTGCTCGTAGGCGTGGGTGACCACCGCACCGGTGGCGATCTTGCCATCACCGAAGGCCCAGCGGATCGGACCGAGGTCCCCCTCGGGATCGGTGGCGTTGGCGTCGAAGTGCATCGTCGTCTGGCTCAGCTGCGGCTGCGCCTCGTGGAGGAAGGGCGACACGGACGGTGGGAGGTTGCGCACCTCCACCGTCATCGACGAGGTGGTCGCGGTGGCGCCATCATCGTCGGTGACCGTGGCGAAGACGCGGAACTCCCCGAGCGTCGCATAGGTGTACGAGAGCGAGTCGTTGCCCTGCAGCTCGAGGATGGTGCCGTCGCCGAGGTCCCAGGTGACCAGGACGATCTCGCCGTCGAGGTCGGTGCCGACGGCCGAGCCGGTCAGCGGGGTCTGCACGTCGAGGTCGGTCAGCGGCAGCTCGAGCACGGCCGCCGGTGGGCGGTTGGCCACCGAGACGGTGGTCATCGCCAGCGCTTGGGCGCCGTCATCGTCGGTGACGACAAGGCGCACCAGGTACTGCCCGTCGTCGGCGAACTGATGGAGGACTTGGGGCACGGCCAGCGTGGTGTTCCCAAAGGTCCCGTCACCGAAGTCGAACTGCAAGGCGACCTCGCCGTCGGCGTCGCTGCTCCCCTCACCATCGAAGAGGACATCCTCGAGGGTCAGCACGGAGATCGGGTCGGCGCCGATCACCGCCACGGGATCGCGATTGCGGACCTCCACCTGGGTGATCGCCAGCGCCTGCAGCGTCCGGTTGTCCTGGACCTGCACGGTGACGTTGTAGAGGCCGTCGTCAGCGTAGGAGGCCACCAGCAGCGGGAGCGCCTGCACGACCGGAGCGGAGCCATCGCCCAGGTCGAAGGTGTACTGCAAGGGCCCGTCGTCGACGCTCTCGGAGGCGTCGAAGGTGAAGGGCTCGGCCGTCTGCGCGACGGTACGGTTGGCGTGCAGCGCGGCGGTGGGCGGCACGTTGACCCACAGCGGGATCGCGCCGTCGTCGGCGGTGGTCGAGAGGCTGCTCACCGCGGGGCCGACGTTCCCTTCCGCGATCGCCTGGTGGTGACCGCCGGTGGCGACCCAGGTGCCGCTGAGGCTGACCGTCTGGCCCGGCCCCAGCGCGACGCTGGCGTCGTCGATGACCTCGTCGTCGATGCGCAGCTCCATCGGCAGCGTCGGCAGAGCGATCGGACCGGCGTTGGTGAAGGTGGCGCTCAGGGTGACCTCGTCCCCGACCGTCAGATCGCTCGGGGTGGCGCTGAGGGAGCCGTCGACGAGGCTGAGCAGGCCGCCCGAGCTCACCGCACCGGTGATGACCAGGGCGAAGGGCTGGCTGCTGCCAAAGGAGACGTCGATCCCCCAGACCTCGACGCGGTAGGCGCCGGCGGCCGGCGAGGTCAGCAGGACCAGTTCCTCGGTGTTGAGCGTGTCGGGCACCTCGCCGCTGGCGCTCTGATGGTCGGTGTCGAGACGGAAGTTGTTGCCGCTGTAGACGGCGCCGTCGGGACCGATGACCCGCAGGTCGAGGTCATTGATCAACTTGGGCGCGTTGCCACCGGGCACGGCCGCAGGGTCGGTCCATACCAGGGCGACCTTGAGGGCCATCCCCGCGTCGACGGCCAGAGGCTCCTCGACAGATTCCCCGGTCCCCACCCCGGTGCTGTCGTCCTGCAAGAGCAGCTGCCGCGAGTCGCCAGCGAAGTAGAGCGCGTCGTCGAGGGTGAGGCGGCCAAAGCCCTGGTCGTTGTTGGGGAAGGGCAGGGTGTTGTAGGGCACGCCATGGGCGCTGGCACCCTGCGCCTCACGCGTCGAGGCGATCGCCACGGCCCGCAGCAGCGCCGCCGTCGGGACGAAGCCATCGGTCGGTGTGGCGGTGCCCGAGGGGAAGAAGCCGTCGGTGAAGTACTGCCGCGCCAGGACCATGCCGCCCGCGGCGACGGGCGTCGCCGCACTGGTGCCTCCAAAGGAGCTGTTCTGCGGCGCGCCGCCGCCGTCGAAGCCCGGCGAGATGACGTTGGTCGGGGTGCTGATGGTCGGCTTGATCCGACCGTCGGTGGTCGGGCCATGGCCGCTGTAGGACATCATCTGGTCCTGGCTGGGCGCATTGTCGACGGCGCCGATCGAGAGGGTGTCCTTGGCCGAGGCCTTGTCGCAGACGCTGCCGGGGTCGTTGCCCGTGGCGTAGTTGTGGTTGGCGATCACCGCCAAGAACTGCGGGTTGGCGTAGAGGTACTGGTCCATCTGGGCGGAGGTGACCGAGTAGGCGCCCCCGGGGAAGCAGGAGAGCGAGCCGCTGTGGACGAAGGCGCCATCGGAGGCGGCCGCGGCGTAGACGTCACCGAAGTCGGCAGGTTCGAACAACCCGCCGCCGGACCAGACGTCCTGGAAGCTCAGGCGCGCCTCGGGCGCCATCCCCTTGAACTGCCCCGAGCCGCCCAGCGGGCGGTCGTCGCCGGCATTGGTGCCCGTCGAGTGGGTCCCGTGATAGCCGAAGGTCGCGTCGTCGACCCCATCGCCGAAGGTCCAGTAGTTGACCACCTTGCGGTGGTTGAGGTTGGGGCCCGTCGGGGACGCCGGGTCGCTGTAGGGGACACTCTCGTTGGGGTCGAAGAACGCGGGGTTGGAGAACCCCAGCCCGGTGTCGGCGTTGCCCATGATCTGCCCCAGGCCCGTCAGCCCGTGGTCCCACAGTGTCTCGTCGGCCGCGCGGTTGCTCTGGATCACCCATGCCGCTCGGTCGAGCGGTGGGCCCAGCGCCTCGAGGAGGGCCGTCTGGTCGGCCTCGACCCACAGCACCGCCGGCTGCGCCGCCAGCATCGGCAGCGACGAAGCGTCGAGCCACGCCTCCACCAGCGGCAGGCCGTCAGGGTCGACCAGCGACCCGCTGCCGCCGTCGGCCTCGATGGCGGAGAGCACGTCGGAGACATCGCGCGGGTCGACGAGGGTGCCGCTGGGGCCGGTGCGCAGCAACACGAGGATGTGCTGGGTGCCCGCAGCCTCGCGCAGCGGCGGCGAGACCCGCAGGTACGGGTGATAGGGGTCCAGCTGGTCGACCATCGGCAACGCCTCGACGGCTGCGAGCGATTCAGGCTCGACGGAGACCAGCAGCGCCGTGTCAGCGAGCGGGAAGAGGATGCGCACGCCCTCGATGGCTCCCAGCTGGTCGAGGGTGGCGCCGTCGATGGGGCCGGCGATGTGGACGATCTGCAGCAGCGCTGCCGAGCCGCCGGTGGCAGACCACCGCGCAGGGATCTGTGGGTGGCTGCCGACCTGCCACTGCAGGTCGTTGACGGCGATTCGGTGGACGAAGGGCAGCGGGCGCAACGCAGCAGCGTAGGGCGCTGCGGCGACCGGGTCGTCGATGCGCACCAGCAGGGCACCGCCGTAGTCATGGACGACGCTGATCCCGTCGATCGCGCCCCAGGGGATGGACCGGTCGAGGGTCAGCGCCATCGGGATCGGCGCGAGCTCGGGGGGGTCGGCGAGGGAAGGTGCGAGCACCGGCAGCAGGCTGAGCGCAAGCAGCAGAGGGAGGAGACGGCTCATCGGACATCACCGGTGCGAGAAGGCGCGATTTGCCACCCATGGTTCGTTATTTAGCCCCTCTGGTGCGAGTGCGTCGGGGAGATGGTCGACCGAGAACACTTATGACATGGTGGACCGTGGCGCGGGCATGGCCGAGGTCGACGAGACCCCTCTGAGCGTGCGCAAGGCGCAGGACTTCGCCCAGTGGTACCTCGAGGTCATCGACCGCGCCGGGCTGATCGACAAGCGCTACCCGATCAAGGGCATGAAGGTCTGGACCGGCTACGGCTGGAAGGTCATCCGGCTGATGGACGACCTCATCCGCGCCCACCTCGACGCCGATTCGCACCAGGAGGTCAACTTCCCCCTGCTGATCCCGCAGACCGAGTTCGCCAAGGAGGCCGACCACATCAAGGGCTTTGGCAGCGAGGTCTACTGGGTCACGCGCGCCGGGGACAACGACCTCGACGTCCCGCTGCTGTTGCGGCCGACCTCCGAGACGGCCATGTACCCGATGTTCTCGCTGTGGGTGCGCTCCCACGCCGACCTGCCGCTGCGCACCTACCAGCTGGTCAACACCTTCCGCTACGAGACCAAGGCGACACGGACCTTCATCCGCGAGCGCGAGATCCACTTCTTCGAGGCCCACACCTGCCACGCAGACTTCGAGGACGCCGAGGCGCAGGTGCGCTCCGACCTGCAGATCATGGAGACCTTCGCCGAGCAGTTGGCCCTGCCCTATCGCGTCAGCCGACGGCCCGAGTGGGACAAGTTCGCCGGCGCGGACTACTCGTTGGCCGTCGACGCCTACCTGCCCTCGGGGCGCACCTTGCAGGTCGGCTCCATCCACCAGTACCGCGAGAACTTCTCGCGACCCTACAACATCGCCTACGAGACTGCCGATGGGGCGCGGGCCTTCGTCCACCAGACCACCTATGGCATGAGCGAGCGGCTGCTGGGCGCCATCGTCGGGCTCCACGGCGACGACCGCGGGCTGGTGCTTCCTCCGCTGGTGGCGCCGATCCAGGTGGTGATGGTCCCGATCTTCCGCAAGCACAACCGCGAGGAGATCGTCGGCAAGGCCCGAGCGCTCATCGACGGTCCGCTCGCGAGCGCGCGCCTGCGGGGGCAGCCGCTGCGCATCCACCTCGACGACCGCGACATCCGACCGGGGCCCAAGTTCTTCGAGTGGGAGCTCAAGGGCGTGCCCCTGCGAGTCGAGGTCGGCCCACGGGACCTCGACAACCGCACGGTGCTCGCGGTGCGCCGCAGCGATGGCGCCAAGCAACCGCTGCAGCTGTCTCACCTTGCGGAGGAGGTCGTCGCCCAGCTGATGACGGTCCACACCCAGCTGCTCGAGGCGGCTGCGGCGGTGCGCGCCAAGGACGAGCATCACCTTGCGGTGCTGCCCAGCAAGGGCGCCGACTTCGTGGGCATCGCCACCGCGCACTGGTGCGGCGCGCAACCCTGCGCGCTCAGGGTCGAGGAGCTCGTCGAAGGGTCGGTGCTCGGCGCGCGCGTCGAGCAGACGGGGAGCTCGACGACCCCGACCGACGTCCACCCACCTTCGGGTGCGACCTGTGTCAGTTGCGGCGGCGCTGCGACCAAGGTGGTCTCGGTGGCGCGCACCTACTAGCGTGACCTCTACTCCTGCGCCTCGGCGTCGGTGTCAGGGCGGTAGAGCAGATAGCCCGTCAGGCCAAAGCCCACGAAGACGGCGGTGACGGAGTAGACGCCAAGGTCGGTCCAGCTGCCGTAGAGGGCGCCCCAAGAGCCGTAGAAGAGCAACCCGACTAGCAGCAGCACCAGGAAGAAGCCCTGGGCCAGCGGCGACCCCTCCGGGTTCTCCTCGCGTTGCGCCATGGTCCGTTCGACCTGGCGTGCGATATATAAACCTTCGTCGGTGTTGCAGCGCCCGATGGTGCGACGGCATGGGTGAGCCTGCGGGCGAGGGTGCCACCACCGTCAGTGCCGCACCGGCGGGCGCTCCAGGGACGCGCCCTGAGGCGGTGACGGTCGAGCTGCATCGCTCGCTGGGCTTCTTCAACTCGCTGATGATCGGCATCGGTGGGATGATCGGCGCGGGGATCTTCGTGCTCACCGGTGTCGCCGTCGGCTACGCCGGCCCTGCGGTGATCCTCGCCTTCGTCCTCAACGGCATCCTCACCGCCCTGACCGCTGCCAGCTACGCCGAGCTCAGCGGTGCCATCCCCTCGGCGGGGGGCGGCTACACCTTCGTGCGCCGGGCGCTGCCCAACCCCTTCGGGTTCTTCTCCGGATGGATGCTCTGGTTCGCCTACAACGTCTGCTGCTCGCTCTACGCGCTCGGCTTCGGGTACTTCTTCGCCCATGCGCTGGTGGCCGACCTCGGCGGTGAGCCCTTTGGCATCCCTCTCCAGATGATCGAGAAGATCGCCGCGGTGACGCTGATCCTGCTGTTCACCGCTGTCAACAGCTACAGCAGTGGCGAAGCCTCGCGGGTGGAGAACTTCCTCACGGGCACCAAGGTGGTCATCCTCTTCAGCCTCGTGGCCTTCGGCATCATCGTGCTGTTGCGCGGCGGCGGGGCCGGGACCTACCCCAGCTTCGTCTCAGGAAGCCAGGGATGGACGGGGGTGCTCATCGCCATGGCGCTGACCTTCCTCATCTTCCAAGGGTACGACCTGATCGCCAACGTCGGCGAGGAGGTGCGCGACCCTACGCACACGATCCCCCGGGCGATCTTCTGGTCCGTGGGAATCGTGATGGTCATCTACCTCGTGGTGGTCAGCGCCGTCGTCTACCTCGCCGACCCAGGGGCGCTGGCCGCCGACCCGCCGGGGGCACTGGTGCGGCTGGGTGACCAGATCATGCCGCTGGGCCTGGGCGGGCCGTTGCTGTTGCTGGCGTCGCTGATGGCCACTGCCTCAGCACTCAACGCCACGCTGCGCTCGGCGAGCCACATCAGCTTCTCCATGGGCCGCGAGGCGCACCTACCGTCCTTCTTTGGCGAGATCCACCCGCGGTTGCAGACCCCGATCCCCGCCACCCTCGTCAGTGGGCTGGTCATCCTGCTCGTGGCCCTGACGCTGCCGCTGGTGGAGGTCGCTGCCGGTGCCTCGCTGGCCTTCTTGCTGACCTTCGTGCTGGTCAACGCCGCGGTGATCCGGCTGCGACGCCGCGAACCGGACCTTGCGCGCACCTACCGCGTACCCCTGGCGATCCGCAACGTCCCGATCCCAGCGGTGCTGGCCATCCTCGCAAACCTTGGCCTCGCAATCTTCCTGTGGACCATCTTCCCCAACAGCTGGTACGTGGCCCTAGTGTGGGTGACGGTGGGGGGCTACTCCTACTACTTCGCCCGCGGCCGCGAGGAGATCCTCGCCGACCTTCCCCCGGTGACCCTGAGCGACCTGCCCGCCGATGTCGGGGGCTACCGGGTCATGGCGGCGATCGCCGAGCCTGGTCAGCGCCCGCTGGTGCGCCTGGCTTCCGAGCTGGCGGCGGTGCGCAATGGCTCCCTTGCCCTGCTCCACGTGCTGGAGGTCCCAGGCCATGTCGCCCTGACCGACACGCCGTCGCGGGAGGTCGACGAGGCCGTCCGTCGCCTGCAGAACCTCGAGAACGAGACCACCGACCGCGCCGTCGAGGTGCACGCCTCGGTGGTGGTCTCCCACCATGCTGGGCCGACGATCCTCGATGAGGCGAACGCACGAAAGGCGGACCTGCTGTTGCTCGGTTGGAGCGGTCGCGTCCGTCACGGATGGGTGCTCAGCACCAGCATCGACCACATCACCACCCACGCCCGCTGCGACGTCGCGGTGCTCAAGAGCGCACGACTCCCGGAGCGGGTGCAGCACATCACCGTCCTGTTCGGCCACGAGTGGCACGTCGCCCATGCCACCGAGCTGGCCGCCGACCTGGCGCGGCGCTGGAGGGCACGCATGACCATTCTCTACGTCGGCACGTCGCCCGAGCTCAGCCGTACCGACAGCCGTCGGCTCGAGCGGTTGCTGGAGATCTGCGCCGAGCGCAAGGTCGAGGCGGAGCGCAAGGTGGTCACCTACCCCTCGCTGCTCCAAGGGGTCATCTTCGAGACCCGTACCACCGACCTGCTGGTGATCGGGGCATCCGATGCCTGGTCGATCAAGCAGATCGTCTTTGGCGATGTGCCCGACAGCATCGCTGTTGACGCTCGCTGCCCCGTGCTCATCCTCAAGAAGGTGCAACCCGAAGTGGAAGCGGCTGCTGAGAAGGATTCGCGTCCATCGCTGGCGGACGCTCCCACGCCCTCTGCTCCAGGGGCACGGGAGGGTAGATCGACCGTCATGGATCGCCGCCAACGGTGAGGTCGGCGACGGATAGGCCACCAAGCGAGGATGAAACTAAGAAGGATCGACGTGTTTGTAGTGAACACCATCCAGTCAACTGGATGTTCTTTGGCCGTGCGCCGAATCCGAAGGGCAGTGTCCGGCTCCTACCGAAGACCGCCGAGACTCAGCAGCCAGTAGCCCCGTAACGGTTTCCCCCATTGATTTCCATCGTCGAAACGGTTATCGCTGCTCGGTACGAGCTTACGCTGTGACAACTCCCAACGTGCCGGCTGCGCGAGCCAAGGTGCGCGGCATCATCCTCGCCAACCGGCGCACCTTCGTCGTCACGACCTACGGGGAGGAGGGGTGGCAGGAGGTCCTCGCCGCTCTACCTCCGCAGGCACGGACGAAACTGAGCGGGTCCATCCGAGGGGGGGAGTGGTACGGCGTACCGCTCAACGAGCAGCTCGACCGGGCCATCTGCACGACCCTGGGTGGCAATGATCCCTCGACCTACCTGCGAATGGGCGCAGCATCAGCCGAGCGGCTACTCCCCGAAGCCTACCCCTTTGCGGTAGGCAGTCGCCAGCCGCTGGTGATGCTCCGCGCACTGCGCCAGGGAGGCGCGCGACATTGGGACCCGATCGTCGTCGAGCACCAGGAGGTGACCCCCACCCACTATCGAGTGAGGTTCTCCGGCTTCATCTCCAACGAACCCAATTGCGTCAGCAACATCGGGTTCTTCACCCACGCCGTGGAACTGTGCGGGGGACGCGACGTCGTCGTCACCGAATCGTCGTGCACGCGCAGCGGTGGTGCCGAGGATTGCTACGAGATCTGCTGGGAGCCCCCGCTGCCGTCCGGCCCGCCTAGGAGCGGCTGACGCTGCCACCCTCGGCGCGCACGGCGGGTGCACTCCCCGGGGCGATGGGGACGTTGGGTTCCGCGGGCAGGTCGAGGCGATCATGGTGCTCCAGCTGCTGCACCGAGTGCACCTGGCCGATCTCGGCGCTGTCGTCGGCCGAGCCGACCACCGGGATCTCCGCCTCGTGGAAGATGTGCTCGATGTTGTAGAGCAGCGTCGACTTGAGGCGGCGTGCCTGCTGGGCGCTCTCGGTGTAGGCCTGCAGGTCGTAGACGATGTTGTCGGCTTCCAGACCGACGGCGAACACCTCGGGGGTGATCGCGTGGATGATCCCTGGCGTCGCCAGGGCTGCGCGCGTGAGCAACTCGCTGACCGCGAAGAAGCCCACCCGTCGCGGCACGGCGACCACCAGCGACACCGCGTAGTCGCCGCTGCCACTGAAGTTGACCACCGGGTGCTCGAGGATCCTATTGTTGGGGATCGTGATGACCTCCCCGCGGAGCGTGCGCGCCTTGGTCACCAGTAGGCCGATGTCCTGGACGTCGCAGATGATGTCCCCCAGGATCTTGACGCGATCGCCCTCGTGGAAGGGGCGCTCATAGAGCAGCACCATCCCAGAGAAGACGTTGCGCAGGCTGCTGGTCGAGGCGATGGCGACGCCAAGGACCAGGAAGGTCAGCAGCACGCCGACCATCAGGAAGCCCTCGTTGGAGAGCCCGGCCAGGCCCATCAGCGAGAAGAGGAGGATCAGCGTCACCAAGAACAGGAAGCCGCCGCTGAAGGTGCGCTTGGCCAGCGAGATGATCTTCGGGTCGAGGTGGGTGGCCTTGGCACCGAAGTCGTCGATGAAGATCCCGATCAGGCGCCATACGAAGAGGGAGACGAACAGGAAGAGGGCCAGGAACGCGATCTTGTTGCTGTTGGTGGCGAGGAAGGAGGTGATACCGGCCGTCAGCGACTCGGTGATCGGTGCGCCGAAGATGGTGCGCGTCGCGGCGACGGCAGCGACGAAGGTGACCAGGGCGCCGAGGCTAATCAGGAAGTACTTGATGAAGATCTCGATGGTGAAGGCCGCCCGGGGCGAGAGCGCGTGGCGTGGCTTGAGTGCTGGCAGGGAGTTGCTCAGGAAGGCCATGAAGCGGTGGGAGACCTCGATGATCACCGAGATGATCCCCCAGAGCAGCAGGACGGTCGAAAGGATCCCGTAGTGCGCTTGCAACCCCCAGTAGGGGTTGAGCACCAGTGCCCGGCGTACCTGCTGCGTCGGTTCGTGGTCGACCAACGCGACCAACCCGATGCCAAAGACGACGATGGTGTACCAGCTGAAGATTCGTAGCCACAGGTAGGCGGTGGTCAGGACCTGCTCGTCGGCGATCGTGCTCACCTTGGCGTGGGGCCGCAGGCGGCCGATGCCGCGCTCGATGTAGGTCTGCGCAAAGAGCCACACCAGCGGGACGAGGGCGAGGAGGATGACGACGGGCAGCGCCGCCCGCACCAAGTCGAAGGCGGCGAACAGCCCCTCGATCTGCGAATCCGCTTGCAACGGGGCCCCAGGCTGTGGCAGAACTATGGTTGCATCACCGCCGATTGCGTGGAGGTTCGTGCTATCGCTATATCTACGTTCCGCGTCGCGCGGAGCGGGGAAGGTTCGAGGGGGCGCCCTCGCGACGCCCTCCCCATGGCGTCGCTCCACCCAAAGTGTCCACAAAGTCTTTCCACAGCCAGGCGCGCTGGTCCGTCTGCATGCATCCGGCCCAGGCAATCAGCGGCACGAGCTCCAACAGCCTCGCCGGCCGCACCATCCTGCTTGGAGTGTGCGGCTCCATCGCCGCCGTCGAGACGGTCAAGCTCGCACGGGAGCTGATCCGTCACGGCGCCGAGGTCATCGCCGTCATGACCGGTGCCGCCCAACAGATCGTCACCGCTGATGCGCTCCACTACGCCACCGGCGTGCGGCCGATCGTCGCGCTCAGCGGCGATGTCGAACACGTGCGCCTGTGCGGCGAACAGCACGAGGCGGACCTGCTGCTGATCGCGCCGGCGACGGCCAACACCATCGCCAAGGTCGCCCTGGGGATCGATGACAGCCCGGTGACCACCTGCGCCGCCACGGCCATCGGCTCGGGGATGCCGGTGCTGATCGCCCCGGCGATGCACGCCCCGATGGAGCGGCACCCGCGCATCCAGGAGCACCTGCAGGCCCTGCGCACACTGGGGGTGGGCCTGATCGAACCCACCCACGGGGAGGGGATTGCCAAGCTCGCGTCCATCGAGACGATCGTCGCCCATGTCCAGCGGACCCTCGGAGACCGGACGCTCTTTGGTCGCTCCGTGCTCGTCATCTCCGGGCCGACCGCCCAGCCCGTCGATGACATGCGGCTGCTGACCAACCGCTCCACCGGGGCGACCGGTCGCGCACTGGCAGCGGAGGCGTGGCTGCGCGGTGCGAGGGTGCAGCTGTGGTGCGGGTCGCGGCACGTGCCGCTCCCCGACCACCTGCAGTCCGATGTCCAGCGCTTCGGCACCATCGATGAGCTCCTCGCCCTGGTCGAAGCGATGCCCCGCGTCGACGTGGTGCTGATGCCAGCCGCCGTGGCCGACTACAGCCCCACGCCGGTACGGGGGAAGATCCCCTCCGGCAGCGCGACCCTTGCCCTGACCTTGCGCCGAACCCCCAAGGTGATCGACCGCATCCGCAAGGCGCACCGCGGCGTCCTGGTGGGGTTCAAGGCGACATCGGGGGCCAAGGAGGCGGGGCTGCGCACCGCTGCAGGGACCCTCGCCGAGCGCGCGCGCCTCGACCTGGTGGTGGCCAACGACCTGGGCGAGGTCGACGATGACCACCATCGCGTGCTCCTGCTCGACGACGAAGGCAGCCTCGAGGTCCATGGCAGCAAGGCTGCCGTCGCCTCGGCGATCCTCTCGCGGGTCTGCGTCCATCTGGCCAGGGCCAAGGGCCGCCGTCGTGCCCCACCAGCACCGCGGCGCCGCCGCTGAGGTGCCATGCCGCGACCCTCACCGGCGGTCGCACAGGCGTTCGCGCCAGCGCACCTCTCCGCCTTCTTCGCAATGGAACTGCATCCGCTGGACCTGCTGCGCAGCGGCTCGCGCGGCGCAGGACTCTGCTTGACCGAAGGTGCGTGGGCCCAGGTCCACGCCAGCCCCGACCACCTGCCGCCAGGAGAGGAGGGGGAGGTGCACATCACCCTCGATGGGGAGCCTGCCCTGGCCCCGACCACCCAGGCAGCGCTGCAGGAGATGCTGGGGGGCCAGCGATTGGCGACGGCAGGCATGCCGGCCCACTTTCAGGTGCACCTGCGGCCGCAGCTGCCCCTGCACCAGGGGTTTGGCATGAGTGGCGCTGGCACGCTGGCCGCCTGCCTTGCCCTGGGCAAGCTCCTGGGCGTGCCCCCGTTGGTGGCACAGCAGTGCGCCCACGTCGCCGAGGTCTCGCAGCGTACCGGGCTGGGGGATGTCGCGGGCATGTGCGTCGGCGGGATGGCCATCCGCACCAGTGCGGGTGCTCCCGGATGCAACAGCGTCCTGCACATCCCGCTGCGACCGCCGCCGCAGTTGGTCATGGCGCAGCTGCAGGAGGGAATCAAGACCATGGAGGTGCTCAACGACCCCCAGCGGATGGCGGCGATCAACGCCGCGGCCACCCGCGCACTCGAACGCACGCTGGCCGCACGCTCCCTAGAGGAGCTCCTGCGCGCTGCGGCGCAGTTCGACGTCGAGGCGGGGCTGCTCCCCCCCGCGTTCACCCACGCGCTCGAGGCGATCGAGGGCATCGGTGTCGGGGCGCGGGTGCTGCTTGGGGGCACCTTGATGGCGCTTGGTGACGTCGCGCCTCTGCAGCGGCGACTGGCACCCTTCGGTGCCACGCGAGTGGTCACCGTCGGCAACGTCCCCGCGCGCACCGAGGAACGGTGGCCCTACCCTCCCGCAGATACGTCTCCACATAGGCCGGCGTAGCCTTTATCGCGCGCGACCGGCAGCGGGTCCTGGGTCGTTCACATGGGGCACGCCTCGGACAAGATAATCGCTCGACATTCACGCGACATCAGCCTTCCCCGCCTGCGGGCACACACCGCGGTGCTGCTGGTGGCGACCCTGCTGCTGACCCCCCTTGGCGGCGCCGCCCTGCCGACCCTTTCGTCGGTGCCGCACGCGCTGCCCTCGCAGCCGCCCACCGTGGCCGTCGGGCACCGCGATCCGCTGCAGTACGCGCCCGTCGCGGCGGCCCCGGGCACCAGCCCGCTGGTGGATACCACCGCGGCGGACTTCGCCGCTGGCAGCTACCGTCGCGGCTTCGTCACCGACGTCGCCGGTGGCGAGTTCCACCAGGGCGCCTGGACCGACCTGGGCATCGTCTCGCGCAACGAGGTGGGCATCGAGTCGCTTGCCCTCGATGCAGGCAATGACACGCTCTATGGCGGGACCAACGGCACCGGCCTGCTCTTCAAGGTCGACACGGTCGATTCGACCATCACCATGCTCAACGGCGGCAACCGTGTGCTGGGCAGCGCCAGCGTCATCACCGACCTGGTCGTCGGTACCGATGACAACCTCTGGGGCGCCACCGACGACGGCCACGTCTTCCGCATGGACCTGGTCACCGAGCAGGTGACCGTGATCAATGGCGGCGCCGCCGTCACGGCCGGCCGCATCTACGCCCTGCTCTTCCACAGCGATGGTCGGCTCTGGGCCGTCGCCGACACCCCCGAGGTGCTCACCATCGACCCGAGCACCGACGCGCTGACCTCCCGCGCGGCGCTGTTGATCACCAACGTCGACCGGTTCACCTCCATCGTCGAGGGCCTCGACGCCGACATCTGGATCGGGCTCTCGCGCGACAACGGCGCCTGCGGGACCAGCTCCGGTTCCTGTTCCGCCGTCACCCGCGTCGACGAGACCACCAACCTCTCTACCGCCACCATCTCGGTCAACGGCGGCGACGAGACGATCCGCTCCTTGGTGGCCAGCCGCGACGGGCGGATCTACACAGCCGGTGAGGACGACGGTGGCGGCCTTGGCAACTGCAACTTCCAGTTCATCAGCACCGCGACCAACACGGTCACTGGAGGCGCGGGCTCGGCGATCGCCACCATGGTCGGCGGCGGGGTCGTCTCGTGCGTCTCCTACGTCGAGGACAAGGAAGGGCTGCTCTGGGGCGGCGGCTTGCGCGGCGCCTGGCTGTGGCAATGGAACAAGGTCGACACGGTCACCGCCGGCTGCTGCCCCGCGCCGTCGCCCAAGGCCCTCGATTTTGGTGCCCGCTTGGGGGCCGTCGCCTTGCCGTCGTTGGCGGTCGGTGACGACGCCAGCCTGTGGTTGGGCACCCAGCAGGCACCGGGGTCCGGCGGCCACCTGATCCGCTTCCAGCCGGTGATCACCCATCAGAGCGTCGCGGCCCAAGGCGGCTGGGTCACCGCCAGCACCGAGCTCGATGACGGCCGCACCATCTGGGCCCTGGAGGACCCGACTGCCCCCCTCAACGGCCACCTCCTGCTGCGGGTCAACTCGCAGACCTTCGAGTATCAGTACGTCAACGGTGGTGTCCCGCCGATCGCCGGACAGTTCATCACCTCCTTGGCGACCGATCCCAACGGCCTGGTCTGGGGCGCGACGGCGCAACCGGGTGGGACCGACAACGGTCGCCTCTTCCGTTACGACCCGGTCGCCGACTCGGTGACGGTGATCAATGCGGGCACCGCGATCATCGCTGCCACCGACATCGCCGCCATCGACATCGCCGACAACGGGACGCTCTGGGGCGTGACCACCTGCGAGACGGGCGATTGCAGCCAGCTCTTCCGTGTCGACACCGCCAACGACGCGATCACCTTGGTCTCCCCCGGCGTCAACGTCGCGCCGGCGCGGGATGGCCAGAGCATCTTCATCGATGCAACCGGGGACGTCTGGGTCGGCACCACCGACCGTCCTGCAGGCCCCAACGGGGAACTGGTCCGCGTCGAGGGCGACAACGACACCTTCACCAACCTCGGTGTGCCGCAGCCCAACGTCGAGGTGATCTACGACTTTGCCCAAGGCACCGACGGGATGGTCTACGCGGGCATCGGCACCGACAACGGCGCCAACGGCGCCGTGCTGATGATCGACCCTGCCGACAACAGCAGCACCGTGCTGCCGATGGACGACACCACCGTCAGCGATGTCCGCGCCATCGAACAGGATGGCTACGGGGGGCTGTGGCTGGGCCAGGCCGACGACCCTGCCGGCACCGGCGATGGCCACATCGGGTGGCTTGCCGAGGGGGGCGGCCGCGACGTCGACAACCGGCCGCTATTGGCGGGCGACCGCGAGGCCGACGCCTACCTCATCGACCGCAATGGCACCCTGTGGGGCCACAGCCATTACTTCAACGGCTTCGACTTCACCAAGCTCTTCCGCGCCGACCCCAACACGCAGTTCACCTCACGCATCCTCGATGCCGGCGACCTCGTCGAGTGGGACACCCTCGAGTACGACCTCAACGCCACCGGCGGACTGGCGCTGCTGCGGGTGCGCACCGGCACGACGCCGGCCCTGCTCAACGCCTCAGCCTGGAGCCCCTGGAACGGCACCAACGGCACCACCCTGACGCTGCCGACGGGCCGCTACATCCAGTACCAGGCGGTGCTGCTGATGGAGAACCTCTCGATGAACGTGTGGGACGCCAACCCCACCCTCGAGGAGGTGCGGATCTCCTTTACGCCCCTGCCACTGCTGACGCTGGGCCTGGCCACTGCGGACCTCAACGTCACCCGTGGCGGGACCTTCGACCTGCTCCTGAGCTCCGACATCGCCCAGAACGGGGCGGGAGAGACCATCGTGGAGCTCCCGCTGCCGCCGCAGCTGAGCCTGGTGACCTCCACTGAGGAGGGCGTCCGCAGCGGCACCGTCTGGACCTTCCCCACCCTGGGGCTGGGGCCCCACAGCTTCACGGCGACGCTGCAGGTCAACCAGAGCACCGTGGTGGGGACCCCGCTCGATCTGCAGAGCAACGGCAACACCTCCACTCCGCTGGGGACCGTGCTGCCGTCGGTGGTCAGCCCCATCCTGAGCCTGACCGTCGTCGACATCCCTTCCCCTGCCCTGATGCTGAGCGCACCGACGACCTCGTTTGCGGCGCTCCCCGGAGAGGTCGTGACCATCGCGCTGCAGCTCGACAACAGCGGCCTGGGCACGGCGACAATGGTGACGTTGCTTGCAGAGGGGATCGCCGCGCCCTGGGAGCTGACCGGCAGCTCTGCCGAGGCACAACGCAACGGATCGACCTGGACGCTGGCGGACCTGCTGCCAGCAGAGGATCTGCCGTTGTCCTTCGACGTGACCATCGCTGCCAATGCGACCCCCACGACCGATGACTCGATCGACCTGACGCTTGCCGGTGCCAACATCTACGGCGAGCCGATCGCCGAATCGACGCTCAGCGTCGACCTCTCGGTGCTGCAGCCACCGGTCCCGGGACTGACCCTCGAGCTCACACCGCCATCGGCGCAGGCAGCACCTGGCGGCGCGGTGACCTTGCAAGCGGTCCTGACCAACACCGGGGATGGACCGGCGGCGTTGAGTACGCTCAACCTGACGCTCGGTGGGCCACTACAGCTGCAGGGAAGCTCCGACGAGGCCAACCGCACCGGCACGCTCTTCGCGCTCGGCGAGATCGCCGCCGACGACAGCCGCTCGGTCCAGCTGACCGTCGCGGTCGACGGCGCTGCGACCGATGGCGAAGCCGCCACGGCGTCGGTTGCAGCGACCTTCGTCGACCCCTTCGATGGGAGCCTCCACAGCGTCGCACCCGCGATGGTCACCATCGACATCGTCGTGCCACCGACGGCGCGATTGGACTTGCAGCTCGACCCCGACGGCATCGTGACCGTCCAACCAGGGGCGACGACCACTGCGCGGGTGTTCTACAACAACAGCGGTGATGCTGCTGCACCGTGGGCTCGTATCGTCGCGACGATGCAGGCGGACCTGGTCACGCTCACCGGTTCGTCGGCACCGACCGAGGCGCCGGGTGCGACGGCGTGGAACGACAGCGACGTCCCGCCCGGAGCGGCGAGCTTCACCATGACCCTGACCGTCGCTCCGACGGTGCCCGATGGCACCAAGCTGGCCGTGCTGGCGTCGTTGCAGTATCTGACGAGCGTTGGCGGCAGCATCATGACCGATAACGCATCGGTCACGCTGCTGGTGCGGGGGACGCCCATCGACGTCGTGGCGCCGACCGTGCTGAGCACGACCCCCGCCAACGGAACGAGGGACTTGGCCCCGCTGACGAGGATCACGATCGTCTTCAGCAAGCCGATGGCCCAGGTCGCGACGGTGGCAGCGGTCAGCTTGGCGCCCTTCATCGCGGCCAACGGCTCGTGGGACGGTGCGACCGTGACCCTGACGCTGGCACAGCCGACGGCTGCGGGCACCAACTACACCGTCACCATCGCCACCAGTGCGGTCGACCTTGGCGGCAACGCCTTGGCGCAGCCCTACCTCTTCTCCTTCGGGATCGCCGCCAAGGTCGTCGACCAGCCACCCAAGGACGACCACCCGGGCACGGATTGGTTGACCAGCGGGCTCAACCCCTGGTGGCTGCTGCTGGCTGCGCTCATCGTCGGCGGGATCGTCGTGGCGGTGCTGCTCTCGCGGCGGCGCAAGGGCTCCGAGCCCACCGGCGCCGAACCGCAGGGAAGGACCTCCGGTGCACCCTCGAGCCCCGAGGCCTCGCCGGGGGAGGGCACACCTGCCGCAGCGACAGCGGCCCCGTCGCCAGCGGAGACCGCTGCGGGAGAGCCGGAGCCGGCGACTCCCAGCCCTCCGAACGACCCCTGGACCGAACCGACGACGACGCAGGACCCGCCACCGATGCAGGTGCAGACCTCTGAGCCCGAGCAGCCACCCAAGCTCGACGACCTGCTCTCCAAGCTCGAGGAGTAGGCGCTCGGAGCGACGTCCCGAGGGTGGTGACGGCCACGACCGTGCATGGTATGGCTTCTGGCATTCAGGAATCGAATACCCTACTTTCATGATTCCGCTCGGGGGTTGACGAATCGTCTTTGCTTAGTTCCCCGCCAATCCCTTGGGGAGTCGCCCTAGCAGCGCTTGTGTGACGAAGTCGAAAAGGGACCACCCGTTCTGCCGACAGGTCTGGTCGGCCGAGTGCGACCGGTGACTGGCTCAGATCCCACTGCGTCGTGGAGCTTCCTAACCTGCTGTACCTCAACTCTGTGGTCACCAAAGCGAGGGTGCACGACTCCCAGGCGTTCGAAGAGGTGTTCACCGGTTTGCCTCCCAACGTCAAGGTCCGTCGCACTCTCGCTGACGCAGCGTAC
>JAHFTX010000011.1:0-48067 GCA_023265395.1 Thermoplasmata archaeon
CTGCAGGTCTGCGGCAGCCCAGCGCCGCCGGCGGCGCAGTACCCGCGCGCGTGGGAGAGCCCGCCGGAACCCACCGAGGGGCTCCAGCACTTCGGCTTCACCAAGCAGACGATCGAACACTTGCTGCGTTTCGACGAGCCGCTCGACACCTATCGAGTGCGGGAGGGCGACCCCACCCAGATCTTCGCCGTGACCCAGACGGGTATCAGCATCCAACGGATGCTCTGGAGCCTGCCCAGCCGTGGGGATGGAGAGACCCTGCCGACCTTCACCCAGCGCATCGCACGAGCGGCCTTCCAGGTCATCCCCACCAGCCTGCACCCACCACGGCTCGAGCTCTGTTTCCAAGTCAACGACCGGCTCCATCTGGTCGATCGGCTGGTGCCCATCGCCCTGCTGCCCCAAGAGCGCTACGAGCGGGTGGCACTCTGGCGCTGGTATGACCGCAAGGGGACCCTGCTGCGGCAGATCCCGGCGCCGCGGCTCTGACGGTTCAGGCAAGCCGTCGCTTGCTGGTCAGGTCCTCGAGGGTGATGGCCGCGACCGGGCAGACCCGCGCCGCGGCGAGGACGGGCTCGACGTCATCCGTCGTGAAGGTGATCTCCTGGACCTCGTCGCCCTGGAGTGGGGCGCCGCGCAGCACCGCCTTGGTGCCACGGTCGTTGCGGTCGAAGTGCCGACCGTCGGCGGCGACGCAGTCGAAGGCCCCGATGCAGACGGCGGGGTGGTAGCGCAGGCGCAGCTTGGGCACGTCGTGGCCTCCTGCGCGCCGACCGAGGCGATGCCTCAGTCCTCGTCCTCGCTGAAGGGGTTGAACCCGGAATAGTCGTACTCGGGGTCGGTCTCATCGATCATGTCCTCGGGGGGACCGTCGCCCTCCTCGTCGCCGCCCTTGCCACCGCCACGGGCCTTGCGGTCGCCCTCGCTCTCCCAGGGCAGGGCCGGACCATCGGTGCGGGCCCCTTCCCACCGCTCCAGCTGCAGCTCGAGCAGCTCGCGCTCCTTGAGCAGTCGATGGGCGACCGACGGGACGTCGAGGAGGGACTGCTTGGCGGGCATCGCCACCAGCAGCAGCTCGCCGACCCGGTGCGAGAGCGTCCGCGGGTCCCCCTCGCGCAGCGTCACTTCGCTCGGGAGGTTCGCTCGCAGCCCCGCATGGGCCAACGCCTTCTGTGCATGCTCGCGGTAGCGCAAGGCCAGTTCGCGCACGCGCCGCGCCAGCTGCTCGAGCGCCTCGGGGGAGTCCCCCAAGGGCAGCGGTGCCAGTGGCCGGACGTCCCCGATCAGGTAGGGGGCCTGGTCGTCACGGATCTGCTCGAGGGCGACAAGGTACTCCCCACGGACCAGCACCAGCACGGCGCCAGCCTTGGGCATGCTGACCTCGACGATCCGCACCACGGTCCCGACCCGGAAGGGCGAGGCGAACTCCCCGACCTCCGAGCCGAAGCGGATCAGGTGGAGCGCGAAGCGACCGACGGTGGTCGGGTCGCTCACGGGCTGTCCCTGGGCATCGACCGCCCCGAGGTCCTTGAGCATCTGCTGGTAGCGCGGCTCGAAGATGCGCAGTGGCAGCATGGTGCCAGGGAAGACGACGACCCCCAGCGGGAAGAGGGGCATCACCTCGGTGGCGCCACCGGGGGTGACGCCCGTCGCGGTCGTCTCACTCCCCAGCGCACCGTCACTGCTTGGCGGCACCGAAACGACCTCGAGAGGTGCTGCTCCGTCGCTGCATTTGTCCTTTTCGCTGCCGACGACCGATGACAACGGTGGAGGGACCCTACCGAAGGCTGGGTGGCCCGATCGTGATACAAGGGGACCCTTTATCAAGTCGGCCCTGAGCTGGGGCCGGTCCACGCCCGGATGGGAACTCATCGTGCAGGCGCGCCTTTGGAATTGGAACTGGCGCGACTGCGACACGACTTCCCTGGTCGATGGGGTGCACGCGTGCAATCGAGCACACGTCTGCGCCTCAGGGGTGCCAATCTCCGGTCGAGCTCGGGCACAAGAGGTGTCGTCAGGCGAGGCCGGGTCCAGGCGCTAGCGACCACTCTGCCTTCCCGATCTGCATGAATCTGCCATGCTGGACGCTCCGAGGGGATGAGGCACCTCCAAAGTGCTTTATTGGCGGGAACTCTTGC
The DNA here is from genome assembly GCA_023265395.1 of Thermoplasmata archaeon. Taxonomy (GTDB): domain Archaea; phylum Thermoplasmatota; class DTKX01; order JAHFTX01; family JAHFTX01; genus JAHFTX01. The sequence goes on from JAHFTX010000011.1 coordinate 2,139, forward strand.
TCGCGCATGGGCCTATTGGTGATTCCCCCCCGTCGCCTCCAAGACGGACGCGACAAGATCGTCGCACTGGCGGAACACTACCAGGGGCTGTCGCCACAGCAGCGGCTCGATATGGCGAGCCACCTGTCGCATCACGTCCTCGAGCTGGCGTGCGTCGGCACACGCCGGCGCCACCCCGAATGGGAGGAGGAGAGAGTGTGGAGGGAGGTCTTGGATGGGCGGAGAATACACCGTCGTCGTCAAGAAGGTCGCCGGCCTCCTTGAGCAGGCGGGCATCCCCTACCTGATCACGGGGTCCGAGGCAGTGGCGGTCTTCGGGCTTCCTCGTCACAGTGCCGATGTCGACGTCGCCGTGCGCGCGACCCGAGCGCAGGTCAAAAGAGTGCTGGAGTCGAACGGCTTGTCGCTCGTCCTGGGCAGCGCGGAATATCGCGATATGCTCGTCTTCGAGAGCACGGAGCACATCCGGGTTGACATCTGGTTCACTCCAGAGATCCCATGGGAGGTCGCGGCATTCGACCGCCGAATCCCCATCGAGGTCGGCGGCGAGATGCTCTGGTTCGTGTCCCCCGAAGACCTTCTCATCCGCAAGCTGTGGCGGTACAGCCGAGAACGGCATGTGATCGACTTGGAAGACGTCCGTTCGATCCTGGCCACCACGACCGATCTGGATAGCAGGTACCTCGAGGAGATCGCCGGGGTCACACGCACGCTGCCGCTCCTTCGCCAGCTGCTCACCGAAGCGCAAGACGCTCGAGCGGCACGACCGTAGTCTGAATGTGTCCCCTTTGCCGCAAACACCTCCTTCCTACGCGGTCTTGCAAGGACTGGCGGATCACCGGCGACAATCCCCGGCTGCGTGCCCTAGCGTTCCCAGCGGGTCCGCATCGCCACATAGGGGACGACGGTGGCGAGGTCGACGGACTTGGTCGGGACCCGCAAGACGCTGATTCCCCCATGGGCGAGAGTGGCCTCGAGGGCCGCGAGGTCAGCGGCATCGGAACGGACGCTGACGAGCCCTGCCCCTTGGGCAAGGGCTGCTGCAAGGGCTCCACGGACATCGGCGGAGGGTGCAGCGACCTGCAACGATGGCGAGGCGCTCCCGGCGACCTGGGCGAGCGCCTCGCGAAGGCGCCCGATCGCCTCAGCCCCGGAGGGCCCCACTGGCAGCAACAGGACCTTGCCGCCGAACGGCTGCACCGCCGAGAGGGCAAAGGAGCACACCAGCAGGTCGGTCGCATCACCGCAGACGACGGCGGCGGCGGTCGCTCCACCGGGGCGTGGCTGCAGCAAACCACCTTCTGGCAGGTCTGCTGGAACGACCAGTATCGGCGTGGCTGGAGGGTCCTTGAGCAGATGGGCGGTCAGCGAGCCGACCCCCTTCCTGCCGCCGTGACGCCGACCGTTGGTGCCGAGGATGACGAGGTCGGATTGCTCGCGGTTGATGAGGGTACGAAGAGTCTGCTCCAGCGGTCCGCTCTCGAGCATCGCCACCCCCGCAAGTCCGCTGATCTGCTCGTCGAAGTCCTCGGCCAACTCCGCCTGCGCTGCAGGGCTGATGCCTGCCTCTCCGGGTTGGATCACGATGGCCCCCATGATCACGCCTTTGCGGGCTGCAGCCCATGCCAACGCCTGGTCGAAGGCGCGCACCGAGGCGGGCGAACCGTCGTAGGCCAGGAGGGTCGTCGCGATGTTGGGCAGGGGCACCACTGCGCCAGCCGGCAAAGGGCACTTAATGGCTACGGGGGAGAGGTGTCGGTACACTTGGGAGAATACAACCCAGTGTGTGTGCGATCACTGAGGCACAGTGTACCGACCGGTTCCACCCTCGCAGCGGTTCAAAAACCATGGAGGGTCTAGAAGGGGGCAGAGGGACGAGGACGAGACTTTTGAACCAGGCCCTGCCTTCGTAGCCTGAGGGTAGCACAGTGACCCCAAGTGCCGCTTCGGAGGTTCACTCCGTCGCGACCAGGGATTCGGTCCGACCCAGTCGAAGGCCCGCGGGCAGTTTCTCTCTCGACCGCGGAGAGGTATCAGGCGCATTCGGGGATCTTGGTACCAGCCTCCCGCTCATCCTCGCGCTGGTCACGATCAACAAGATGGACGCTGCCTCCATATTCATCGTGTTCGGCGTCCTCCACATCCTGACGGGGGTCTTCTACCGACTCCCCTTGGCGATCCAGCCCCTCAAAGCGGTCGCCGTCCTCGCCATCGCAACTCGGGCGCCTCCAGAGGTCATCGCCGCCGCTGGCCTCCTCCTCGGACTCATCTTCCTCGTCCTGGGACTGTCCGGATTGGTCGACCGCATCGCGAAGCTCGTGCCGGTGGGCGCGATCCGCGGCGTCCAACTCGGAGTCGCCTCGCTCCTGATCGTCTTCATCTTCCAGCAGGGGACCTGGAATCCTGCGGATCTCCTGGTCTTCGTCCTCTGTCTGGCGGCGCTGGCTGGGCTCTGGTCCTCCAAGATCCTGCCTCCGGGCATCCCCCTGCTCGTCGTCGGCGTGGCGTGGGCAGTCTCCACTGGCGTTGGTCTGCCCGGGGGCTGGCAAGGCCCGAGCTTCCCGGGGTTCACCATTCCTCGCATGGGCGATTTCCTCGTTGCCGTCCCCTATGTGATCCCGCAGGTCCCACTCAGCTTGGCGAATGTGGTGCTCGCCACGTCGCTCCTGACGAGGGACCTCTTTGGGCCGGAGCGCGCGGTCAGCCCACGGCGGATCGCGGAGACGTACGGTGTGATGAATCTGATCGCCCCGCTTGTCGGGGGCGTGCCGGCCTGCCATGGCTCGGGGGGACTCGCCGGTCACTATCGGTTCGGCGCGAGGACCGGCACAGCCCCGATCATCATCGGGACGATGTTCGTGATATCAGGTTTTGCCCTGGGCTCCAACAGCACCGCCATCATCGCCCTCTTCCCCAGACCGGTTCTCGCAGCGATGCTCGTTGGGACTGCCGTCGAGCTGGCCCGCCATTCGCGCCCGTTGCTCAGGCGACGAAGGGACGCGCTCGCGGCTGGAGGGGTCGCGCTCGCAGCGGTGATCCACCCGTTTGGATTCCTCTTCGGGCTCATTGGGGCATCGCTGGCGCTTCGTGTACCCGAAGCGAGGCTACCTGCATGGCTGAGCAAGCCCGTCACTGACTGGGGTGTGGCCGAGGAGCGTGCACCCGACCGGGGGACACGAGGGCAGAGGCCCTGATCCCGCCGTATCACGAAGGAACGAGGGCCTTCACGAGTCTCCCGCGGAGCAGCACGCCCGCGAGGACCCGGCCGATCCGGATGTCCCCGACCGCCAACCGGTGCTCCAGGAGCATCGTGACTCGTACCTCCTCTGGGGCAGAGAAGCGTGTGGATGGGCGAACGAGGTTTTCCCCACCGCGAGTCGGCACGCGCTTGGTAGCGGGGGCATGGCCTCGCCCATCTGATCACTCGGGGCCATCCTCACATGGAGCGCCCATGACCCGTCGTCGAGCGGTACGGCCTCGCCAACCATCCATCGACGCTCTACGGCAGGGACTGTCGAACCACGATCGGGGCCCAGACACAAGAAAAACTTTACCTCCCCGAAAGGCTCGGGTCGGAGCGGACATGACGGCGAAACGTGTTCCGGACCGGGCAGCCGCTTCGAAGAACATCACGAAGCGGATCAAGGAGCTAGGGGACTGGAGGGGCGAGACGCTCGCCTGGGTTCGCCAGATGATCCACGACGCGGACCCCCAGATCCAGGAGGAATGGAAATGGGAGGTGCCGGCCTGGTACCATGACGGCGGCGTCTGCACGGGGGAGACGTACAAGCAGGTCGTGAAGCTCACCTTCTTCCGAGGCGCCTCTCTCCCTGACCCCCAGAGGCTGTTCAACTCCAGTCTCGAGGGGAGCACGCGCCGAGCCATCGACATCCGTCAAGGCGAGAAGCCCAACGAGGCCGCCTTCAAGGAATTGATCCGGTCCGCGGTGGCCGCCAACTCCGCGGCTGGGGCCCCACGCGCATCCCCAAAGAAGCCAGGCACGGTGAGGCCGACAGCCAAGGGCACGTCGCGCGCAAGCACGCCACGCACGTCAGCCACCAGGTCCAAGTCCCCACCCAAGCCGGACACCGCGGCCAAGGGCGGTGCGAGTGGGGCCAAGCCGCCGAAACTCCTCTCTGGCGGTAATCCGCAGATCGCGAAGGCGGACGGGGACGCCCCGGTTCAGGCGTACATCACCGCAATGCCAGGCTGGAAGCGCGACATCGGGCGCCAACTCGACGCGCTCATCGCGCGGACCGTGCCCAATGTGCACAAGGCGGTGAAGTGGAACTCACCATTGTACGGTATCGAAGGCCAAGGCTGGTTCCTGGGAGTCCACACCCATGCGCACTACGTCAAGGTGGCCTTCTTCCGTGGCACGTCGCTGCGGCCGCTCCCGCCTGGTCCCAGCAAGAGCAAGGACGCGCGCTACATCGACATCCGTGAGGAGGACACGCTCGACGAGGCCCAGATGGCAAGGTGGGTGAAGCAGGCGTCCAAGCTGCCCGGCTGGGTCCCGTAGCGGCTTGTGGCGTGGTGAGGTGGTCTATTACGCGGATTCCGATCACGTCCCGCGCAGGCTAGATTGGCGGACCCACCCCGCATCAGGCCGTCCGAGAATCTAGGTGTCGAACGGGTGTGATCACGAGCCTACTGGGATTCGAATCCGCCGCGCGCCACCTCGACACCAGGTGACAAATCGGGGATCAAGGACTGTTTATGTTAGTCTTTGAGGCAAACATTAATTAGAGAGGGACTCATGAAGGGAGGTGCGGCGATGGCTCCGCCGACAATCGAACACTGGCGGGGAGTGGACGGTGCTGGACCTTGTCCGGGACTATCGAATCTGCGCCTACCACCATGGACCCGATCACGGTACCCACATGCATCATCCCTTGGAGAGCTCGGTACGCACACCGCTCGACATCAGCACCGAAGCCGATGCGGAACGAGTCGTTCGAGCGTATGCTGAAGAGCACGACTCGTTTGAGCCCGCCGCCTTCCTGGAGGTTGTGACACGATGGAAATCCGCGTTGAAGCACACCTGACAGGGCGTCAACTCCGCGATCGGATCCTTCGAGAGTACGGTTCACGGGAGGCCCTCGTAACCGCAAGTAAGCGAAAGAACAACACGGTGGCTCAGTCGGATCTCGTGGATATCCAACTCTTTGAGGAGGATCCACGGCGACTCGATCTGATGATGCGGATCGAAGAAGTGATGCTCTTGGAAAAGGATGATCTCCAGAAGCTCACGCCAGAGCGCCTGCGCATCCTCGAGCACCTCGGGAAACTCAAGCGTCCGCTGAACGTTTCGAAACTCGCGGCAGCGATGGGTCGGAATAAGGCAAACGTGAGCGAGGACCTTCAGATCCTTGGAGACCTCGGCTTGGTCCTTGTTCGAAGGCGGGGGCGTGAAGTTCTCCCGGAGCTATACGGAACGACCATCTCGCTACAGTTGGCTGCGGTCGACGAGTGAAGTGGAATGCGCCACCCACCGAGCCGTCACCGCGCCGCGCATGAAGCAGGGCTGGGCGGCCCTTCTCACCAGGACGACCTTGCCACCCACGTCGAGGTTCATCACATCCGACTCAAAGAGAAAGCGAGATTCGTTCCGCTCGACACCATTTGACCATCCTCAGGCGAGCGCAGCGACCCGCGGCCCTCGGCTGCTTGCCAGGTGGCACAGCGAATTGGAATGAGGACGGGCCTACTGGGATTCGAACCGGGCTGGGCTCGAGGTCTTCGGTTCTCTCGCTGCGCACGAACGCTTGGACCACTCGAGGGTTCGGGGGAACTTGGTGGCAACCCTCACACCCGGGGCCGATGTGCCACGGGAGTCGGACCATCTCCCAACCATGCGCTAGCCGGCCGCCTCAAGAAGTTCCTCAAGGGGACTCCCTGTCCACCCACGAGCAGTGCACGCAGCGGGTGGAACTCCGTGGTGAAGGCTCCCATCCCCCGTAGCGAGTCCTTCCGCCGGCTGCTCGTCACCTCTATCGCCATGACCCGTCTCGCTCGGGCCAGGACGTAGTCCACCTCCATCCCGCGTTCGCGCCAATACAGGACATCAATCCCGCTGCCGGAGAGCTCGTTCACGAGATGTGCCCCGACCGCGCTCTCCACAAGCCGTCCCCAGAATGTCCGGTCCGCGCGCGCCTCATCGAAGGTAAGTCCCGCCGCAGTGGTGATGAGGGCGGTGTTGAGGGCCAAGAGCTTGGGGCTCGATCCACGCCGGCGTATGCGCGATCCTGCGTACTTTTGGAGTCCACAGAGCATCCCGGCGCCCGATAGGAGCTCCAGATAGTGGGCGAGCGTCGTGGTGTTCCCTGCACCCTGGAGCTGGCCGAGCATCTTCTGATAGGAGAGGATCTGCCCCGAATGATCGCATCCGAGCCGGAAGAGTTGGTGGAGCAGTGCCGGCTTGTCGACGCGGGAGAGTTGCAGGACGTCGCGGGAGATCGTCGTCTCCACGAGCGAGTCCCCCACGTACCGGCTCCAGCGAGGCTGATCCCGCACCAGGCCAGCGGCACCGGGGTAACCGCCGAAGTACAGGTACTCATCCAAGGTCCAACCAAACGCTCGTTCCATCTCGGAGAGGGACCAGTGCGGGACGCGAACCAGCTCGAACCGGCCCGCAAGACTCTCGGTCAGCCCCTTCTGGACCAGAAGCGGCGCCGACGCTAGGAGGATGACCCGAAGCGGAGTCCGCGAAGCGCTATCCCGATCCCACTGGAGCTTGACCTGTTCCGACCATCCCGGGACCTTGTGGATCTCGTCCAGCACGAGCAGTGCTCCGCGCCGGCGTGATTCCTCAGCCTGCGTTCGCCCGACCTCCCACTGCTGGTCGATCCATGACGCATCGTGGAGGGCCGGTCCATCCGCCGTCGCGTAGTGCGCCGGAAGTCCTCCTCTGGCCATCGCTTGGCGGGCAAGGGTCGTCTTGCCAGCTTGACGGGGACCTGCGAGGACCTGGATGAATCGCCGGCGTTCTCGCAGACGGGACACGATGGTTCGGAGCTGCTGCCGATGGAAGGGGGGGAGGTCACTCATCAGTTTACTCAATGAACTGAGTAAAATTACTCAATACTCTAAGTAGTTTACCGTGCCCGAGGCTGGCGGAACGCCCCTTCGGGCCTAGGTCGACCACGCGGGGGGGCGTCATCGAGGCCCACGGGCTTCCTGGGGTCCGAGCCCCTTGCTCAGGGTCGCAGTCGAGCCACCTGCCGCTGCGGGTTTGGCCGCTCACGAGCGGGGACCGGTAGGGATGCTGGCGCCATCATCGATGCAGACGACCTCACGTTGGATGGGCGTGGTGACCTCGGGGCCCTGTGGACCGAGGTAGACGTTGATCTCGCTGCGCACCCCAAAGCGCCCCGGCAGGTAGACGCCCGGCTCGATGGAGAAGGCCGTCCCCTGCACCAGCGGGCGCACGTCATGGGTCTCGTAGTCGTCGAGGTTGGCCCCCGAGCCATGGCCGCGGGGTCCCAGCGAATGACCGGTGCGATGCAAGAAGTGCCCCCCCATCGTGGGGTCGCGCGCGTTGAGGAACGCCCGCACCGAACGGTCGACCTCGTAGCCCTGCAGCGTCGTCCCCTTGGCGGCCGCCTGTCGGAGCAGCTGCAGCCCGTGATCGCGGGCGTCGCGCACGGCGACGAAGACGCGTTGCTGCTCGTCGGGGACCTCTGCGCCGACGTACCCGACCCAGGTGATGTCTGCTGGCACCGCCATGGGCTCGGGGATCTTCAGGTCGTAGTCGAGGAGCAGCCATGACCCCGCCCGGATCGGGCGCGAGCCGGTGGGTGCGGGGCCGTAGTGCGGGATGGCCGAGTTGGGTCCTTCGGCGACGATGGGCACGTAGGGGATCACGAAGCCCGCCTTCTGAGCGCGCTGCATCATCCATTCTGCCAGACCGCGCTCGTCGATCGTGCCGCCGGCCCTGAGCGTCGCCCCCACATGCGCGAAGGCCTCGAGCACCAGCGTGGTCGTCTCGGCGCACGCCAGCCGGTGGGATGCCAGCTGCTCGGCCGAGAAGGTCGCGACCGCTGCTTGGTAGGCGTCGGCGGAGGAGACAACCTCGACGCCAAAGGACTCGATCAACTCGATGGTCCCCTTGTCGACGCGGGAGACCACCGGGACGTCGCCTCCGGGGGAGTACTCCATCGCCACGCGGCTGCAGCCGCGCAGCAGGAGCGCCAGCTGCGTGCGGAGCTCCTCGCCGGAGGTGTAGGTCCGAACCTCGTAGGGGCTCTTCAACCGGCCGAGGTCGACGGTCGAGGCGAGCAGGACGGCAGCGCCGCGCGCGGGCACCCACAGGAAGGTGCGTCGCGTGAGCATCTGCTCGCCACCGAGGGCCTCCTGCAGGACGGCATTCATCTTCCAGAAGTCGTAGACCAGCCAGCCATCGATGCGCGATCCCTGGAGCGATGCCTGCGCTGCGCCCAGGTCCATGCGCGCCGCAGGTTCGGGGGAGGTAAGGACCCTTCGCCAGGGCAGAATATCGCGTGGACCGCAGAGGCTAAGAGGCAGGAACGTCGGCGATGGTCCCTCCGCCACGTCCAAGGGCACCGGCCGGGTCAACGCCTATATAGGCACAGTCGGATGGTCCGAAACGCGCACGAGGATTCACCATGGGGCTGTTCGGCAAGAAGAAGGACGCGGTGACCGACAGCGTCGTCCCGGCCCCCCCTGCGCCCGAGGTCGCAGCCCCCGCCGCCCTCCCCCCTGCAGCACCGTCTCCGGCGTTGACTTCGACCACTGATGCGCGGATCGACGTCGCACTGAGCAAGGAGCTCGGCGAGGTCGAACGCAGCATCGACCTGTTCGTCAGCCGCGACAGCCGCCCTGGGCTGCTCGACCGCTACAAGGAGAAGTACGGCGAGGACCTCGACCTGCCCAGCGGCCTCGACTCGTACCGCCACACCTACCTCGAGCCCGAGCTCACCGAGGCGGTCGCCACCACCGACATCTCCGCCTCCGACTTCTCCTTCGCCAAGCCCGCCGAGGGGCAGGCCGGCGCCGCGACCGCTGACGTGAACGTCGCGAGTGCCGCGCCGAGCGCCGCAGCTCCCCAGAAGGCCCCCATCGCAGGGTCCAAGCCAGGGGTCGCAGCCCCAAAGAAACTCCCGCCCGCCAAGAGCCTCTTCGCGCGCAAGTCCGCCAAGGACAAGGCCGCAGCGGCCCCGCCGACAGACCCCGCCGAGCCCGGATGGGGCTTCGCGCTCCCCGAGTACCTGACGACCTTCGAGAAGGTCTCCAAGGGGCTGCCCGGACTGTTCCTCGACTGGACCTGCGTGCCCTTCTACCGCTACGCCAAGGCGCGGCAGGCCTACCGCAACACGCTCTACCTGTACATCCTGCTGGACCTTGCCCTCCTGCTCGTACCGTTCCTCCTGCCACTGCTGGTCAAGGTCCTGCTGGGCTGGGTCATGCCCGTCTACCGCGCCTACAGCCGTCGCACCGGCGTCGCGGCACAGATCGCCGCCGAGAAGAAGCGCCGCGCCCAGGCCGAGAGTGCGGCCAAGGCGGCGGCCGCAGCCGCAGCCACCGCCGCGGGGAACCCCTAGGACCCCACGGCCACACCCGGCGTCGGCACGGCGGAGTACCAATCGCGCCCGTCGTCGTGGTCCTCTCCCTCCCACCGGTGGATGGATCGACCCTGGGTCGCCCGTTGGTCCCAACCGACCTCGAAGCCCTCCCATGCGACGTGGTCCTGCTCGACGCCCAGGGGGTCGACGAGCGTGAGGCTGTCACCGCCATCATCCAGTCGCAGCGTCACCCCTGCGATGTCGGGCAGCCGTCGCTCCTCCCCCAGCGGCACCGCCGATGATGTCCCAAGGACGACCACTCCGTGGGCTGGGAGCACCGAGCCCACCGGCAGGCTCCAGCCACGATCGGAATCGCGCAGCTGCCAACCCGAGAGGTCGAGGGCTCGCCCGCCACGGTTGGAGAGTTCGATGAACTCCTTGCGCAGGTCCTGGTCGGTGTCGTAGGCGACCTCGCTGATGACCACCGGCGCCACCGGCTGGCTGCGCACCCGCAACGAGGCGACCAGCACGTCGACCGCGGTCGCCCTCGTGGGCAGCTGGTGCAGCCCCAGGGCGCGAGCGGCCGAGCGCGAGAGGCTGGGCAGCACCAGCGATGCCTGCAGGTCGGCGCCGCCCCACTGTCGTCCGAGGAGCTGGCCGAAGGCGCCGATGTTGACGTCGAGTTGCGCCTGCGCGATGCTCAGCCGCGTTGCGCCCAGGTGCATCCCTGGGAGCGGGAGCGACGTGATCGCCCCCACCTCCAGCTCGGTGGCGATGCGCAACCCCAGTCGTGCCAGCACCGGCTGCGGCAGACTGCCTCCGGAGGGTGCGCCCCCAGCGAGCGGAGCCGCCCGAAGCAGGCTGGCGAACCATCCACAGAGATGGAACATGGCCGACGGCGGCTCGCGCAGCCGCAGGGCGATGCTCGTGCGTGCGCCAGCGAGGCCGGTCGGGCCCTCGATCGTCAGGTCCAGGCGGATGCTCACCGCCTGGACCAGCAGGTCCCCTCCCTCGAGGAGTCCCGCGAAGGTCGCCGCCAGCAGACGTTGCAGCAGCGCCGCACCATCGTCGGGGATCGCCAGGCGCCGGCCCAGCGCCTGCAGGTCGAGCCCGCGCAGCTGCGCGCTCCAGGCATCCTCGAGGCGACCAAGCAGAACCCGCCAGGGACGGAGGATCCCCCGCGCGTCGACCTCGACGCTCAGCGCGACATCGGGCCGCAGGAACAGAGGGGTGCCGGGGATGGGCAGCGCCGGCAGGGGCACGTGCAGCAGCTGGCTCAACGACACCGACTCGGTGCGTGGCGCGGTGCGGCTGCCGACCAGCTGCAGGTCGATGACCCATCCACCGGCGCGCGGATGTGTCTGCAGGCGCACGTGCACCATCGCCGGCTCGATCGCCCGCAACGGGTCGACGACCACCCGTACGGTCGACTCGCCGCGGTGGACCAGTGCGCTCAGGACCAGGGCGATCCGATGGCCCTCCACGGGCATGCTGACCCAGGGCCGCTCGTTGGCGACCAGGTGCTGCAGACGCACGCACAGCTGCACATCGACCGTTCCGAGGCAGACGCTCACCGACTGGCCCAGCGGGTCACCGCGGACCTGCAGGGGCACCCCCCACAGCTGCAGGTCGAAGGAGGTGGACTCGCGCAACGACGGCCCGTAGACCCGCTCGATGTAGCGCCAGAGCACGCGCAGGGAACGGTCGACGGCGACGTCGGGACCGTCGATCAGCGCGCGCAGGGCACGGGAGAGGTCGTGCAACAGCCCGACCACCCCGATGTCCCCGGCGCGCTCGAAGGGTTGCCGCAGCCACGCCGCAAGCGCCTCAGCGACCTGCTGGGCGCCGCTCCAGAGTCGCTGCCAGAATGCGCCCAGCGCCCGCGCGACGGCGCCGACGATCCCGGCCCCTGCCGCCGAGAGGTCGGCGAGCAGACTGCTGTCCGCTTCCATCGGCACGCCGGCGATCGGTGACCCAAGTGGCAGCACGATGACGCTCTGCCACCGCAGGGGCGCCATCGCGGGGAGCTGCCGGGGTGCGCCACCGCGATCCTCGAGCGTCAGCGTCCCGAGCGATGCCGCAAGGTCGATGACACAGCGCAGCTCGAACGGACGCACGAGCCCCTGGACGGTGGACTCGTCGACCGCACCGTCGAGCAGGGACTGCTCGAGCACCCTCAGCGGGAGCAGCGGCTGCAGGTGGTGGAGGATGGTGCACCGCTGGGCGGTCACGGCGATCGATCCCCCGCTGCTGCGCACGGCGACGAGCCCCGCAGGTGGTCGGGGGGGCGGCTGCAGGAGTTCTTCACTGACGGAGAGTGCCGGCGAGGAGGCCCAGCTCCGCAGCAGCGCGACCGCCCAGAGGCGCAGCGGGTCCCCGAGCCAGGGCCACAGCCCCTGCTCCGATGCCGCCGCAGGATCCCGCTGCACATCGCCTTCGAGCGCCGCCGCGACCGTCTCGAGGTGGGCCGCAAGGCCGCTGCGGAGGTCGGGTGCGTCGAGGTCGGTCGAGAGGCGATCGACCAGCGAGTCGACCATCGGCTCGAGGGCGTGTTGCAGCAAGAGGGAGGTCCCCCCGCTGAGCACACAGCCGCACCCCTGCTGCCAGCGGGCCACCACATCCCCGCCGATGTAGGCGAGGAGTTGCGGCCCCAACCGGTCGATCGCTGCGTTGAGTGCCAGACGGAGTAGTGCGCGCTCCTCCAACCCTCGCGTGGGTTCTCGCGTGAGTGCTGCAGCCTGCCACGCCCCCTGCGTCGTCGGGACGTCCGCTGCCTGGGCGGTCGTCGGCAGGCCACTGAGCAGCGGCAGCAGGGAGCCAGGCAACCGATCCCTCGTCCATCGGGTCGCGGTCCTCTCGACGGTGGTGGTCGGACTCTCGTTGCGGCCGATCCCCTCGGCCAGCGAGGTGGAGAGGAGCCCTTCGAACAGACGGGGGACCGGGCCCAGCGGCCCGAAGGCCAGCCGCAGCTGCTGCTCGAGCATCCGCTGGCGCAGCAGGGGATGCTCCAGGAGCAGGTGCCCCTGCCAGCGCGCGGTCTGCGAGGGCTCGCCCCGACGACCGGGGTGGCTGGCGACCAGCTCGAGCGTGAGGTCGACCGCACCCTGCGGGTGCACGCGCAGCTGCTCCAGCTGCACCTGCAGCCGCCACCCCTCGGTCTGCAGGGAGGGCGGCGGTCCACCGACCGAACCGATCGCTGCCACACAGAGGCGCTGCAACCACGGGTCCTCGAGCACGCCAGGAGTCCCGTTGGCGGTTCCCTGCAGCGGCGGGACCGCGATCCCCTGCCGCTGAGCCTGGTCGAGCGCGGTGTGCAGCAGGGAGGTCAGCCGTAGCGGGGCCCATCGCTGCAGGAAGAGCACGGTCGGTGCGTCCATGCTCTCGTGCCGCAGCGTTGGGGGGTGCCCCGGTGCCGAAACGAGCACGCCCAGCAGGGTCGGCAGGAGCAAGAGCAGCAGCAGCGACACCGTCGCGCCCAGCGGGGGCACGCTCCCGCGCTCGTGGCGCATCGGGGCCTGCGCGCGCATGGCCCAGGGAGGGACCGACCTTGGGGTGGTCGCTACCGGGGCGACCGCAGGCGCAGACACCTGCGGTCTTCAGCGTCGGCCTCGCCGACCGTCGGCACCTAGAGGCGGCGCTTGCGGCGGCGCCGTGCTGTGGTAGAGTTGTACCACACCACCAGCGCTGCACCGACGATCAGTGCGATGATCGCCGCAGCGATGAGGATCTGCTGCGTGTTGTCGATCGCCACCGTCACGACGTCGCTGATGGTCTGGTTGCCGCGGTTGGTCTCGGCGAACTCGTTCTCGGGGTTGACCGAGGCCTTGACCGTGTGGTCACCATCGCGGGTGGGGGTCCACTTGATCGTGACCTCGACCGTGGTGTTGGCCGCCAGGGTGTTGACGGTCTTCTCGCCGATGGTCTTGGCGCCGTCCTTGAACTCGACCTTGAAGGCGGGGGCGGGGTCCTTGCCCTGGTTCTTGATGACCACCTTGATCGTCACCTGCTGGTTCTGCTTGGGGTCCTTGGGCGACACCTTGAGCGAGAGGGGCGTCAGGTCGATCTCCTTGCGCTTCTCGAGGATGGTGATGTTCCAGTAGGCGGTGTCGCTGTTGCCGGCGGCGTCGGTGACCATCAGCATCGCCTCGTGCACACCCACCTGGGTGTAGACGTGGACGACCTCCTTGCCGCTCATCTCGGTCGAGTTGTCCCCAAAGTGCCAGCTGCAGGAGAGGTCCTCGGCGGGGCTGTTGTCACTGGAGGCGCTGCAGTTGAAGGTGACGTTCTCCCCGACCGTCTTCTGGGTCGGCGTGTTGCTGTTGAGCTTGGCGTCGGGGGCGGTGGTGTCGCGCACCGTGATGTTGTGCGTCGCGTTGCTGGAGTGACCGGCCTCGTCGAGGACGGTGACCTCCACGCTGTACTCGCCCGGTTGGTTCCAGCTGTGGTTGACCGTGGTGCCGAACTCGATGCGGTTGTCCCCGAAGTCCCAGCTGACGTTGGAGACACCGATGTTGTCGGTGCTCGTGCTGGTGAAGGTGAGGTTGGCCGCATCCTCGTCGACGCTGGTGGCTGCAGCGCCGGCGGCATCGGTGATCCCAAAGGACGCCACCGGTCCCTGGCCGTCGACGGTGACGTTGAGCATGGTGTCGTTCATCAGACCACCGTTGTCGCGGACGGTCAGGGTCACGACGACCTTGGTGCTCGCGCTGCCGTTGGCCAAGGTGAAGTTGTGGTGCACCTGGGCGCCGTAGAGGGTCTCGATCCCGCCGATGTCCCAGGTGTAGTTGACGACCCCCTGGTCATCGGTGGAGGTCCGCCCATCGAAGGCGATCGCCGTGTCGGGCTGGACGACCTTGTCCGCTCCGGCGTTGGCCATCGGTCCTTCGTTGGGGAAGGCGGTGAAGCTGACGATCTCGGAGGTCCCGGAGGTGTTGGCCGGCACCGTGCCGTCGATGGTCACCGACGGGGCGGTGTCCAGCGCGCTGACGGGCGCTGCAGCCGAGAGGAGGTCGCGCACCTGCAGGCCCACCGGCAGCTCCAGCAGCGCGGAGCGCTGCAGCGCAGCCGTGTCATAGTCGATGCGGTAGGTGACCTCATGGGTGTCGCCATCGGCGGTGCCGTCGAGGAGGAAGGTCGCCCACCAGGAGGTGGTGATCGCACCTTCGTCGGTGTCGTTGCCGGTGGCACCCGAGACGTCGACGCCCAGGGAGCTGCCGACGACGTCGAAGCCCTGGGAGTCGAGTTCGAGCAGCCCAGCGGTGTGGGTGACCGACGGTCCACGGCCCATCAGCCATGCCTCATAGGCAGCGACCTCGGCCGCGTCGACCTCCTGGTCGGCGTCACCGAAGTCCCGGTCGATGGTCCACCGCGTCAGGGCCGCGTCGGCCTCGACGATGTCCTCGTAGCGCAGCGTGAGGTTGGCAAAGTCATGCCACGTCGCCGTGGTCTGCTGCGCCGTCGCTGGGGAGGGGTCGAGCACGAGGTCGCCCAGGTGGATCGCGCTGGTGGGCTGCAAGTGCACCACCTGGCCTTGCCAGGCGGGGGCGTCGACGGTCAGGATGAAGCTCCCGCTGTAGGTCCACAGGGTGAAGAAACCGCCGGTGTTGGCGCTGGTGGAGATGGTGTAACCGCCATGGATGAGCGCCAGGTCCGTCAAGGTCACCGTGGCGCCGACGACCGACAGGCCGTCGGGGGTGCGCACGTAGCCGTCGACCAACAGGGTCGCCGCCGGGATCGGCAGCAGGTCGTAGCTGCGACCGGTGATGTCCATCGCACCGACCGTGATGTCGATGCTGGTGGAGAAGTGCCCACTGGCGCTGATGTCGATGGTCAGGTCGCCGCTGAGCGCTGGCAGGGAGAAGTCGCCCGAAGCGTCGGTCGTGGTCGTGCTCAGTTGCACGCCCGCCTGCGAGAGGGCAAGGAGCGCTCCAGCAAGGGGGGCGCCCGAGGCGGTGACGTTGCCGCCGATGGTGCGGTCGAGCGTCAGCGCGCTGAGCAGGTGTTCGAGCGGCAGGGTCTGCCCATCGGAGATGGTCGCGAAGCTGACCTCCGCGCGGTAGCCGGGGGCAGTGGCACTGACTCGGAAGAAGCCGGCGTAGATGGCGAGGTCGTAGGCCCCGCCGGCGACCGTGGCCGTGCCCAGCTGCTTGCCGGGGCGGTCCTGGTCCCAGAAGGTGACCTGCGCACCGACGATGCCGCTGAGGGTGCCGGCGTCACGGACGCGGCCGTCGACCGTCGCGGTCAGCGGCGGAGTCGCTTCGAGGGTCAGGTCGATGTCGAGGCTCGCCAAGGGCGCCACGTAGAGGTTGTCGCTGGCGCCAAAGAAGCCGGGTGCGTTGGCGCTCATGACGTAGTCGCCAAAGGGGACCTGCAGGCCGTAGTTGCCACTGACGTCGGTGGTGGTCCACCAGCTGCCGAAGGTGGTCGCTAGCGTGATGGTGACGCCCTCGATGGGTGCGCCATCGAGGTCGACGACGGTCCCGCTGACCATGCCCTCTTGCCGCTGGAGGGTGACGTTGACCTGCCGCGTGGCGTTGGGGCCAAGGTCGCCGCCCGAGGAGAGGACGTCGGAGAGGTAGCCGGGGGCGCTTACCCACAGCGAGCCGCCGACGCCACCGACGAGGCCGCCGATGGCATAGGAGCCGTTGACGCCGCTGACGGCGCTGCGCAGATCCTCCATCGCGGTGGTGGTGTTGCGTTCGTCGACGCCGATCGTCGCGCCCACCAGTGAGGTGTTGGTGGTGCCGTCGGTGACGGTGCCCCACAGGGTCGAGGGGAGCCGCACCAGGCCGATGTCGATGCCGGTGGTGGAGTTGGAGTCGGCGGGGAAGTCCCAGCTGACGTTGGTCTGGTAGTCGACGTGGGTGACGGTGAGGTTGTAGGTCCCGTCATCGACGACGTCGATGTTGAAGTGCCCGGCGGCGTCAGAGCTGACCGGCGGCAGCGTGGAGCTGTCACTGACGTTGGTCGCGACGACGACGGCGTTCTCGATGGGCACAAGGACCCCGGTCGCGAAGTCCCAGGCAGTCCCGTTGATCCACACGGGACCGGACGCGCGGCCAGCGATGGCTGGGGAGTCGGCGATGGCCAGGGTCGCAGCGCTGCTCAGCAGCAGGGCCATGACCAAGCCAAGGGCGCTCAACCGCAGCCGCCAGGCTGCAGTGGGCAGATTCTCATTCTTGTGCTCCATGGATTTGTGCCTCCGATATGGGGCGAACAGGCGCGGACACCCGACTTGCTCTATTTAACCGTTCCTGGGGCACCGAAGGAGCCGTCGTCGCGCCGCACTGATTCACACTACTGAAGACACTGAAGTGACGGTACTGAGGACCCGGAAGCGCCCGAGGATCGCATCGGTGCGGCGCGCGACGATCCCGACCCGACGGGGGCCGCCGCACATCCCTGGGGGCAACGTTGATGGACGAACGCGCCCAGCGGGAAGGTGGTGGCGGCATGGCGGCGCAGGTGCGGCAGGTGCAACACCCTGCGGCGACAGGGCTGATCCTGTGCGCACTGGTGCTGGCGCTCCTGCTCCCGCAGGACGTCGCCTCCGCTCCTGCTGCAGCGGCGCGCAGTGGCGACGACCTGACCCTGACCGAGGTCATCCACACGACCCTTGACCGGCTCGACGGCGACGACATGGTCGCCAACGTCACCGTCGCGCAGGAGTTCTACACCCGCTACTACGCCTCCGACAACAACAGCAAGGCGGTCGACTGGCTGGTGGCGACCCTCTCGGAGCTCGGGTACGAGGTCAGACGGGACCCCTTCCTTGGATGGGGCCTGCCACTGGAGAACGTCCTGGCGATCAAGAACGGCACCGACCCCGACGCGTCGCAGTACATCGTCGGCGCCCACCTCGACAGCATCGTCCACGCTCGCTACCTTGGGGACCCCCACAACAGCTTCGAGCACCCCAACACCTACGCTCCCGGTGCCGACGACGATGGCAGCGGGGTGGCCGTGCTGCTGGCGATGGCAGCAGCGCTCAAGGATGTCCAGACCCGCCATACGCTCATCTTCGCCTTCTGGAACGCCGAGGAGATCGGCCACGGGCTGGGTTCCATCGCCTACGCCGACGCCGCGGCCGCCCGAGGGGATCCGATCGCGCTCTACCTCAACATCGACAACGTCGGGGACAACCCCTACTACCTCAAGAGCGACGTCGTCTACTTCGCGGGCAAGGTCGGCCCCGTCCAAGAGCTCCAGGCGCTGGCGCAGCAGTACAACCCCCAGCACCTGCTGCTCTCCTTCGAGGACCCCAACGACCCCAAGTTCTGGAGCGATGGGGAGAACTTCCTCGATGCCGGGTTCGAGACCTTCGCCATCATCGAGTCGATGAGTCTGATCGACGAGTCGCCCTATTACAAGCCGCGCAAGTCCTTCCATACCGTCAACGACCTGGCGCAATGGCTCAACCCGACCCTGCTCGAGATGGTGGCCAAGACCGTCGCGGTCTTTCTGCTGGCGAAGACGCAACCCGTCCCACCGCAGTTGGTCGCGACGATCGAGACGCCACCGACGGCGATGGTCGACGAGGGCTTGACGGTGCAGGGGAGCGTGCGCAACGATGGGACCGGACCGGCCACCTTCGTCTGGGAGCTGTGGCTCGACGACACCTCGATCGGTGCCGGCAACGGTACGCTGCAGCCCGACGAGGTGCTCCCGATCAGCGTCGTCACCACTCCCATGATCGCCGGCGATCACACCCTTCGCCTCCAGGTGACGACCCCGCTGCTGCAGCTGGTCAGCGACGACGACGTCGCCTGGGCCACCCTGGTGGTCACCACCCGGCCGGCGGTGCAGCTGGAGGTCCCGGCGACCCTGCCGCTGGTCCCGCTGGTGGGTGGTGTCTCGACGACCCTGGCACTGGTGCGCAACGTCGGCGGCAGCGCGACGGCGTGCACGCTGACCCTGCGCGTGGGGGACGCGGGTGGGCAGCTGCTGGCCGCCACCCCAGGACCGCTCTCCCTCGACGCCGGGGGCGTCTCGGTCGTGCCACTGAGCTTCGTGACCACCGTCCCGGGCGAGCGGCCGTTGCACTTTGCGCTCGAGGGGTGCACCCCGACCGTCGATGCGCTGCGCAGCAACCTCAGCGCCGACCGGATCGTGCTGGTCAACGCCGCACCGCTCGTGGTGGTCAACACGACCACACCCCAGCCGCTGACCGTCGGCAGTCCCATCGAGTTCGTCGCGCTGAGCGCCGACACCGACGTCCTGGGGCTGCTCTGGTCCTTTGGGGATGGCACGGGCGCGCTCTTCGGCCCCGAGCGGACGCGCAGCCACGCCTACGAGCGCCCGGGCACCTACACCGTCTCGGTCATCGCCATCGACACCTTGGGCGTCAGCGGCGCGGCGGCGACGACCCAGGTGCAGCTTGCCGACCAACCTCCGGTGGTTGCGCCCTTGCAGATGCCCGAGGGCTTGGCGATCGGAGCGCCGATCGATATCGTGGCTGGTGCCACCGACCTCGAGGACCCGGGGGCGCTGACCTATCGTTGGTCCATGGGTGATGGCACCATCGCCGAAGGCCCGGTCGTCCACCACTTCTACAATCAGCCGCGCCCCTACCAGATCACCCTCGAGGTCACCGACCCTGCAGGCCATCTGGTGGTGGTCAGCGCCCAGCTGCGCGTCTACGACCCGACCCCGCAAGTGAGCCTGTCGCTGGTGGGGATCGGACCCCCCCAAGGGAGCGGCCCGCAGGCACGGGCGCTGGTGCGGCTGCACATCGACGTGACCGGTGGCGAGACTGCCATCACCCGCAGCGTCGACTGGGGGGACGGCAGCGCACCGCAGGCGGCCGCCGATGGGACTCCGACCCACCGTTTCGTCGTGGGGGTGCGCTATCACGTAGTGGTCACCGTCTCCGACCAGGACGGCCATCGCTCGGCCGCCACGCTGAGCGTCGACGTCCCATCGCCCGCATCGGGCGATCCGCGCTGTGGCAGCTGCACGGGTGCAGTCGGTCCTCCGGGCCTGTTGGTGGGCGCAGGGATCGTCGCGTCGCTCCTGTGCAGCGGGATCCTCCTTGCGGCAGCCGAGCGCCGCGTCGGCACAGCCTCGACGACCGCGGCGCGGGCGCCGCGGGTCCTCCCCTGGAGGGCGGCAGCCCACCACCGCAACCTCGAGGCGGAGTTCTTCACGCCTCGGAGGGAGCAGTCACCGCAGGTCGGCGCTGCGCAGAGCCCTGACGAAGAATGAGCACACAGGTGCGCCCGTCGGTCGTCCAAGGAAGCTGCCCTCAAGTCTGCTTGACCGTGTCCATAAATAGTCCGCCAGCGTGCCCAGCAGTGGGGCCGCGACGGTCCTGGGGTGGGTATGACCATGGATGCCGACTACTACACGACCTCGTTCCAGCCCGACGGCTGCCCCTTCACCACCCTGATCTTCAAGGTCGCACTGGTCGAGCACGGCGAGGAGCTCCTCGCACAGATCCGCTGCGCGATCGTCATGCCCCGGGATCAGAACATCGCCTTCGCGGGGTTGCTCGAGGCCGTCAACGCGCGGCGCCAGTTCTGCGGCCTGTGGGTGCCCGACGCCGTCAGCGGCAAGGAGAGCGCTGCGGGGCTGTACGCCGAGATCACCTGCTACGCGCGCACCGGCGATGAGTCGCTGATCCTGCAGCTGGCCAAGGTCGCCGAGACGACCGCGATGGCACAGGGTGCCCGCGGGTTCGCGGACGACTTCATCACCCACTTCATCGTCGGCATCCGTGACGGAGCAGGGATCGCCAAGGCCGCCGAACACGCCTCCGACCGCAGCGGGGTCAAGGTCAAGCGCAAGAAGGTCAAGAAGGTCGCCAACGAGGAGGAGGCCCTCCCTGCCGAGCCAGCCGTGGCCGCTCCCGTGCCTGGCGCCTCGCCCGATTCGATCATGAGCGCCACGCAGCTCAAGGCATCGGTGCGAGCGACCTACGCCCGCATGGCGGAGCTCGAACGCACCGGCGCCGAGATGGGCCGCTTGCGCAAGGAACTCGAGGCGGCGATGACCGCCTTCGAGCGGGAGAAGGACATGGTCAAGGCCTCCCGCCACGCCACCATCGCCGCAGCGATGCTCGAGGAGTCGATCGGTGCACGGGAACGGCTGCAGGCCGCAGCCGACGCGCCGCCCAAGGCCCCGCCGGTGACCGTCCCAGCGATCGCCGCCGAACCGCAACTGCCTCCGAGCGTCGTGCTCGACCGCATCAAGGCCGTCTACGGGGCGATCAAGCGCAACGAGGATGGTGGCCGGCCGATGGTCGAGGCGCGCAAGGTCCTCGAGGCCGCCGTCCGCGCCTTCAACGACGAGAAGGACCTGCGCAAGGCCTACGCCCTGGCCGAGGCAGCGATGGAACTGACCGCGCCGCAGCAGCCGTCGGTTCCACTGGCGCCACCGATGATCCCGACCTTCGTCAGCCCTCCAGAACCCATCGACGCCGAGGAGGTCGACCAGCTCCCGCCTCGCCCGGTGCTGAGCGTCGCTGGGGCTGCCGCGCCCGAGCCGGCTGCGCCCACATCGGAGGCGTCCCCACAGCAGCCGGCGCCTGCGGTCGCCGCCGTGCAGCTGCAACCGCTCCACCACCTTGCGGTCCCGACCCTGCGGGGACGAGAGGACTACATCCCCCTGGGCGAGCTGCTCGACCGCCTCTCGACCATCGGTGGCCGCCTGCGCAAGGACCACGGCGGTGCGGCCGCACCGGCGCACTAGGACCGCCGGCGGGTGCACGACGGTCGGCTAGCGGCGCTTGGGCGTGCGCGGGCGGCGCGCCGACGCATGAGCATCGATGCGCTTGAGTGCCCGCAGGATGGCGAAGGTCCCGCGTCCAAACTCCTCGCCAAGACGGGCGACGGCGGCGCTCTTGGTCAGCTGGTGCTCGCGGAGGGAACCGTACCGGTCGTGCAGGGCTGCCAATTGCGCAGCATCCCAGCGCTTGGAGCGGTTCCGTGCGACGCCGATGGTGGGAGGGTGCAGCGTGGCGAGCAATCCATCTGGGGTGACGCTGCGGAGCGCCGCCCCTCGCCGCTGGAAGGTCGGGACAGCGACCTCGAACCCCGTCGCCCGTCGCCCCAGGCCGATCGCGACCCGCGCGGTCGAGAAGCCGCCCAAGAAGAAGTCGCACACGAGGTCGTCGGGATCGGAGGCGTACTGGAGGATCTTGACCAGCAGCTCGGTGGGCAGCTCGTTCTTGTTCTTCTCGCGTCGGGGCTTGTACTCGCGCGGCAGCGACCAGACGTCCTCCCGGTCGAGGTAGTTGGCCGAGCCGCCGTGGTGGGCCTTCTCGTCACGACCGAAGCGGCTCTCGAGGTTGAAGGTCCGGCGGCCGCCGGGCTTGGCGTAGTAGAGGATGTGGTAGTGGGAGGAGACGAACTTGCGGCTGGTATAGACGCCGAAGCTGTACCTCCAGATCAGGTGGTTGACCTCGACCAGCGGGGTCGTGCGCAACGCATGGAGCACCTCGTAGAGGCGCGTGTAGCCCGAGACGATGAAGATCGAGCCGCCGGGGCGCAGGACGCGATGCGCCTCGGCGACCCAATCGCGGGTGAACGACTGGTACTGGCCCGGCTCGACGTCGACATAGCCGCCGACGACGAAGTCCTCGTTGCGGTTGTAGTGCTGGTGGAGCGTGTCACCGGCGATGCCGTAGGGCGGGTCGGTGACGATCAGGTCGATGCTGTCGTCGGCGAGCAGGGCACGCGCGCCGGCGACACAATCGATGTTGAAGAAGCGGTTCCCTGCGACCTCGAGCGTGGGGATGCCCTCCAGGGTGCGGCGACCCCTCGTCCTCGTCATCGGCGAGCAGAGACCACCCTCACGCTCGAAAAGGCATCGGTCGGGAAGCGTCGTGCATCCTGGTCCACCACTTCACTGCGATGGACCCCTTGGATGGGACGAGCCTGGGAGGGTCTGCGCAGGACCACGCGATCAGCACGGGGCATCGCTGCACGTCGCGGTGGGGTCTCCGCTCACCGCGCTTCGCTCGAGACTCCTTGAGTTGTGGAGCTCCGCGGCGATTCACAAAGGGCGGCGACCCCGCCTTTTTTATAGGCGCCCTCCATCGGCTCGTCCTTCCGCGTCGGCGCTGCTGCCGTGGAGGGGGGAAGGACATGGTCTCATACCGCAGCCGCAAGGCGGCCAAGCGCAAGGGCGCCGGTGGCAGCCATGGCGACGCAACCGACGAGCGTGCCACGCTGCCCCGACGCAGTGGCATCGGACCCTTTGAGCCTGCCGACTCCGAATGCATCCAATGGATCGAGGTCGATGACCTGACCACCGACCCGAGCAACCCCCGGCGCTCCACCGACGACGAGGAACTGCTGCGTCTTGCGCGCAGCATGGTCCGCTACGGCACGGTGGTGCCCTTGGAGGTCGACGAGGCGCGCCGCGTCGTCTTGGGGGAGCGGCGCCTGCAGGCGGCGCGCCGTGCGGGGATCGAGAGGGTCCCCTGCCTGGTGCGCAAGGTCCCCAAGGGACAGCAGCGGATCGAGCGGCAGCTGGTCGTTGCCCAGCAGACGGCCGCCCTGCCGGCCCTGGAGAAGGCCAAGGCCTGGTCGACCCTCAAATCCACCTACGGCCTCCAAGCGGCAGCCGACCTCGTCGGGGTGACCCCCGAGCACTTCGGCCGCACCGTCCAGATGGTCGAGCTGCCCGCCGAGACCCGCCGCCTGGTGGACGAAGGCCTCGTCTCGGGGCGCAGCGCGCGCGTGCTCGCCTCCGTCGAGGAGCCCGACCTCCAGCGTGCGCTGACGCGCAAGGTCACCGCCGAAGCCTTGACCACCCGACAGGTCGAGCGGCTCGTCCCTTCGGCGCGTCGCGCCAGCGAGCCGGTGCGCAGCGAGCTGGTCAAGGTCCACTCGGTGCTCACGCCCGAGATGGCCGACGTCCTCGCCTCTGTCGAAGACCAAGACCTGCAGAAGGAGCTCGTCGACGTCGTGCGGCTCGAGAAGCTGGGGGTCGACGAACTCCAAGCGCGGGTGACGATGGCGCTGCAGACCGGGGTAGTCCCCCGAAAGGACGGCACGATCACTCCCGATGCCACCTGGGCGCCCCGCTACATCGAGGGGGTGGCGACGACGTTGCGCATGCTCGACAGCTACCTCGACCCCGACAAGGCACTGCAGCTGAGCGACGCGCACCGCCGGACGCTAGCGGCACTGGTCGACCAGTGGATCGAGGCGCGGCTCGACCCCTACCTCGAGGCGCTGCACCCGCCCAAGCAACGTCGCTGAAGGTCGACGAGCGGGCGCTCAGTCGACGACCAGCTCGAAGCGGCCATCGACCAGCAGCAGCGGGTGGTAGTCCATGTCGTGGGCGGTCTGCCGCATCTTGACGACGCCCAGGTAGCGGCGCAGGGCGGTGTGGTTGCCCCGCTCCTCCTCGCGCACCCGCAGGTGGATGATGCCGTCGCTGAGGAACTCCTCGATCCCAAAGTGGCCGAAGCGCTCGCTGCCGCGGGGCGATTCGCTGATGAGGAAGGTCGTGACGTTGAGGGCACGCAGCCCATGGAGGAAGTGGAACAGCTGGGCCCGGGGGTTGTCGAGGGCCGCCAAGGCGTAGAGCGCGTCGAGGCTGTCGATGGCCAGCAGGTCGCACTCCGACTGCGCCACGTAGCGCTGCGTCAGGGCGAGGAAGGTCTCCAACCAGGGCTGGTCGTCGACCTCGGCGACCTGGGTGCGGAACTCGGTCAGGTCGACGAGGTTGAGCCCGGCGGGCAGCTGCTGGCCCAACCCCAAGCGGGCCATCTGGGCGAGCATCTGCTCCTGGCTCTGCTCGAAGGAGACGAACATCGCCTTGCGGCCGGTGGTGCACACCTGGTGGTGGAGGATCCGGTAGACGAGGGAGCTCTTGAGGGAGCCTGCGGTCCCCGCCACCAACACCATCGAACCGACGGGGATGCCCCCTTCGAGTCGTTCGTCGAGTCCCACCACGGTGGTGGGCATCCGCTGCGCTGCCGCTGCACCTGAAGACTGCACGTCGTCTCCCCCGCGCGCCCAACATGCAGCGGTCTGATAAGCCTTGGCGCCGCGCGGCACCGCGATGGTTGGCGCCCTGCCGCAGCGTTATATAGCCGCGTCCGTGTGGGAGCGCCTGGTGGCCTCCGCAGATGGGACGGGACCCCTCCATCACCGCGTGGGAGCTGCCCCAGGGGTTGCGCGATGAGTTGCGCACCCCGCTGGGGACGCTCCTGCAGCAGGACCAGCTGCGTGCGGTGCTGCAGGGGCACCCCATCGTCTGCGTCGGCGACATCACCACCCTGACCGTCCACCGGCTGGGGCTCGCACCGCGCCTGGCCGTGGTCGACTTCCGCACCAAGCGGGAGGACCGCCACGACCTGCGCGAGGAGCTGCGCACGGTGGGCACCAAGGTGCTGCATGTCGCCTCGCCGGCGGGGCGCATCACCGCGCAGCTGTGGGAGGCGATCGTCGTGGCGCTGCACTCCAAGGAGGGCGTGCGCATCGAGGTCGACGGTGAGGAGGACCTCGCCACACTGCCGGTGCTACTCGAGGCACCAGCGGGGACGAAGGTGGTCTATGGCATGCCCAACAAAGGGGTCGTCGTCGTCACGGTCGACGCGGCCTCCGTGGCACGCGCGCGCCACCTGATCGACCAGTTCGTGACCGTACGCGCGTAGGCGCAGGGTTGACCGACCATGGGAGAGAAAAGCAAAGGACCGTTCTACACGGTCAAGGGAGACACCATCGAACGAACGCGACGCCATTGCCCACAGTGCGGGCCGGGCGTGTGGCTGGCCCGCCACAAGGACCGTCAGGCCTGTGGCAAGTGCGGCTACACGGAGAAGGGCGCTGCCGGAGCGGCCCCCGAGGCTGGCAAGCCCAAGGGCAAGCCCGGCAAGGGCAAGGACAAAGCCAAGGGCGGCGCCTGACCAAGGGGCGGGGGCGACCCCGCCTCCCTCATGGACCGGTAGTGTAGCTTGGAAGCACGAGGGCCTCCGGAGCCTTCAACCGGGGTTCGAATCCCCGCCGGTCCGCTTGGAAGAAACTATCAGAACGCAGGCACGACCCTACGGTTGCGAGCAGATCGCTCTCACCATCCGCATCAGGCGCGGGCGCCTTCGGCCAAGGAGCGAATCACCCCGATGGCGCCGATAATCCTTCGGATCATGCATGGTCCACTACGCGTTCGTCCTGCTCGGATGCGTCGCGTCCACAACCCTTGGCGTTCACCCGTTCGCTGCGACCGTGCGGTTCCTCGTTCATGCGGTCCGGCTCGAACGGCGCGTCTTGCCGTCAGCACCCTTGCTAGGCAGCGTCCCGTCCGACAGGAGCCAAGACCACAATGGGACGAGTTGTATCCGGTCGTCCCCGATGCGACCTTCCCGATTCCGCGTAAGAATGGTCGCCTCGGCAACCCCCCCGCGGCCGGTCCCGAGCGTTGCGAGGATCTCATCCATCCCTTCGGCCTCCCGCTGCGGAATGATCCGTTCCCCGGGGTCGCCGTACCAGACATTGAACGCCAGATACCGCCCGTCCTGCCGCCGAACGACGAAATCCACCTCTCGCTTTCCCTTCCAGTACGAGACGAACCGGAACCTCCGGGCGAGTTCGTTCGCCACGAGGTTCTCCGCCAGGCTCCCCCGGTCCTGACCGCTCCGTTGCACAACGCGGTTCCGCAGTCCGGTGTCCACTGCGTAGACCTTCCGCGGGTACCGCTCCTCAAGCCCGCTCCGGCTCGAGCGGGTGAACATCGGGACCGTCCGGACAAGGTAGCATTCTTCGAGGTAGCCTAGGTACGTCCGGATGGATTCCGGCGAGACGCCCGTTGCCCGGGCAAGCTTCCGCAGGCTGAGAAGACTCCCGATGGTCGTCAGAAGGTGGACAGCAAGTGCCGTGATCCGCGCAGCGTCGGCATGCGTCCTCCGGATGATATCGCGATAGAGGATATCGTGGAAATAGCCATCGAGCGTCGTGCGGTGGTGCGTCGCGTCCTCCAGCACCACACCAGGGAATCCCCCGACCTCGAGGTACGAGTCGAGATGGTGGATCAGGGCATCGGTGCGCTCGGGCGACACCGGAGCACGCGGGCGGATGTTCGCTGTGACGGGCTCCTCGCGCCGAAACTCCAGGTACTCCCGGAAACGCAGAGGCGCGATCTCGAACGCGAGGTTTCTTCCCACCAGGAGCGAAGCCCGCTCGCCCCGCAGGAGCGTCGAGCTCGAACCGGTCGCGACCACCTTCACCGGCTTCCGCTGCTCGTATTCCCTGAGCACCCATCGCTCCCACTCCGCCTTCGCCTGGACTTCGTCGAGGAACAGGTAGATGCGTCCCTTCGGATTCATGGACTGGCGAAACGTCGACAGAATCTCGTCGAGCGATGGGGCAAGGAGCGCGGAGTCCTCCATGTTCGCATAGAGAATCTGCTTTGTCGGCACTCCCTCCCTGATCAGACGCCCGACGAGCTGGTACATTGCCGTCGTCTTGCCGGACCTGCGGACGCCCGCAAGGAGCGTGACCGCCCGGCTTTCCAGGGAGTCAATGAGATCCGCACCGAGACGCCTGGGCACTCCCTCGATCGCCGGGGGAACCTTGCCGCTGTCCCACCAGGGATTCCACTCGCTGAGGGCGCGGAACAGCACGGGTTTCTGAGGCGCATGCTCCTTTATAAATGTGTCTAATATGTTAGACGCATTACTCAAATCATGCTGGATGGTATCAGACATAATTGGGAAGTGGGCCGGAGGGGAAATGGGTCGGACCCCTGCGGGATCTGGTCCTCTGACGGGGGCTCGCGACCAGCCACCCCCGGATCGTCCTCCGTTGAGGGGCGCGAGCCGAGAATCCCCCACCTGTACGGTCCCACAGTCTACTTCTTATTCCTCGCGGTGAGCCACCGCTCTACCACATCCCGATGACCTCGCGCATACTCGCTCTCGGGGAGGCTCCGCGCATCGTGGAACTCGAGCGCGTCGTACCAGGGCAGTTGCTCGAGCTTCGAACCGCGTGAGATCGATGCCTCGTAGAAACACCAGATGTCGTAGTGAAGGCCAAGCTCCGGGAATCGCACCGGGCGATAGAGGTCCGACTCTGGTGGGAACTCGTGGAGGTGCACGCCCTGCAAGTGGAGGATATCCTTTGCGATCCGCTCCCCCGCATCCCGCGGCTGCTCGCCGAACCTAAGCTGGGACGCCGGGATCGTCCAGCCCTTCCCGTGGGTCTTGACGCGGTCAGGGTCGAGCCCCGCGAGTTGCTCCCACGCGGGATCGTCTGCGTACTTGCCAAGCAGGAGATCGTCCCCTCTGGTCACGAAGAGGAACGCGGAGACGCACATCCCCCCTTTGGGCACCTCGCGGAAACCTGAAGGCGGGGCGTTGGTCGAGAGCCAGAGGAACTTGCGTTGGTCGGACACTGGGGGGAAAGTGACGTTGTGGTTGAAAACCCTTCAGGCAGTGCCACACCCGTGTGCCTCGGTCTGAGAGGGAACATGCCCGCTTCCGCCACGCCGCAGGTCAGACCCATCCCACCGCGATGGAACGAAGCACGGCCGAGCTGCAGGCCAGCGCGACGATTCCGAGGGGAGGGTTCCCAATGGTTGGACCCCAGGGGCGGCTTGCCGTGGAACCACATGCGGGTGAGCGCCTGGATCGATCCCAGCCCTACTAGGAACCGGATGGACGGGGGTGGTAGTGGACTCGTCGGGAATCGATTCCACGGCACGGGTCGTTCCATAGCCGCACGAAAGAGGAATTCGACGAGGATTCCTGGCCTCGAGTGTCTCATCCGGCGGAATACGCGTCTCGGCCCGGTGATCAGTTCGACCCGCCCCATCTTGGCGTCCGACCCTCGGATCTACGCACCGTGGCGGTCGGTGGGCGGCGCGATGCCAAAGGCGTAATATACATGGCAAGTCATTACATTGTAATATGCCTAACCTGCAGGTTCGCGTGGAGGACGACGAACTAGGGGAATTGGACGGCCTCGCAACCATCCTGCACATCAGCCGGTCAGAGATGGCCCGCAGCGCACTCCGTGAAGGGGTCCGTCGGCTACGGATGGAGCGGGCCCTCGAGAGATATCTCCACCAGAAGATCTCCATCTCTCGGGCTGCAGCTGACGCCGGAGTTGCTATCCACGAGATGCATGACCTTGCTTCGGCGCGCGGCATCCCGTACTTTCGTTACTCCCCATCTGAACTGCACAGGGACGTCGCTCGTGCTGCAAGGTGGCGGAAGGCCCGGCGATGAGGACTTGGGTCGACGCTTCGACCATCATTGGTCTGGATCGCATCGGGAAGATTGGGTTACTTCGCAAGCTCATCGGAAAAGTCCATGTGACGCCGCAAGTCGCGGCTGAGGTACGAGCGGGTCCCATGTCGACCACGCTCTCCGCCGCCTTCGGCACATGGATCATCATCCACCCTGTACAAGGCCGCCTCCAAGACCTCTTCGCAGACGCCCTGGGTCCCGGTGAATCGAGTCTCCTGCGTACTCCCGCGGCCGATCGATTAGTCATTGACGACCTCCCCGCGCGTCGCATCGCAGAAGCAGAAGGAAGGGACTTTGTTGGGTTGCTTGGGCTTCTTCGGGACGCCGCCGAATGTGGTACCCTTTCAAGGGGGGAGTATCGTTCTATCGTCAAGCGTCTGCTCAACCGGGGTTTCCACATCGCCGGACCACTCCTGGTGGAGATGCTCAGAAACCGAATCCCCGGGTCCGATGAGGAGGAGTAGTCGGAAACGTCCGCCAATGTCCTTCGATGACCGGGCCCTGTGCGGCAATCTCCCCTCTCAACCAGGAATCCGGCAGGGGGCGGAATCGAACACTGGCGGGTTCGAATCCCAGTAGGCCCGTCGGGGTTCGAACTCGGCGAAGGCCGGATGCGCGAAAACTCTTAGTATTACCGCGGTATTACCCTTCTCCTATGAAGACCATCAGCCTCAAGGTGACTCGCGAGCAAGACCGCTTGATTGCCGAAGCAGTGCGTCGCAGGGGGTTCCCGTCCAAGTCAGAATTCGTTCGCAGCGCGGTTGCCCGGAGTCTCGCAGAGGAGCTGAGCCTGGAAATCATCGAAGAGATCTTCTTAGCCCGCCAGCAAGTTCGCGAAGGCAAGACGGTTTCCCTCGACGATCTCCATCGGGACAAGTGAGCGCGTGACATTCCGAGTCGAATTCGCCGACCTTGCTGCCGAGAGATTCAAGAAGATTCCGCAGAAGGTCCAGGACCAAGTGGCAAGGAATCTCAGGCAAGTAGCTGAGAACCCGAGGCGACATCTCGTCCGTATCATGGGCGTCGATGCATTCAGGGTGCGAGTAGGTGACTATCGGGTCATTTTGGACGTCAAATGGCCCGAGGAGATCCTCCATATTCTGACGATAGGTCACCGGAGCAAAGTCTACCGCTGACCGTGGGAGAGTGGTCTGGTTGCAAGATTCCTGCAGATTAGCCGGCACGAACCTTCGAGGAACCTCGTGCTGTGTCACGCCGTGGAGGGCCGTGCGATTCTCGACCAACGAGATTCGAGGGAAGACCAGGAGTTCCGCACCAGAGACGATCGCTGTTGACGTACCCCCCGAGTTGCTTCGATTTCAACCTCCTTGAATATGGTGCCCATACTGCCGGCGCTTCATGGTCGCGACTAGAGCTCGGCTCGTTCCAAAACGACTTCGCGCACCATGGCTTGTCGTCTCCTACCGCTTCCAGACCTCTCGTTGCGGTACCTCGTGCGAGCGACGTCTTTGAGCCTTGCGGAGGCCCGCTCCTCTCAGTCCCGCCGCTGGGCGTGGTCAAGCAGGTTCCTCGCCCGTCCTTCCTCCCTGAACAGGTCGACGACAACTCCTCAGCGTAGTGAGTGATCCTGCTCAGTATACTGAGCAAACAGAATCGCGGCCTGCCCCGCTTTCATTGGCCGGAGCTCGGTGCGTGCTGGGGCGACGACGGCCAGCGCGCCGTCCGTCAGTGGCCACTCCTGATCCGCCGCAGTTGCTCGCGCGCCATTGCGGCATTGTCATATCGGGCCACGATGGCTTGGGCGGAGGTGGGATCGCTGCGGAGCCGATGTACCGACTCCTCGAGCGAAGGAACCGCGCGAACGATGTTGTCGACGATCGTGACGTGGGCGGTCTGCGCCGTACGGGAGAGAGGGTTGAGGTCGATCGTGATGACCCGCTTGCCCGCCGCGACCAGCGCCGCGGTCCGATCCCCATCCTCCAGGGGCACCAAGACGACGTCGGCGCTCCCGATGCCTGCGGCCGTGCACAGCCCCCGGTCGTGGTCGAGCCCAGGGATGCGCGAATCGGGGTCTGCGCCCAGGACCGTTGCCGCACCGTGTGCCTGTAGGTGGGCGATGATCGCTGCGACGCGCTGCTCGGTGCGATAGAACAGGTTCACCTCCAGCGGCGCCGGGACCGCCCTGCTCAAGGCGACAATCTCCTTCGGGACGAGCGCCGCCACGTTGCCATTGACGCTGAGCACGGGATGACGGGCGAGCACCAGCATCGCCGCAGCGGCATCTATGCTCCGGCGTGCCGCATCGGTGGTCTGCTCACCCAGCAAGTAGTCGAACGCCTCGCCCCGCCCGTGGGCAAGAAGGCCCTGGGGAGCGACGATCCCCGCCGCCATGCCCGCCACCAGCCGCTCGCGGATCACCAGCGATTGATAGCGTGGATGCGAGGGCGGTGGGAGATGCCCTTCCATGGCGGGCCCACTTGTGGGCCGATACATGAAGCCGCTGGCGCCCGCCGAGCTCCTACAGGGAGTCCCGCCAGCCTGTCGGCGGGATGTCACGGTTGACGGCAGTCGACGGAAGGGCGTGCTCGTCGTCACCGTCGACGGCCGCAGAGGATGCCGGTGCAGGGGAGTGCTCGTCCTGATGCAGCTCGCTAGGGGCGTCGTCGCCTTCTTGGGATGCCTCAGCCACCTCCTCGCCCTCTGCGTCGCTACCCTCCTCTTCGGGGTCGTGCGGCGTCTCGACGGAGTCGGTCGCTACCGCATCCTCCTCCTGGGCGATCGAGGGAGCGGAGGGCACCTCCACCTCGGATTCCCGGTGGCGTGCCTGGTGCGAGCCGCGCTTGCGCTGGCGCACATTGACCTTGGGTTCGGGCGCGGCGAGGCCGAGGATGTGCTCCGTCTCCTCCGTACCTGAAGCAGACACGTCCGTATCCTTGCCCAAAGAGGAGAGGAGCGCAGGGTCGATCTCGGGGATCTCCGCAGGACCGGTGGAATCTGCCGACTCAGCAAGAGCGTCCTCGGCCTCATCCTCCTGCTCCTCGTCGGGCTGATCCCGCAGGGCCTGCCGATTCCCCCGTGATCGGGGGGAGGGGGAGCCCTTCAGGGCGTCGCCCCGGACCTTTGCGAGGTCGTCGATCTCTGCGACGCTCATGGTCGCGTGGTCGACCACCGGGTCGAAGGGATTGACCGCAGAATCGGCCGGCGTGGACCCTGCGACGAGGGCCTCTGCCTTGCGGCCTCGGCCCTTCTTGCCCTTGCTGGGCGGCTTGACCTTGTATCCAAGGACGGAGGAGAGGTAGGCCTCAGGGTCGAGGGTACCCTCCTCGTCGACGAAGGAGTCGGGGTGCGCGGTGCGACTGCGGCGCCGCTCGGTCGATCTGCCCTGCGCGGAGTCACCGGTCCCCCCGTCGAGGCTCTCCTGCGAGGATTTCGGATCCGTGCCGTCGTCGGCCCCCCGACGGTGGCGACGGCGGCTGGTGGTCGAGGCATCGAGGTCCTCCGACCCGCCGTGGATCTCACTCCCTTGGTGGTGCGCGGCGCGCCCACGCGTGCGGCGGCCTGTGGTGACCTCTCCGCCAGCGGGCGAAGATGTCGCCTCCTGCTCCGTCGTGGGAGCGGCATCCTCCTGCGCAGCATGCACGTGCGCCTTCGCTCCCTTGGCAGGGCCCTTCTTGCCCCGACCCTTGGAGGTGCCGCGGCTGCGCGGCGGGGTCGGCGAGGTCGAGGGGCTGATCGGTGACGCCTCCCCAGGGACGGTGCGAGCCAACGCCTGCAGCTGGGCCAGTGAGGAAGGACCGCTGCGCAGCTGCAATCCCACCGCCAGCGGGCTGCCCGGCTCCAGTGCAACTTTGGGCACGTCGGCATCAGGGCGCATCGTCACCTTCTCTCCGCGCAGCGCGCGCAGAAGGGTGAGGATCTCGCCTGCCTCATGCAGCCCTACCCCAAGTCGCCCGACCAGCGCCGGGAGGGTCCGTTCCCCCTCGGGCAGTTCGAGCACCGTGCGGGCGCGCTGCTCGAGCAACAGATCGACCTGCGGGGAGATCGCGATCTCCATGGTGGCGACCGTGCGCAGGTAGCCGAGCACCTCCTTGCCCCGGTGGATGTCCGCCTGCGGCAGCAGGCGCGCGACCTCGGCCAGCGTCACCAGCTCTGGTGCGCAGCTGAGCTTGGGCACCAGCTGCTGCGAGATGCGCTCGAGCTCCTCCCACTCCTCGAAGGGCAACTCGTAGACCTCCAGGTGGGGGATGGTGTCGATGAAGTGCTGGACCTTGTCGAGCATGTCGAAGGGGATCCCAAGCTTGAACACCTCTTCCTTGGTGGGTCGGCGACCGAGTTCGTCCTCGTAGTAGAGCAGTTGGCGGCAGTACTGTTCGACCGTCTCGCCCTCGATGGCCTCCTCGACCAGTTGGAGGGCCTGGGTCGCCTCCTCGAAGGAGGGTGAGAGCTCGAGGGCCTTGAGCAGGCTCTCCCGCGCCTCGCGGAACCGGTGGAGGTAGTAGAGCATCTCGCCGCGGCGCTGCCAGCTCTGGGCATCGTGGGCCACGAGGCGCACCTGCCGGCCGAAGGCCACCTCGGCCTCCTCGTAGCGGTGCGCGCTGGCGTACGCCTCGGCGAGTGCGGCATGGATGTCGGCCAGCTGGGGCTTGCGGTCGATGGCCGACCGGTAGCAGTCGATTGCGAGGTCGACCTGGTCGAGCACCATGGCGACGTCGGCGCGCTGCCGTAGGTCCTCGGCGTTGGGCTCTGTCTCGAGCAGTTGGTCCAGATAGGCCGCAGCGCCTTCGAGGTCACCGACCTGTTGGAGCAGCACCGCCTTGGCGCGGACCGCTGCCAGCAGATGGGGATCCTGCAGCAGGACCTCCTCGAGGGTCCGACGGGCCCCCTCGACGTCGCCCGAACCCAGTTGCAGGCGACCCTTGAGGGTGGCCATCGCCCTGTCGGCGGGGACCAGCGAGAGCGCGCGCTCGATCGAATCGAGGGCCTGGCTCCAACGGCCCAGTGCTGCCAGGTCCTCGGAGCGCTGGCACCACCAGGCGGCGACATGGGGCGAATCGGGTGCGACCCGCAGTGCCGCATCAAGGTCGTGGACCGACTCCTCGAGCGCGCCAAGGCGACGATGCAGCGACGCGCGGTGCATCAACTGCTCCGGGGCGTGCGCGACGTCGGCGAGGTAGGCGTCGAGCTCGTGCAGCGCCTGTTGCAGGTTCCCGGCGGCCTCGTAGGCGTCGACGCGCACCAGGCGCGCGCGGACCATCGGGGGTTGCTGCGTGAGCAACCCTTCGGCGAGGGTCAGCCCATCGGCGCTGCGGCCCGCCGCGACGAGCGCGAAGGCCTTGCGCAGCTGCACCTCGCCGTCCTGGGGCTCGAACTGCAGGATCCGGTCGTAGAGCTCCAGCTGCGTCGGGTCGCGCACGATGGCCTGTCGCAGGGCGTTGGCGGCCTCGGTGGTGCGACCCATGGCCTCGTAGACCTCGCCCATCTGCTTCCAGTGGTGCGCAGCCAACGGCTCGAGCTCCGTCGCGCGGCTGATCGCCCGCAGTGCGGCCTCGTGGTCCGCCAGCAGCTCGAGGGCGACCGCCTTCTGCGACCAGCTCCGAGCATCGGCGGGGGCCAGCGCGATCGCGCGGTCGAAGCAGGCGATCCCGCTCTGGACCTCGCGCAGCTGGACCAGCTCCCAGCCGATGGCCTGGTAGCATTGCGAGAACTCCTCGACGTGGGCATGCATGTCGGCGACGTGTGATTCGAGGTGCTTGTAGGCAGACCGCACCAGGGCAAGTCGGCTCAACCCTCCGGCCTCCCGTGCCTCGTCGAGGATCTTGGTGGCCTTGACCAGGATTCGCTGCTCCTTGTCGGTCAAAGAGGAAAGTATATTCACTGAAGGCACCAACCATTATTATCATTCGGGAATATATAAATACTACTCCTGAGGAGCAACTAGAACCGGGGCCATCGGCGCGCTTTAGTCCTTGGGCCGCGCCAGCCGGCTGGCATGCCGCAGCCCCCGATCGCCCCCCTGATTGCGGCGCTGAGCGCGCTGGCAGGGGCCAATTCCCGGATCGCGCACGCGCTAGCAGATTTCGAGGAGGCGATGGAGGACCCTGCCGGTGCGGTCGATGCCGTTCGGCAAGCCGTCGGGGCCTGCTGGCAGCCGCTGTGGGCCCACTGCCTGCTGCTCGAGGAGGGGGCCGTCCATCCAGCGCTCTCCCACGGCGGCACGGAGGCAGTCGCCAGGGTCGCGACGTTGCAACGACAGCACCAGCAGATGCTCGCACTCCTCGTTCGGGTGGTGCCGGGGACGCAGCCGGACCTCGCGACGTCCCTGGGCACGGCCCGCACGCTGTTTCAGACCCTGCGCATCCATCTCTCTCAGGTCGAGATGCACCTCCAGCCCATGGTCGACCGCAACCTCGCTCCGCGAGAGCTGATGGCCTTGCGCCAGGAGATCGACCATCGCGCCGCGATGGTGCTGCAGGCCCCGCCGATCGAGGACGTGTGGCAGCGGCGTGCGCCGCCGAGGGCCTGAGGCTCCTCAGACCGCCAGCATCGGCTCGAGGCCGAAGATCCGGTCGATCTTGGTCGCCAGAGCGCTCAGGGCCGCCTCGTCGAGGATCAAGGCGATGAGCACCTGGGAGCTGGTCCTCTGGGTGTTGAGGCCGATGGAGAAGGTCAGCAGGTAGCGCGTGCTGCTCTGGGACAGGGCGACGAAGTCGATGATCGCTGCGAGGCTGTCGGTGATCAGGATCGGCGAACGCGGGAGCAGCGGGACCTCCAGCAGGTCGGCCAGCACCGAGAGGAAGGAGTTTCCCAGGATGTTGCAGAACTCCTTGAGCATGGCCTGGTCCTCGAAGGTCAGTGGGCGGATCTCTGAATCGTCCTCGCCCCGCAGCGTCGCCACCGCCGAGAGCGCGCTCAGGTCGTCGAGGGTCACCAGCGTCGCCAGGGGGATGGGGCCCGGGACACGCGAGTAGGCCGCCACCAGCGAACCCTCGGTGCGCAGGCCACTGCGCTTCCAGCGCGCCAGTGCATCCTCCTGGGGGACCACCTGGGCCTGACGGAAGGCGGTCGAGACGCGCCAGCCGAGCAGCTTGCCCAGCGCATCGGCAGCCCGCTGGGCGCCTTGGCTGCAGAACTCCTTGAGCGCCTCCTGCTCGAAGATGGTCAGGTCCATGCGCCCCGGGCTGACGGTTGCACCCCCCTCGCTGCCGTCGGGGTCGGGTTCCATCGTCTGCTCCGGTGCCGTCGTATGGGCTTCCGGCCTAGAGGCCCGCCGCAGCGCGCAACACCGTGGTGACCTCCTTGTGATCGAAGGGCTTGACGATGAAGTCCCGTGCACCCAGTTGTCGCGCCTGGTCGATCATGGCCTGCTGGCCCGAGGAGCTGCACATGACGACCACCGCCTTGGGGGAGGACTTGCGGATGGCCTCGAGCGCCTGCAGTCCGTCCATGACGGGCATGATGATGTCGAGCACGACCACCGTCGGGTGGAGGGCCTTGAACTGCTCGATGCCCTCCTGGCCGTTGCCTGCCTCGCCGACGACCTGCAACCCCGCGTCGGTGGCCAACCGCTTGAGCATCGCCCGCATGAAGATCGAGTCGTCGATGAGCAGGACCGTCGGTGCCATGGCCTCCCCTCCGACGCCGCAGCAGCGGCTGGCTTGGGCAGGCCGGGGGTCACTTAAAAGACCTGCCCTAGGGACCGTGGACCGCAGTGGTGCACGCCAGTGGTCGCCCACCAGGGACTTATAGCGGGCCTCCCGAACCAGCAGCCGGTGCCGATGGCCTCGTCCCGCGCGCGCGCCCTCCCGCATTCGCTGCTGTGGCTGCTCGGGCTCCTGGCGATCCTTGCGGCCCTGATGCTGCCACCCCAAGGACTCCCGCCCACAGCACCGCCCGACCGCAGCGCCGCGGACCCCGATACCGACGGGGACGGCCTTGCCGACAGCACCGAAGGACTCATCGGCACGCGACCCACCGATCCCGATTCCGATGGCGACTCGCTGCAAGACGGCCCCGAAGCGGTCCTCTGGAGGGCACGCCTGGCGTCCCAGGTCACCCCGGCCCCGTGGGTGATCGCCGCCCGCGGGTCCTTTGGCACGACCATCCCCCTGGAGGACCTGTACGGAGCCACCGGGGACCTCGACGGCGATGGTCTGCCCAACCTGCGCGACCCTGACAGCGATGGCGACGGCCTGACCGATGGCACGGAAGGGCGGATCGGCAGCGACCTCGCCGACCCCGACAGCGACCACGATGGCATCGGCGACGCCCTTGACACCGATCCGTTGCACCGTCTCCCCCCCGCGGGTGCCCCTGGGAGCCCAAGCGGAGGGGACCAACCGACGCTCGAGGGGCTGGCGGAGAGCCTCTTCTCGACCGAAGGGGGAATCCCGGATCGAGGGCTGTTCACGGTCTCACCGCCGCTGCCACGCTACTGGCGCCTGGAGGTCCTCGAGAGGTTCGGACGCACCGGCTGGAGTTCGGCTGGAGCCACCGGCGAGGTCGAGGCATTTGCCGCGTTCGAGTCCCCTCCTTCGCTGGAAGCCCATGCATCGACGACCACCGTGACGGTGACCTTCGCGCCGGCGGTCTCTGGTCCGCTGCCCCTGCCGATGGGGGCGCGGGATCGACCCGAAGCGACCCCATCGGTGCCCCTGACCCTCCATGGCACCACCCAGCTCCTCCGTGCAGGGGGAGCGGTCGAGGCCCTTGTAGTCGAGGTCCACACGGTGCCGCTACGCACCGAGGACCTTGCGCTGGCGACCCGTAGCACCGATCCGGCGCTCGCCCCTGCACTGCAGCTCCCTGCCGACCTCGACCCGCACGTGGCACTGCTTGCCGATGCCCTGACCGCTCACGCGGCGACCCCCGCAGAGCGTCTCGAGGCGGTCCTTCGCTTCCTTGCAGAACAGTGCGTCCTCGACCAACACCCGGACCTGCCGCCCTGGCCCTCCGCCGCCGATGACGGCGACGCCACTGGACGCGTCAGTCAGTTCCTCAATGGGAACCGCGCAGGCACCTCGGCGGACTTCGTCACGGCGGCGGTCCTGTTGCTGCGCTCGCAGGGGATCCCTGCACGGGTCGTCGTCGGGTACGCGCTTGGTGTGCACAGTGGCGACCTGCAGATCGTCCGCACCTCCGATGCCCACCTGTGGGTCGAGGCATCGCTGGGCGTCCTCGGCTGGGTCGCACTGGAGGTCACCCCGGCGACGGGTCGATTGGCCGCTGCCATGGAGCGTGGTCCATCCGCCGGGCCGACCGACCCCAGCGTCGTGCGATCGGGGAGCTCCATGGGGACGACCCCGACGGTCCCTCTGGATGGCCCCATCGTCGGGACGGTGGCGATCACCCCGCAGGCGACGCTGGTGCGCAAGGGCCAGTTGCTGCAGGTGCGCATCGATGCCCAGCTGCAGACCCCGCCCTCCCAGGGGGTGCCACTGCCCCTGACCCTGTACGGGACCACGCTGGCCGCGGCCTCTTTGGACGCGCAGATGGTCGCCTTCTGCCGCGGGACGTTGGTCGCCCCCAGCACGATGCTCTCCTGTGACCCCTCGGCGCTCCCGGTAGGGGAGCTGAGCCTGAGCGCGGTCGCTGGGACCAGCAACCCGCTGGTGACCTCTCTGGAGGGGGCGCCGACGATCACGGTGCGTTCCGACTCGCGGGTGGTCTGGCAGCTGCCACCCTCGGCGTTGGCCAATGCATCGATCAGCGTGCCAGCGACCGTGGTCGACGACGGGGAGGTCGCCTATCCTTGGGCACCGCTGCAGGCGCAGATGCGCCCAAGTGGAGCGCTCGACCCCGCATGGGTCGCCACGGTGATGCATCGCTCGCCGACCCCTGGCCTGTGGGACCTGCAGGTCCCGCCACGACCCGGCACCTACGAGGTTCGGCTGCGGTTCGTCGGCGACAGCGACCTTGGTGCCTCGCAAGCGAGCGGGACGCTGCGGGTCGACGCCGATGGGTACGTCCTCGAACTCCTCGTCGACCAGGCGGACCCGCCGACCGCGGGGGAGTCGCTAAGGATCGAGACTCGGATCCGCGATCAGCGGGGGGATCTCGTCGATGCCCCGCTGCGGGTCTCCCTCGATGGGACCACGGCTGCGACCACGGCTGCGGGAGTCGCGCTCCTGCCGCTCCCGCCCCACTTGACCACGGGGGTCCATCTTGTGGGCCTCCACTACGACGGCGCCCCGACGATCGCCGCAGCACAGAGCTTCGTCACGATCTTCGTCCGCGGTCGCGCCGAGCTGTTCCTCAGTCCCGCCCTGCTCATCGGAGGGGAGAGCGCCAACATCTCCGCCCATCTGCGCGATGGCCATGGTGATGCTGCAACAGGCGTCAGGGTCTCCTGCGCGCTGACACGGCCCGATGGGATGACCTCTACCGTCGAACGAACGACCGATCCGCACGGCGCCTTCGAGCTGACGATCGACCTTGCCGCCTTCGAGCAGGGGCAGGTCGGCCTGCAGCTGCACCTCGACCCTGATGCACCCTACGTGTTGGCAGACGCCTCCAGGACGATCGGGGTGCTCCCCCGCGCGCGCGTGACCATCGAGGTCCCCGCCGCTGCGTCGGTCCGCGGGGGGGTGATGCCGATCGACGGCATCGTCACCCTTGCCCAGGATCCACTGGAAGGTGCCCCGATCACCCTCTGGCTCGACGGCGTGCTGGTGGCCAACGCCACGAGCGCCGCCCAAGGGCAGGTGCGTCTTGGGCTCATGCTCGATGGCTCGATGGCGATCGGCCGGCACCACCTCGTTCTAGAGGTGCCGTCGGGCCCTTCGTGGGCACAGGGCCGCACGGTGGTGGAGGTGCAGGTGCAAGCCGGCAGCAGCCTGCGGCTGGTCCGAACCGACCGGCCCTTGGTCGGTCCCGTGCGCCTGACCTTCCTTGCCGCTGACGACCGCGGTCATCCGCTGGGCGGGTACCGGATCGAATTGGTCGATGCCGCTGGCGAAGAACTGGCACAGGGGCAGACCGGTCCGCACGGTCGCTGGCTCGTGGTGCTCGAAGGCCCGCACGCCGAGGGGTCCTCGCCGGTGACGGTGCGCCTGCACGGCGATGCGCAGACCGCCGGGGCTCAGCTCTCCGTGACACCTCCCTCCCCCCTGCTGCGCAGCGTGTTCGACGCGTCGCTGGTCGTGGTCGCGAGCGTGACGATCGTCGCCCTGGCGCTGTACGGACGCTCCCGCAGGACGAGGGCGGGGCGCTCGACCGATGAAAGCGGAGGAGCTGGGAGGTGGGAGCCGACCTCGGCGCGTCGGCGCGCGATCGCCGCCGACTATCGGCGGTTCGAGATGTTCCATGGTCGCCGGGGGCAGCCACGGTCGAGCGCCCAGACCGTCCGCGAGTACGGTTCCTCCCTCCTCTCGAGACCGAGCCTGGCGCAGGAGGATGCCCAGGACGTCGAGACCCTCACCAGCGCCTTCGAGGGCGCCCGGTACCGCCGCCGTCTCCCCGGCGCAGCACAGGCAGCCGCCGCTGCAGCAGCAGCAGGACGGTTGGCCCCCGACACCGAGGAATGACGAGGCCACGAAGACCAACCGTTTTGTAGTGCCCGGCGTGCTGTGGCCCCTGGTGAGACGATGAGCGGGCCACAGGTCAAGGTGCTGGGGGTCAGCGGTTCGATGACAGCGGGCAGCGACACGCTGCAGGTCCTCCAAGAGGCCATGACCGGTGCCCGCGATGCCGGTGCTGAGGTGGAGCTGCTCGACCTGGCGGTGGTCGACCCGCCCAACCTGCGCGTCGGCGACAAGGCACAGCGTGCCTCACCGGCCGTCCAGAGGATCCTCACCACCGCCGCGTGGGCCGATGCCTACCTGATCGCCACGCCCGAGTACCACGGTGGTCCGAGCGGGGCGCTCAAGAACTGGTTCGACCACCTCTACCCCGAGCCTGCCGGCAAGGTCGCAGGGATCGTCGCCACGGCCGGAGGCACCTCGGCGGTGCAGAGCTCCGAGCAGTTGGAGACCTATCTGCGGATGGTGCACTGCTGGACGCTCCCCTACCTTGCACAGGCCGTCCGTGGGGACTTCGACCAGGAAGGGCGCCTCACCGACGACCGCACCATCGACCGGCTGCGGCGCGTCGGGCGCGACGTGGCCATCTATGGCCGCCTGGTCCGTGACCAGCACGCGGCAGACCTGCGCCGTGGTGAGGGGGTCGAGGCAGGATACGCCGCGTGGCACCGACCCACGGCCTAGGGCGGCGACGGCTCCTTGGGCTTCGACCCATGGCGTGGTGCGGTGCGCTTGCGGTACGCGAGCGGCAGCAGATGTCGCAGGCTCGCGATCGTCCCTGAGGTGCGCACCGTCCGCAGCGTGACGCGCTGGCCTTCGAGCACGAAGGTCCCGTTGAGTGCCGCCCGCACCTGCGCGATGTCCCGATGGGTGGCGCGCACGAGGAACTGTGCAGGCGCCACCACGGTCACTTGCGGCCGGGGCTCGATGGGCAGCCGGCCGAGCAGGGCACCGATCGTCGAACGACGCAGCGAGCCCCCGCTGACCTCGACGAGCAGATGCCGAGGTCGCCCCTTTGCGGTGCGGGTCGCCAGCTCCGTGCCCCCAAGGGCACCCGTGGGCGGCAGCTGCCGCAGGGCACCCGTCGCCCTTCATCAACGCCACCACATAGTATATTATCGCAGGCCTGTAGTCCCTGAAGGAGAAACTCCTCGGAGTGTGCTTCGATGGGACGACCCACCTCCTCTGCTGCGGCCATGGCGATGGTCCTGACCCTCTTGCTGACCCTCGCCACCACCTTTGGTGCCATGGGCGAACGCTCGGTCTCCCCAAAGGCCACCCCAGCGCAGACGGGCACGGAGACCAAGGTCTTGCTCCATTTTGACGGCAAGACCCTGACGCCACAGAGCTTCGACCAGAACAGCTCGGAGCAGACCGCCACTGCCAATGGCCGACCCTTCCTCAGCCGCTTCACCGTGTCGCTCATCGGGACGTGGAGTGTGCGCATGGGTGCCGCGGCAGAGGCCCAGGGCACGGTGGACATCGCCCTGTGGGCTCGCAGCCAGGCCAACGCCAAGAACGCCGGCTTCCGCGTCGACCTCTCGTCCAAGGGGAACAACACCAGGTCCTTCAACACCAACAGGATGGACCTGACGGCCACGGCGTCGCAACTGACTGCTTCGGGCACCTACAGCCAGAAGTTCAACCCCGGCGATTCGTTTGACGTCAAGCTCTGGTGGGCTTCGGACCCCAACTTCGTCGTCGGCCCCGCCGCGGGCGGTCAGTTCGTCTACGGAGCACCCGAGGTGGACAGTGTCGTCAGCATCACCCTGATGGCCCATCCCTTGCAACTGATCAACGTCACCGCCGACATCCCGACGATCACCAGCACGATCGTCCGCTGTGAAGCCACCGACGCCTTCGGGACCCCGCCGGAGGCGCTGCTGTTCAAGTTGACCCTGACCGGTCCGACCATCCCGGCGCCTGCCAACATCGGCTTGCCGGTCGTCACGACGACCACCAACGGCAGCATCGCAGTCTCGTGGGAGTGGCTGCACCCCAAGGACCGCGCCAAGGACGGCACCTACAACGCGGTGATAGAGGTCAGCTACGGTGGGAACAGCTCCAACACCGGGAGCGGCTCGCTCGTGCTCGACTTCCCCACCCAGCCGGATAGGGGCGGTGGGGGAGACGGGTTGATCGGCGGGCTGCCGATCACGACGATCCTCATCGCCATCGCCGCCGTCGGCGCTGGTGGTGGGGGCTTCATCCTCTTCAGGCGTCGGCGCGCCCGCAAGCGCGCCGCTCGGGCGGAAGCCGAGGTGCAGGCGACGCCCTCCAGCTCCGCAGCGTAGGAGGTGGCTGGCCATCGGACCGCGCGGGGTTCCAGCGCGCGCCCAGGTCGCGCTGTCGGTCGGCCTCGCCGGTGCGCTGCTGCTGGTGACCCTCAGCGCGCTCCCGGTCGGCGCGGCAGCGCCACCGACACCGCAGCTGCACACCGTGCCGCTCTACCTGCGGGATTCCCCAGCGCCGCTCTCACTGACACCGGCCCAACCGACCAAGGCCGAGGGTACCTCCAGCACCGTGCTGCTGGGGACCCCGCTGCTGGGGGTGCCGATGAGCACCTTTCGCACCCAGGAGGTCAGCCGCTCCGTCGCGGTCGACGGACAGGTCGGGGTGACCCTCTACTTCGTCTCCAAGGACAACGCGCGCAACGCCTGGGTCGACATCGCCATCCTCAACAATGGCGCGGTCGAGCTGGAACTGAGCAGCAACAACGCCAAGAAGGACCTCAGCAGCACCCCCACCGAGATCTCGGTCCAAGGCACCCTCCACACCACGCTCAACGCCTCGGCCGTGCTCTCGATCCAAGGGGTGTTCCACGCCGACCTCAGGCCGCCATCGGGGATCAACCCCCTGCCACAGCCGGCAGACTCGCGCCTCCTCTACGACGGCATCGCGACGCCCTCGCACGTCTCCTTGACCACGCAGCTGTTGGAGGTCTCCTTCGACCTGGCGACGGTCGACGCGGACAACAAGGAGGTGGTCTTCCCCTTCGCCTTGCGGGAGATCTTCCCCTCGGGCGGGGGGACCATCACCTACCTGCCGGAGCTCAGCGGCCCAGGGGGCCCGATCAACGCTGATGACTACGCGGGCGAGGAGGTCGGTCCCATCGACGATGGGGTCTCGGTGCAGGTGGTGTGGGATCTGAGCAACCGTTCGCACCCCAAGGATGGTCGCTACGAGCTCAAGGTCACCGCCTCCTACAATCCCAACGGCACCTTCCTCAACAGCACCACCTACGACCTCGACCTCCCCGCCGGCCGGGACGACGGGACCGGCCCGGGTCTGAAGCTCGACCAACTGATCGGGCCGCTGGTCGCGCTGGCCATCGGCGGGGTCATCGTGCTGCTGGTGATCCAACGCCAGAGGTCGGGCGGCCGCGGAGGTGGAAGGGGCCGCCACGGCGGACGCCCCCGTCGGCGAGCTGCGCCCGACACCGACCCACAAGAGGATGACGAGCTGGCTGCCGACGACGACGGTCGCTAAGGCAGTGGCGCCTGGGCTGACCCATCCCCTGCGCGCAGGGTCGCCGCGACCAGGTCGATCGGGACGCTGCGCTGGGTGCCGTCGGAGAGCCACCGCAGCGTGGCCTCACCGGCGGCGACCTCACGCTCGCCGATGATCACCACCACGGTGGTGGCGCGTGCATCGGCGTACTTGAGGGCCTTGCCCAGGTTGCGGCCCGCCAGCTCGACCTCCACCGACAGCGCGGTGGTGTCTCGCACCTTGGTGACCAACTGCCAGGCCAAGGGGATCGCCTGCGGCGCCAGCGGCACCACCAGGACGTCGAGCGCCTCGAGCGGTGCTGGGGCGCCCCGCGTCTGCTCCTGCGCCAGGAGCATGCGGTCGATGCCGATGGCGAAGCCGGTGGTGGGCGTCGAGACACCACCGAAGGCCTCGAGCAGGTCGTAGGCACCGCCGCCGCAGACCTGCTTCTCGGCACCCAGGGTCGGCACGTCGACCTCGAAGACCATCCCGGTGTAGTAATCGAAGCCTCGGGCGATCGCCAGGTCGAGGTGGATGGAAGGGACGTTGGCGTGGTGCAGCAGGGCCAGCAGGCGCTGGAGGTGACCGACGGTCGGGAGGATCGAGGGGTGGCTCTGCGACAGCTCCGTGGCGAGCTGGAGCTGCTCCTGGCTCGGCGCGCTGCGAGCCGCAAGCAGGTCCAGCAGGGGTGCCGCGACCTCATCGGCGCCGATGGTGAGCAGATGCTCCTGC
The DNA here is from genome assembly GCA_023265395.1 of Thermoplasmata archaeon. GTDB lineage: Archaea > Thermoplasmatota > DTKX01 > JAHFTX01 > JAHFTX01 > JAHFTX01. The sequence goes on from JAHFTX010000011.1 coordinate 46,559, forward strand.
AGTCCCTGCCGGTCTCCCTTGTCGAGCAGCCGCAGCACCGGTTCAGGCTGCTCCACCTTGCCCTCGGCCAGCAGCCCACGCACGAGCCCCAGGTGCCCCAGGCGCACGTGCAGCGTCTCGACGCCAGCGGCCTGGAGACAGCGCCAGGCCAGGGCGATGGTCTCGACGTCCCCCAGCAACGGGTCGGCACCGAGCAGCTCGGCCCCGATCTGCCAGAACTCCCGGTAGCGTCCTGCCTGGGGCCGTTCGTACCGGAAGCAGTTGGCGATGTAGTAGAGCTTGAGCGGCTTGGGGAGGTGCGTCATCTCCTCGAGGTAGGCCCGCATCACCGCGGCGGTCAGCTCCGGGCGCAACGTGAGCTTCCGGCCGCTCTTGTCGTCGAAGGCGTAGAGCTCGTCGCGGATTCCCGCACCGCTCTTGGCCTCGAAGAGCTCGAGGTGCTCGAAGGTGGGCGTGAGCACCTCCCCGTACCCCGCACCGTGCATCAGTGCGCGCACCGTGCGCAGGTACGCCTCCCGCCGCTGCATCGTGCCGGGGAGCAGGTCACGGGTCCCGCGGGGACGCTGGAAGGAACCCATCGGGCGCATCAACGCTGCGGGGGACAAAAGCTTGTCCCCACGCCCGAGGAAGGCTAGGTGCGCCGCCGTGGCGGAGCGGGTCGACGGACCGGCGCCGCTGGCGGCTCGTCGGGCTCCTCGGACCATGCCTGGTCGCTCCACTCCTCCTCCGGCGCGTCGGCGTAAGGATCTGCAGCAACGGGGGGACGCACGGGCGCAGGTGCCGCCGCACGACGCCGCGTCGTCGGTCGCACTGCCGCGCCCCCGGCGGGGTGACGCCCCGTGGGCTGGGGCGGCGTGGGCCTGACCGGTGGGTCGTGCTCGGCTTCCTCCTCCTCCAAGCGCTGCGCCTCGAGGGCCTCATCGATGTCACGACGCTGCCGCTGCCGATGGATGAGGATGGCGCCGATGATGACGGCGCTCAGGAGCAGGAGCAGGAACCACTCGAAGGGCCCGAGCCCCAAGCCGGTCTGGATGCGGGTGTCCTCTTCGGCGGGGATGTTGTCGACCTGCAGCGTCAGCGTCGCCTCCGGGGAGGTCTCCTTGGAGGTCTGTGCCCGGGCGTGGATCACCAGCGCTCCGTCGTCGTAGGTGGTGCTGTCGAGGTCGTAGGACCAACTGAGTGTGCCGTTGACGACGAACCAGGGGCCATCGCCGACCCGCAGCTCGACCCGGAGGATCTCCCGCAACGGCGTCGCGGCGAGCCCCTCGATGTGCACGGCATCGCCGCTGACCTTGCTGTTGTTGGAGGGAGCGGTGAAGGAGACCGAAGGTTCGAACGGACCATCGTAGCCCCCGCGGACCTCGACGGTCCACCGGACGTCGATGAAACCCTTCCCGTCGCTCAGCCGCAGTCCCATCGACACGTGGCGGGGATCCTCGGGCACGACGAGCCAACGGACCTCCATCCCCTGCAGCCGCGCATCGACGGGCGTGGGCAGGAAGGTCGCGC
>JAHFTX010000011.1:48077-68377 GCA_023265395.1 Thermoplasmata archaeon
CACATCCCCGTCGGGGTCATCGACCAAGGCGCTCCAGAGGTAGGAGGTGCCCACCGAGGCGGTCGTCGGCGGTGCGTTGAGCAGCTGGGGCAGGTGGTTGGCACCCACCTGGCTGACTTCGATGGTGGTGGCCTGTCGGCTGTAGCCGATCCCGTCGTCGGCGCGCAAGGTGAGCACCACCTCTCCGGCATCGGCGAAGAGGGGGCTCCACTCGAGGACCCCCGTGGAAGGGTCGATCGACATCTGCGGGGTCCCCGACTCGACGGAGAAGGTGATGGGCGCGCCGTCGGGATCGAAGGCATCGGCATCGTGGAGGTAGGTGTAGCCGACGGTGGCCTGTGTCGGTGGGGTGTTGCGGAAGATCGGGAGCGCATTGGCGCCCTGGTCGGTGACCATCAGCTGCCACCGTTGCTGGGAGAAGCCCTTGCCATCGTCGACGTCGATGCGCAGGGGGAAGGAACCCGACTGGCCCGGGGTCGGGGTCCATTCGAGCAGCGCAGCACGACTGTCGTTGGAGGTCAGGGTCATGCCGCTGAGCCCTCCCTTGAGGCGGTAGCTCAGCGCGTCACCATCAGGGTCGCTCGCGGCGATCTCGTAGCGGTACCGATGACCGACGGTGCCAGAGGTCGGTGGGAGCGACGTGATGATCGGCAGGCGGTTGGAGACCGTGTCCGTGACCGTCAGGGTGTAGTTCTGCCACGCGACCGCCAGACCATCGCTGACGTTGACATGGACCTCGGTGGTCCCGGTGGCGGTCGGCACCCACTCCAGACGTCCGCTCTCTGGGACATACTCCATCACCGGCGGGCCCAGCGCCAGCGCGACGGTCAGCGCGTCACCGTCATCGTCGGTGACCTGGACCTTGGGCTGGTAGGTGTAGCCGACGTGGGCGATGTCGGGCAACGCGGCCAGGAACCGCGGGGGGGTGTTGGGAGGGACGACCTTGAGCACGTACTGTTGGACGTCGGAGAGGTTGCCGTCGCTGACGCTGACGGAGATGGGATAACTCCCGACGTCCGCCTCGGTCGTGTTCCAGACGAGCTTGGCCGCATCGGCATCAAGGGTCATCCCCAACGGTCCCTCTCCAAGGGACCAGGTCAGTGGATCCGACTCGGCGTCATCGGCCCAGAGCTTGTACTCGTAGAGGGTGCCGGCGACCGTCGTCCGCTTGGGGACCGAGACGATGATGGGCCGATCATTGATCGGGAGGATCCGGACCTTGGTGTACTCGGGCACCAGCGTGGCGTTGGCGCTGTCGGCGGCCGTGATCAACACCTTGAAGGCGCCCGTCCAGTTGTCGTTCTCTGGGCCGGTGGCGGCATCGATGGCGAGGTAGCCATCGGCAAGGTAGGCGGCGACCGGTGGGTCCCCGGTGATGTTGGTCAGCGTGTACAGGACCGGCCCGTCGTCGTCGCGGTAGAGGTCGCTCAGCGCCGCTGCCTGGGGCTCGAAGGTGTCCTCAGGCACCGCCACCTCGTCGATGAGGCCGACCTCATAGGGCATCGGGTCGAGGGTGAGCGCGAGCGCATCGAGCAGCAGGTCCCCTGCGCTGCTGGAGAAGGTCTCGATCGCAAGGTGCAAGGGTATGCCAAAGGGGCGGTGCATCAACAGGGCATCGAGCTCGGCCGAGAGGTTGCCGCTGGCACCGTGGACCGATGCGGTGTAGGCGTAGCGCACCACCACCGCCTCGACGCGCAAGTGCGCGGCCGTGGTGCTTCCGAGCGTCAGCGGCACCTCGACCATCGCGTTTCCCGAGGCGTCGGTGAATGCCGAGGGGGCGGAATCGAGGTAGGTCTGCAATCGGGTGCTCAGGCTCGCGCTGCCATCGTCGAGGACGACGGTGTCGAACCACACTCCGGGATGGGACCACAGGAGCGCCCCTGCAGGGCCCAGTCGCAGGCTCGGGTCGGTCGGCCGTGCAGGGATGGTCTCGATCAGGAAGATCGCACCGGTGTTGTTGCCAGCGGCGCCATCATACTTGGGCGCGCCGAGGACGAAGTCGGTGAAGCCGTCACCGTTGAGGTCGATCCCGCCCGCAGCATTAGCGCCGAACTCCGACAGCGGATCGTCCCCGATGATGGTGTAGATGGGGAGGTCGGAAGGATGGGTCCCCAGGGCACTGGCATAGAGGTCGAAGCGACCGACGTTCTCGTCGACGGGGAGCGGAGACTTGGTCCAATAGGCGCTCTGGATGCTGAAGTCGGCAAGCCCGTCCCCCGTGACGTCTCCGACGAGGCCGAGGCCCGTCCCGAAGCCCGCGCGGTGCTGTGTCCCGGCGAAGGTATGGTCGACGGCGGTGTCCATGCCCGCATCGCCAAGGATCAGGACGACGGTGCCATTGAGCAGCGGCTGGGCTTGGGCGTCGACCCCGGTCTGTGCGTAGGGCTCTCCCAGGAGCAGGTCCTCGATGCCATCGCCATCGACGTCGCCGGGGCTCCCGATGGCTCGTCCGAGCGAGCCGTTGACCGTGGTGCCGACCCAGGTGGCATCGAAGTCGAGCACCAACGGACTGCCACCGAGGATCAGGTGGACCTTCCCCTCGAGGCTGGCACCGGCGGTGGGCCCGGAGGTGACGATGTCGTCGATCCCATCGTCTTGGAAGTCGAGCACGGTCACTGCGGAGCCGAACAGGTCGGTCTGGTCGGTGGCGTTGAAGGAGTAGTCGGTCCAGTTGTCGATCCCCGGTCCACCGCTGATGACCGTGATCCCGCCGGGGAACAGGTCCGGTGGAGGCACGTAACCCGGACATGTCATGTCAGATAACATGTCCTGGCGGACATGGGAAGCGGAGGCGACCACATCGTCCCACCCATCACCATCGACGTCCCCCAGCCCCAGGCTCTCGCCCATGCGTTCGCCGACGTTGCCCGTCTCACAGCGGCCGAGCGTCCCGATCAATCCATCAGCGTCCGCTCGAAGGTCAGCAGTCGCATCCAAGGCGCTCCCGCCCCAATAGTAGAAGATCGCGCCCATCTGCTGCCAGGGGTAGATCCCGCAGATCCCAAAGGGGCAGCCGTACCATCGCGGGCTGTAACCTGGCGCTCCCACGACGAGGTCGGGCTCCCCATCGCCATTGAGGTCCGACCCTCCCGCGACGGAGAACCCGAACTCCGTCGAATCCCACGGCGGAGGCAGCAAGGTCATGTTCGGTGAGTCGAGGTCGATCGGTGAGCCCCCCCAGTAGAGCTGGACTGCCCCCGCACGGCTTGCGAGCCGGTCGTCGTAGGGGATGCCGATGGCCAGGTCCTCGCTCCCATCGCCGTTGAGGTCACCGACGTTGCTCAGCGAGGCGGCGAGGTCGGCATCCTCCTTGGACCCTTCCATCTTGGTCCAATCACGGCTGAGCTCGAACATCCCGGTGAGGTTGAGGGTCGCCGCGCTGATGGTCGACCCCTTGGGAAGGTAGAGCGAGGTCCCGTTGGGCTGTGCGGCGGGGACGTAGACGGTCTGGCTCGAGTTGTCGTTGACCAGCAGGTGCTGCAGTCCCATGCCGCCATACCCGCTGCCGGCGAAGACGAAGTCGGGGATGTTGTCGTCGCCGATGTCGAGGCTGACGTTGTGGGGGAGGTCGGTGATGTTGGGGCCCGACGCTTCGCCGCGCAGGTGGAGGGTCGCGTCGACGACCGTGACGTTGTGGGGGATGTCGACGGAGGTGGCATTGAAGTCGAAGCCCTCGTGGTGCAACAGCACGCTGCTCGACCCATCGGAGAAGGTGGAGATCGTCAGCAGCCGCCCATTGGCTCGGGCAGCATCGAGCGCTGGAGCGGCTCCCGCCAGCGGGTTGGCGAGGAGGGGCAGAAGCAAGGCGCTGACGAGCAGCAGGGCAAGGAGGCGCCGGACCCTGCGGATGTACGGGAGGTGACCCATCGTGCTTCCCCTCGGTCGCACCGCTGGGGCCTCCCTCCCCGCGCAGGTGCGCGGGCGCGACCGGGGCTAACAGGGGCTCAGGTTTGGGGGGTATAAACTCCGCGGTCTGAACCTCGCATCCTGGCCGCCGGGCCTCGCCTGCTGACCTTCAGCGGCGCGGTGGGGGCCCGCCTCGGCGCGTCGGCGGCCTCTGGGGCGGCGCAGGGGGCTTCGCCGCCACTTCCTCGTCCCATCCCCCTTCGCTCCACTGCTCCTCGCTCGACTCGGCGTAGGGGTCGGGCGCTGGTGGTCGTCGCGGCGGTGGGCGGTTGCGGGGCCGTGCGCGCTGCTCGGGCTCGGTCTCCGGAAGGTCTTCTCGAGGCGCCTGGGAGAGGGATCCCTCTTCTTCGCGGCGCTTCCGTTGCCGCTGGATGACGATGGCCACGACCACGACGACGCCTAGGAGGAGGAGGAGGAACCACTCGAAGGGACTGAGCCCCAGGGTCGTCGAGACTCGCGAGTCATCCCGGTCGGGGGTGTTGTCGATCACCAAGGTGAGGTTGGCCTCGGGGGAGGTCTCCTTGGCGGTCAGTGCGCGGGCATGGAGGACCACCGGCCCGTCGTCGTAGCTGGTGGTGTCAAGGGTGTAGGACCAGGTGAGCGTGCCATTGACGACGAACCATGGGCCGTCGCCGATGCGCAGTTCGACCCGCAGGACCTCTCGCAGTGGCGTCGAGGAGATCCCCTCGATGGGCACCGCGCTCCCGCGGACGGTGTGGTTGTCTTGGGGATCGACGAAGGTGACGGTCGGCTCGAGCGGGCCGTCGTAGCCGCCGCTGACGGCCACCGTCCAATGGACATCGAAGAACCCCTTGCCGTCGCTCAATCGCAGCCCCAGCGGCACCTGCTTGGGGTCCTCGGGGAGCACGCGCCAGTGCAGGTCCGTCCCCCCGAGGCGCGCGTCGACGGAGGTCGGCAGCAGCGCAAGGGTCACCTCGTCCCCATCGGGATCGGTCACCAGGGGGGCCCACTGGTAGAGGCTCCCCACCGATGCCGTCGTCGGCGGGCTGTTGAGCAGCTGGGGTAGGTGGTTGGCACCGATGTCGCTGACGGCGATGGTCGTCGTCTGACGGGCATAGCCGATGCCGTCATCGGCGCGCAAGGTCAGCTCGACCGCGCCGGCGTCTGCAAACAGCGGCGTCCAGAGCAACTCGCCGCTGTGCGCATCGAACACCATCTGGGGGGTGCCCTGCTCGATCGCGTAGGTCACCACCGCCCCCTCCGGGTCGACGGCATCGGCATCGTGGCGGTAGGTGAAGCCCACCACTGCCGAGGTCGGCGGGCTGTTGCGGAAGACCGGTAGTCCGTTGGCGCCGACGTCGGTGACCCGGACCTCCCAGCGCTGCTGCGAGAACCCCTTGCCGTCGTCGACATCGATCCGCATCGGGAATGAACCGACCTGGTCGGGTGTGGGTGTCCATTCGAGCAGGGCGCCGCCCGATGGGTCGTCGACGAGGATCGCACCGGGCGGAGCGCTGTGAAGGTGGTAGGTCAGCGCGTCGCCATCGGGGTCGGAGGCCTCGATCGGGTAGGAGTAGCGGTGTCCGACGATCCCGCTCGTCGGGGGGATGGTGGAGATGACGGGGAGCTGGTTGGAGACCGTGTCGGTGACCGTGATGGTGTAGTTCTGCCACACGGTCGCGATGCCATCGGTGACGTTGACCGCTACCGGTGCGGTCCCGACGGCCGTGGGCACCCATTCGAGACGCCCGGTCTGTGGGAGGTACTCCATCATCGGCGGCCCCAGCGCCAGTGCGACCGTCAGGACGTCCCCATCGTCGTCGGTGACCTGCACCTGTGGCTTGTAGGTGAATCCGACCCGCGCGATGTCAGGCAGCGGCGCGATGAAGCGCGGGGGGATGTTGGGCGGCACGACCCGCAAGCTGTAGGATTGGGAGCCGTGGAGCTCGCCATCGTCGACATCGATCGTCACCTGGTGGGTGCCGATGTCCGATTCCTGTGGCGCCCAGACCAGCTTGCGGGCCACCGGGTCGAGGCTCATCCCCGCGGGGGCCTCCACTAGCGCCCAGGTCAGCGGGTCGTCCTCGGCATCGTCGGCCCAGAGCTTGTATTCGTAGGGGAATCCCGCGACGGCGATGCGCAAGGGGGCCGAGACGATCACCGGCGCGTCGTTGACGGGCAGGATCCGCACCTTGGTCGCATCGGGGACGTAGGTGGTGTTGGCGCTGTCCGTGGCGGTGATGAGCACCTTGAACGAGCCCGTCCAGTTGTCATTGTCTGGCCCGGTGGCCGCGTCGATGGCCAGGTACCCATCCTCCAGCCAGGCTCCCACGGGCGGCTCCCCGGTGATGTTGAGCAGCGTGTAGAGCACGGGACCATCGTCATCACGGACGAGGTCGTCGAGAGCGACCGCCTGTGGTTCGAACGTGTCCTCGGGGACCTGCACCTCGTCGATCAGTCCCACGTCGTAGGGCATCGGGTCGAGGCTGATGTCGAGCCCCTCGAGCAGCAGGTCCCCAGGCGTCGACGAGAAGCTCTCGATGTGCAGATCCAGCGGGATGCCGAAGGGCTGGTGGAGCAACAGGGCGTCAAGGTCGGCGGCGAGGTCCCCCGATGCCCCGCGCACCGTCGCGACGTAGTCGTAGCGGACCTCCAGCGCCGCGAAGGCGAACGCCGCGTCGGTGGTGCTCGAGAGCGTCAACGGTATGCGGACGATGGCGTTGCCCGAGGCATCGGTGAAGTCGGACGGGGCGGCGTCGAGGAACGTCTGCAGGCGGTCGCTCAGGGTCGCCGAGGGATCATCGAGGACCACCGTCCCGAACCAGCTGCCGCTGGTCGACCACAGCAGCACACCGGCAGGACCCAGCCGCAGGGCAGGGTCGGTGGGCCGGAAGGGGATCGCCTCGATCAGGAACACCGCGCCCGTGTTGTTGCCCGCGGCGCCATCGTAGTTGGGTGCGCCCAGGATGAAATCGGTGAACCCGTCGTCGTTGAGGTCGAACCCGCCCGCAGCGGTCGCTCCGAACTCCGCATAGGTGTCGTCCCCGATGATGGTGTAGATGGGCAGGTCTGCCGGCAGGGCGCCGTCGATGCTGGCGTACAGGTCGAAGCGCCCCACCGACTCGTCGGCGGGCAAGGGGGAGGAGGTCCAATGGGCGCTCTGGATGCTGAAGTCGGGCAACCCGTCGCCGGTGACGTCGGCGACGAAGCCCAGACCTGATCCAAAGGCGGCGTCGGGCTGGGTGCCGACGAAGGTGTGGTCGATGGCCACATCGAGTGCGGCGCTGCCAAGGATCACCGAGACCGTCCCGTTGTAGACCGGCTGCCCATCGACGCTGCCGGTCAAGGCGAAGGGCTCGCCGACCAACAGGTCGTCGAGGCTGTCGCCATCGATGTCCCCCGGGCTCCCCATGGCGCTGCCGAGCTTGCCCCAGGTGGTCGTCCCGCTCCAGGAGGCATCGAAGGTCAGGTCGAGGGGGGATCCTCCCAGCAGGAGGTCAACTCGCCCCTCAAGGTCGACCCCGGCTCCCGGACCGGAGGTCACGATGTCGGGCACACTGTCGCCGTCGAAGTCCATCAAGCCCACTGCGGTCCCGAACTCGTCGGTCGTTGGGGTGGCGTTGACGAAGTAGTCGGTCCAGTTGTCGAGACCCGGACCCCCCTTGATGACCTTGACGCCGCCATTGACCCCATCATCGAATGGGACGTGCGGGGGACACTGGGAGTTGTTGAGCTGATTGAGCTCTGGTGTCGCGGTGACGATGTCATCCCAACCGTCGTCATCGACATCTCCGATGGAGACGCTCACGCCCATTCGGTCGAATGCCCTGCCGAAGCGCGCGCAGAAGGGGTTGAAGGGGACCTCCGAGGTATCACTGCCATCACCGTCGATCCGCAGGTCCCAGGCTGCGTCGAGGGCACTCCCGCCCCAGAACAGGTAGATGCCGCCCATGTCCCATGATTCGGCCCACGCGCAAAACCCGAAGGGGTTGCAACCATACTTGATGGGGTGATTCCCCGGAGCACCGACCACGAGGTCGGGTTCGCCATCGCCGTTGAGGTCGGAACCGCCGGCGATGGACCAGCCGAACTGGGTGAAGTCCTCCGTCGGCCCATGGAGGGTCATGTCGGGCGAATCGAGGTCGATGGGGCTGCCCCCCCAGTAGAGGCGCACCGCGCCGGCGCGCTGCCCGACCTGGTCGTCGAGCGGGATCCCGATCGCCAGGTCCTCCTGACCATCCCCGTTGATGTCGCCGACGTTGCTCAAGGAGGCCGAGAGGAGGGCGTCAGCCTTGGTCCCCTCCTGCTTGGTCCAGGCGCGACTGAGCTCGAAGACGCCGCTGAGGTTGAGCGACGCCGCGCTGATGGTCGCCCCTTTGGGCAGGTAGAGCGCGCTGCCATTGGCGACGTTGGCGTCGACCTCGACCCGCTGGGTGTCATTGTCGCTGACGAAGAGGTGCTGCAGCCCCAACCCCCCGTAGCCGGCGCCAGCGAAGAGGAAGTCGGGGATGTTGTCGTCACCAAGGTCGAGGCTGACGTTGTGCGGGACGTCGGTGGCGTTGGGCCCGACGGCCCGACCGGAGATCCTCAGCGTCGCGTCGACGATGGTGACGTTGTGGGGGATCTCGACGCTGGTGCTGTTGAAGTCGAACCCTTCGTGATGCAGCAGGACGCTACTCGAACCATCGGCGAAGGTCGTGACCTCGACGAGGCGGCCCGCGGCGCGGGAATCGGGAGGCGGCGCTTGCGCGATGACGAGCCATGGGGCCAAGCCGCTGAGGAGCAGGAGGACGCTCAGCAATGCTCCCAGCCGCAGTCCTGGTGGATGCCGGCGCGGGAGGGGGGCCATGGGACTGCCATCGTACCGCGGGCGCCGGGGCCTCCCTCCCCGCGCGGCTGCGACGCCGCGCCCGTGGCTCACGCGCCTCGCTCCCCCAGACGAAAAAGGCTTGGGCATCGGACCCCTAGTCGCTCGAAACGCTGAGGCACCAGCGGTGCGCCCAGACTATTTATCGGTCCTTTCGCATCGCCGTGCCCGATGGATGTCGCGCGCTGCCCCAAGTGCCGGTATTTCGTCAAGCCCGATGCGCACGGCACTGTCCCCTGCCCGATGAACTTCCAGGCCTGCCCGGTGCGCGAGGGCGTGCACACCTGGAGCGACACCTACCCCGCGCAGAAGTGAAGGCCCCATGCAACAGGGCTGGGTCAGTAGCGTTAAATAGAGCCGGCCCCAAGGGGCGCGCAGCAGGTGGCGGATGGCCAAGGGCAAGGAGAAGAGCGGCTTCCAATCGGCAGCGGGCCTGATCCGCTACTTCGACGCCGAAGATGAGACCGCGCTGCGCATCGACCCGCGGATCGTCCTGCTGCTGTCGGTCTTTGCCATGGTCCTCGTCTACCTGGCGATGTTCCTCTTCCCGCTGAGCTGAGCGCGCGCTCAGACGCCGAGCGCCAGCCGGCCGAGGTCCCGCAGACCTGGCGCCAGTCCGAGCACCAGGACGGTGGCGCGGATCAATGCCATGAGGGGAGGATTGTCGGCCAGTTCCTCGCGCAGTTCGACGTCCAGGACATAGATCACGAGCAGGATCACGATGAGCTTGAGCGGGAACATCACCGCCGCTGTGCCCGTCGCGGCGATCAGCGCCGAGGGTACGACGTGCTTCTCGCCGTAGCCGAAGAGTTCGAGCGCACGGTAGGTGGCCGAGGCGTCGAGGAAGTGGGCGAAGGAGAGCAGCAGGTTCTCTGGCCGCTGCATCGCTGCACCCAGCGGGTGGGTGGGGGCAAGGGCGCGGACCCCAAGTGCCAGGACCAATGTCGCGACGGTCGCCAGCGCGATGACGTTGGGGGCTTCGAGCAGGTGCATCTGCAGGTCCGCTGGTAGTGGCGTCCCCGGCCAGCCGCCTTGCAGACCAAAGACCATCAGCGGGAGCAGCGACCAGGTCAGCAGCAGCGACCCGCAGATCCCAAAGAGGGTCAGTTGCTGCAGGCCGCGCCCATGGGACCAGGCCCACAGCAAGCCCCCCACGCCTGCAGCTCCGCTGAGCGCGAACGCCGCCGGCGGCACGTGATACGCAAAGCCGCTCGGCTGCACCAGCGGGCCCAGCAGCGGCACCGCGCACAGCGCTGCGATCGTCCAGAGCCCTAGCAACAGGCCGAAGGGTCTGCCCCTGCGCCCGTAGCGCCAGCAGAACACCGAGGCGACGAGCAGCCCGACCGTCAGCAGCCCGACGACGACGTAGACGATCGGCGAGATGACGAGGTAGCCGACCGGCAGCCGGAACTGCGCCGCATCCTCCTGGACCCGCAGCAGGCTGCCGCAGACGATGAAGGGGATCAGCCGCGCAAAGAACCCCCACCCATACCGCAGGCGGAGCCACAGCAGCAGTCGCCACAGCAACGCGACCGCGATCACCAGGAGGATCCCGTAGGTGACCGTCGAGATGGCGTTGTATCCCTCGGAGATGCCCCCTTGCGAGGTGTCTGCACCGTCAGCGACGATCGGAGCCCAGTAGTAGGGGTAGACCCACCGATCCCAGAAGAGCTGCGGCGCGAGCAGGACCCCCAGCAGGACCACCACACCCGCCAGCGCCACCACCATCGCCAGGGGCCGTGCGAGCCGCTTGGCGGGCACTTCCGCATGCTTATGTAGGTCGACTACGGTCGATGCCACGGCAACCCTTGCCGCACCCAGCGGGAACGTGGCTTATCAAGGGTGCGACGGTGCACGAAGATGGAGTTCTCCAAGGCCAAGGCGATGGTCCTGCCGCGCACCATCCTCGCGGGCCATGATGTCCTGCTCCAGCTCCCGGAGGTCGTGCGCGACCTTCGCCTGGGCCAACGCGCCCTGATGGTCACGGGGCAGATCACCCACACCGTCGCCGGCGCCCGCATCGAGCAACTGATGTCCGAGGCGGGGATCCACCTGGAGGTCTGCCACGTGGGTGCCGCCGATCGCGAGGCGGTCAACCGTGCGGTCGCCGCAGCCACCGACTCGCGAGCCACCTTCCTGATGGGCGTCGGTGGCGGCTCGAAGATCGACGTCGCCAAGCTCGCCGCAGCGCGCGCGGGGCTGCCGCTGGTGAGCGTGCCGACCTCGGCGGCCCACGATGGCATCGCCTCGCCGGTGGCCTCCATCCGTGACCAGGACAAGCCCCATTCCATCGAGGCGGTCATGCCCATGGCCATCGTCGCCGACACCCGCATCATCGCCCAGGCGCCCTACCGGCTGCTGGCCAGCGGCTGCGCCGACGTCATCGCCAACATCACCGCCGTCAAGGACTGGGAGCTGGCCTCCCGCCTCAAGAACGAGGAGCTCAGCAGCACCGCCAAGGCGCTCGCCGAGATCTCCGCTCGCACGATCATGGAGAACGCCACGGCGATCCGCACCAACCTCGAGGAGGGGGCATGGATCGCGATCAAGCCGATCATCAGCAGCGGCCTGGCGATGTCCATCGCCGGCTCGTCGCGACCCACCAGTGGCAGCGAGCACCTCTTTGCCCATGCGGTGCGGGAGCTCACCGATGAGCGCACCTACCACGGCGAGACCTGCGGCGTCGGCGCGATCATGATGATGTACCTCCACGCCGGGCCGTGGGAGAAGGTCCGCCAGGCGCTCGAGGACCTGGGCGCGCCGACCACGGGGGCGCAGCTGGGGCTGCGTGAGGACGAGGTCATCGCGGCGCTGACCAAGGCGCACACGATGCGGCCGGGGCGCTATACCATCCTCGGCGAGAGCGGCTTGAGCACCGAGAGCGCCAAACGGTTGGCGACCATCACCGGGGTCATCGGCTGACCCTGGTGCAAGCGGCTACCTGCCCTTGGCGGCCGTGATGGCGGCGACGAGCGCAGGGACGATCTCATAGAGGTCTCCCACCAGGCCGTAGTCGGTGTTGCTGAACATCGGACAGTCGGGGTCCTTGTTGATCGCGACGATGGTCCCGCTGTCGCGCATCCCTGCGACATGCTGGATCTGACCGCTGACGCCGACCGCGAAGTAGAGCTTGGGCCGCACGCGCTTGCCGCTCAGTCCGATCCAGTGGGATTCGGAGAGCCACTTGAGGTCGGCGCTCAGTGGCCGGGTGCACCCGACCTCTCCGCCGACGGCAGCGGCGAGCGCGTCACAGAGCTTGAGGTCCTCCTTCTTCTTGAGGCCTCGACCGGCGGCGACGACGACCTTGGCGTCCTCGAGGCGCACCCCACCAGCCGCCTGGGGTGCGATGCCGATGATGGCAGCGTTACGCGCGTCGGTGGTCACCTCCATCGTCCGCTTGGCCGTGCCCTGGTGGCCCCCTTTGGGCTCGAAGACCCCCGAAGGGACTGTTGCCACCGCTGGGAGCTTGGCAAAGCGCAACGTCGCCAGGGCGCTGCCGCCGAGGACCGCACGGTCGACCTCGAGGGACCCATGCGACGCGCGCAGTGCCACGGTATCGGTCGAGCACCCGACCTGGAGCCGCTGCGCGACACGGGCGGCGACGTCTCGGCCGTTCTTGGTCGCGGGCACCAGCAGGAGCTTGAGGTCGCACCCGGCCACAGCTGCGACGACGGCGTCGGTGTATTCCTCGACCTTGAAGGCCTTCAGCGGCAGCGCGACGTCGATGACCTCGTCAGCGCCCGCCGAGAGCAGGGCAGCCGGGTCCTTGCGTGCGCCATCGGGTCCGATGTTGAGGAAGAGCACCTTGCCGCCCTTGAGGCCCGGTGCCAGCGCACGGGCACCGGCGAGGAGCTCCTTGCCCCACTTCTCCTCCTCGGCAAAGACCGCCAGCACCATCTCAGTCGCCCCCGATCAGCCCCGCCTTCTTGAGGTCGGCGACCACCCGCTGCGCCATCTCGGCGGCGGGGAGGTCCTTGAGGATGATCCCCTTGCGGTCCGAGGGCAGGGCGACGACTCGCACCGGGACCAGCCCGACGGGGGGGTGCTGCAGGGACGGCAACGTCTCAGGGCCGCGCAGCTCCACCGGCTTCTTGGTGGCAGCCATGATCTGCATGATGTTGGGCAGTCGCGGCTTGTTGGTCTCCTCGGTGACCGTGATGAGGGTCGGGAAGCGTGCGTCGATGGTGATGGTGCCATTGCCGCTGTCGCGGCTGACCTCGACCCTGTCCGTGTGTCCGGTCGTCTTGAGTGCGATGGAGACGTTGGAGATCCCCAGCGCCTCGGCCAGACGGGGGCCGACCTGGGAGCTGGTGTCATCCTCCGAGGCGTCGCCGCAGACGATGATCTGCGGGACCCCATCGGCGCGCATAGCGTCGGCGAGGATGGTCGCCGTCGCCAGGCTGTCGAGCTGGCTCAGCGGCACGCTGGGGGTGAGGATCACCGCCTTGTCGGCGCCCATGGCCAAGAGCTCCTTGAGGCTGTCCTTGGCGTCGGGCGTGCCCACAGTGTAGACCACCAGCTGCGCACCACCGACGGCGTCCTTGAGACGGAGGGCCTCCTCCATGGCGTTCTTGTCGGCGACCGAGACCTTCTTGCCCACGCCCTTGAGGATGGGCTCGTTGGTCTCCTTGTCGATCTTCACCCGTGCGACGTCGACGACGTGCTTGGCACAGATGGCAATCCGCGTCACTGCGCCACCGCCCGCGGCGGGCAACAGGGTGACCGTATTTAAGGCTCCACCATCGGGCCCTTCACGCGCGTGCGCACGCAGCCACGCGGCACGCACCGTGATGCGCAGCGACTCTGCTCACCTCGGACCCTCGGTCCTGCCATCAGAGCGGACGCCGCACGGTGCTGCAGGCCACCAACGTTAAAAGCACCCATCAGCATCGCCGCGTCGCCATGACCTTCCGGGTCGTCAAGAAGATCAGTCTGCTCGGCGATTCGGGCGTCGGCAAGACGAGCTTGATCAAGAAGTTCGTCTACGACAAGTTCGACGACACCTACATCGAGACCATCGGCACGAAGGTCTCGCGCAAGGAGGTCCACTGTCGGACCACCAGTGGCGACGACGCGCTGGTGTTGATGATGATCTGGGACATCATCGGGCACAAGGACCCGCGGGTGGTGCCCAAGTCCTACTACATGGGGGTCAGCGGGGTGATGGTCGTGTGCGACATCACCCGCAAGGAGACCTTCAAGGAGCTCAAGTTCTGGATCGACCGGATGCACTCCGTCGTCGGTGCCAAGGTCCCCATGGTGGTGTTGGCCAACAAGGCCGACCTTCCCGACCATGAAGTCACCAAGGCCGAGCTCGATGCGCTGACGGCGGAGACGGGAGCACCCTGGTTCCTGACCTCTGCCAAGGAGGGCGCCAACGTCGAGTCCGCCTTCCGCACCATCGGGATGCTCGTCGCACCCGAGGAGATCGACCGCTCCTCTGCCGGCGTGCCGGCACCTCAGTTGCAGGCCTGAACCCCTCGATCGGTGGGTGGGATGGGCGGTCCCCATCCTCCGATTACGTCTGTATGTGAAGCAATTCTGTACGGCTCCTACGTGGTAGCATCATAGAATCTTCATCCTGCGGAATCCGTCTCCTTACTAGGTACGCGCGTGTGCGTGCACCTGCGAGGGACCATGGCGAAGCGTTCGGGGGACAAGCAACAGCCCGCCGACGACCCGCAAGAGTCGCAGGAGGGCGAGCAGCCCAAGCATCGCCCGCTGGCACGCGACCTCCAAGAGCGCTGGGACCGGACCCTGCGCTCGACCTCGGAGGAGGGGACGACCCCCCCTGGCAAGGGCGTCTCGCTCTTCGGCGCGACGATGCGCGCGCGCACCCAGCGGGAAGGAGCCGAGGTCAGCTTCCTCCAACCCCCCGAGGAGCAGAGCGCAGCCGACAAGGGAACCGACCCACCTACCCCAGCGCCCGCTGCCCCGGCAGCGCCGACCCTCGAGACCCTCGACGACATCAGCGCTCGTCTGGGGCGCCTCAAGGGCGCCTTCGCTCGCGCCCAGCAGGAGGCGGCCGATGAGGGGCGGGGAGTGCTCTTCGGCCCACCCGAGCGCGCCCCCCAGAGCCCCGAGCAGGCTGCCGCTCGCACCGAACAGCGCCAGAAGGTCAGCGAGGCGTTGCAGCGTGCCGGCGTCAAGGGCACGATGCTCCAGCGGCTGCAGAGCGCGACCTCGGCGACGCTCTCCTCCATCGCGGCGGTCGAGGGGCGGCACAAGAGTGCGATCCTGCGGCAGCTGCGCCACCTCGATACCACCGGGCTGCGCCCCCAGGCCCAGGCGGTCGCAGCAGCGCTGCGCGCCGGTCGGGTGTTCGAGGCCGAGAACCTGCTGATCGGTCTGCAGGTCACCATCGCCGCCAAGCGACTAGCCAAGGCCTACGACCAGCGCCGCGGCGACCTGCTGGAGGATCCTGGCAGCGAGACTGCCGTGCTGCCGCCCGAGGAGCTCCTCGCCGCCGTCATCGCCTTGGAGGAGACCAGCCAGGCGTCGCTGGTGCCGACGCTGCGGGAACTCCTCTCGGCGGGCCGCCACGCGACCGCGGAGCGCCAACTGCTACAGGCGATGCTCGCGGCGCACGCCGAGGTCGTCCGCCAGCGCTTCACGGAGTCGCGCCAGGAAGAACTCGATGCCCCCAGCGGTGCGGCGCTCGAGCCTCCGGTGCTCGATATCGACCGCCTGGTCGCCGATGTGCTGCTCGAGCTGCCTGCCGAGGGCGGCGAGCCGATCGTCGGCATCGGCAGCGTGCCGCTGAGCTCACACGCCCAGGACGCCGATGCGCTGTTGCTGGCCGCAGCGGTGCGACCGCATGGCGGCGCAGGAAGCGCTCGGGCAGCAGCCGCCCCAGCGGAGGAGCAGTCGCCCTTCGCCCCCAGCGAGGGAGCCGTCCCCGCTGCGGCGCGCCCAACCGCCCCCGGAGGCAGCGGAGGGGCCCCTCCGCCCAAGACCCCCCGCAAGCAGGAGCCCGAGGATCTGGAGGAGCTCACGCAGCGCGAGTGCACGGTCTGCGGCACCGTCTTCGACGTCGCCGATGACCACTGCCCCGCCTGCGGGACGCACTACCCGGCCATCTCGACGGAGGTCGAGCCGGCAGCAGCGGCGGTGGTGCAGAGCCTCGAACCGCTCAGCGCTGACCGCCTCGAGCACGTGCTGGCACTGCGCGCGCCGGCGCAGGCTGTCGGTGCCTCGCGCTTCCGCAGCCTGATGACGCGCCGCGAGGCCAAGGCGGACCGCGACTTCGTTGGCATCCAGTTCCGCCCCCGCGCGGAAGCGCTCGAAGCGGGTCAGGAGACCAAGCAGGAGGGCTTCAAGGAAAGACTGCGCACCGCCATGGCGCGGACGGCGGCCAAGGGATCGATCCTGCTGGGGCTGGCGACGCTCCTGCAGCGCTCGGGTCCCGACGCGCTCCAGCACAAGCGCAAGCAGGGCGTCTACCGCCAACTGCGCCGACTCGACACCGTCGGCTTCGGTGCCGAGATCCAGAAGATCGCCGCACTGCTGCGCAGCGACCGTGTGCTGCAAGCCGAGAACGGGATCGTGGAGCTGACCTACGCCATCCGTCGCAAGGCGACGGTCGAGTCGCTGCGGGAGCAACGCGAGCGTCGGTTGCATCAGCAGGTGCTCGATCGGCTGGGGGAGAACCGTTCCCTGCTCGACCTCGCCGGGGTGTGGTCGAGCGCCGCCCGCGACGACCAGCAGGAGCGCCGCGGCCGCGTGGTGCAGAAGCTCGACGCCCTCGAGGGCGCCGGGGAGGACCCACGCATCGCCGAGTTGCGCGCGACCCTCGAGGCCGGCAACGTCTACGAAGCGGAGGAGGGCACGGTCGCGTTGGTCCTGACCCTCGAGGAGGAGGTCGCCCTGCAAGGCCTGATCGAAGCACGCGAGCAGGAGCTGGCCGCTGCCTCGGGCATCACCCCGATGTCGGCAGGCCTGACCCAGCCAGCGCAGGCCCAGGTGCTCTTGCAAGCGGCAGGTCCCCAGCCCCTCCTCGAGGCAGGCGCCCCGACCCCGCCTGTAGCGATCGCCGGCTTCAGCCCCGTCGTGACCTCAGCCCTCGCGAAGCTCGCCCACGGTCCGCGCGGGCTCGACGAGCGCTTGCAGGCCACGGCGACCGACGCTTCCGAGGCGAGCGGACGGCAGCCCGAGCACGCCCTCGAACGCGAAGTCGCTGAACTCCTCTGGCCCGGACCCGAATCGGTCGTCGGGGTGCTCGAGCCGCTCGACGACGAGCCGATGTCCGTCTGGTGGTGCCAGCAGTGCGGCGCGGTCGAACCGCAGTCCCACCGCCATTGCCGCTGGTGCGGGGCGCGGCTGGGCCAGGTCGGTGGTCGCGGCCGCCCCTCGATGCCCACGGTCCCCATCTCCGACCTGGGCTTCCACGCCGCGGCGCAACTGCGGCCACCGTCGGACTTCGTCGCTGTCTCCACCGCAGACTCAGCGCTCCCCCACCCGGAGGTGCTTGCCGAGATGGACCTGGGCGAACTCGAGCCCATCGACGAGGGAGGCGCGACGTTGCCGGCCCTCGAACCGCTCCTGGGCGTCTCGGTCGCCGAACTCGAGGATCTCGACGAGGCCGCGGCGGGACTGGTCGACCACGATGCCTTCGTGCCGACCTCTTCGGCGACAACCTCCCTTCAGGCCGTGGGCACGCCCGAAGGCGCGCTGGCCTATGGGGCGCTCGCCGAGGGCCTGCAAGAGCTCGAGCCCATCGGTGCGGCGGCGTTGGGCGAGGCACGCGCGCAACTGGCCACCGCCGAGGAGACCCAGGCGCTGCCCTGGAGCGGCCCTGTGTGGGAGGGCCACCTCCAGCGTGGCCTGCAAGCGCGCAGCGAGGGCGACCTTGCAGGCGCGCGGGATGCGTTCCTGGCATCGATCGAGTCGCAGGACAACGTCGCCGCACACCGGGAGCTCGCCGACCTCTACCTGACGCTCGGCTGGGGCCACCTGGCGCGGGACGAGGCCGAGGCGGCCCTGGCGGTCGACGGCGCGGATGCGCAAGCGTGGGAGCTGCGTGGCCGCGCCATGGCGGCGATGGACAAGCCTGGCGCGGCGATCCAGAGCTTCGACCAGGCGGTCGAGCACGGCGCCCACTCGAGCGCGTTGCTGCAGCACCAGGCCGAATCGTGGCTGGCCATCGGCAAGCCGAAGCTAGCGGTCGAGTGCTACGAGAAGGCGCTGCGCAGCCTCGATGCCGAGCCCAAGGACGAGCAGACCGCGGCGCGCCGCGCATCGCTGCTGAGCGCTGCCATCGCTGCCGGACAGCGCTACCTGCACACCAGGACAGACCAACCGACCCCACCACTGGCAGCAGCGAGCCCCGAGGAAGCCGAGGAGATGCAACCCCTCGACGCCACCGAGCAGGCGGTCACCTCGACGACCGGACTGCGCAACGGGGTGCGTGGCTCCAAGGGTGCAGTCGCCGGCCGCGGGCTGACCAACGGTCGCACCGCGCTGGTCAACGGCCGCAGCGGCCTCGTCAACGGCCGCAGTGGGCTGGTCAACGGGCGCAGCGGCCTCATCAACGGCCGCAGTGGGCTGGTCAACGGACGTAGCGGCCTCGTCAACGGCCGTAGTGGACTGGTCAATGGGCGTAGCGGCCTCGTCAACGGGCGGGAGCGCGAGGGGATCTCCCCTGCCCTGAGCCGCCAGATGGCGAAGGCCGCGGGCCGCCAGCGCACGCGCGTGGTCGCCCTCTCGCTCGTGGGGATGCTCGTCGTCACCAGCTTGGTGCTGGTCCTGCTGTCGACCCTCAACCCCGGTCCGGCCATCGTCGCCGATGGCTCCCTGGGTGACTGGGGCAAGCAATCGATCCTCTACACCGACTCCGACGGGACCGACGAGGTCGGGCGCAACTCGGTCGACATGATCGACTTCGGCATGGTCCGTCGGGACAATCTGATCGGCCTGACCTATTCTGTCGCCGGGGATGTCCTCGACCCGCCCGGGGACGAGGTGGAGCTGGCCCACATCCTTCTCGACACCGACCAGCGGGCCGACACCGGCTACGCCCTCAGTCAGCTGGGCGCCGATGCGATGGTCCAGATCTACGGCTGGGGAGGCAAGGTGCGCGCTGCCCAGCTGCTGACCTTCGACACCGAACGTTCCCCGGACGACTGGAACGCCTTTGGCGAGGGGGTCGCCGTCTCGGGGGGCACGCATCGCGCACGGGTCGAGGTCGTCGTGCCGATGGGACTGCTCGGCGACGAGGCGGGCCCTGACCTGCGGGCGATGGTCCATACCCTCGACCGCGATGGCCACGAGGACTGGAGCAGCGTCGCCTTCTCCACCCGCCCCGGCGTGGTGCAGGTCTCGCAGCGCTCGGTCTCCTTGCCGGTGATCCCCTACGTCCTGCGCAACGACGTGCTGAGCGTCAGCCTCCAGGCCCAGGGCCGCGAGGTGCAGCTCTCCACGCTGGGTCTGACCATCGAGGGGACGTTCCCGGCCAATGCCGGCACCCTGGTGGTCGCCATCGACGGCGATGGCGACGGGCACATGACCGAGCAAGACCAGCAGGTCGCCGAAGTCCCGATCGTCGCGCGGACGCTGAAGGTCCCCTTCACGCCGCCACTGGTACTGCGGCCCTCGGACGCACCGACGCGGCTGGTGATCGCCGCCGAGGTCCCGCTGACCGTCTCGGCGCGGAGCACCTTTGGCATCCATGCCGACGTGCCGGGAACCGAGTTGAGCACCGGGATCGCCTCGCTCGATGCTTTCACCACGGGCCGTTCCTACGTCAACGAGGCACCCAACCTCATCCGCATCGACGGCGCCTTCTCCGACTGGGACGTCGCTGCGGTCGAGCGGCACGTGGACGGCAACTTCTCCACCAGCGCCACGGTCGACCTCACCGAGTACCGCACGTTGGGGAACTCCGAGGGCGCCTTCTTCCTCCTGGAGGTCCGCGCGGGGCTGCTCAGCGGCGAGCTGGCCCCCGACACCGTGCCCGACCGCCCACCGGCCGGACCGAGGACCCCGCCAACCGGGCCGCGTCCGCCGCCGCCGGTCCTGCCGGTGCTCGAGGGCGTCGACACGGCCTACGTCTTCATCGACATCGACAAGGATCTGGCGACCGGCTTCTCGGCGCAGATGCCGCTGGGTGCCGACTTCCTCGTCACGGTGCTGGGCCGCCAAGGCGTCGTGCTCTCGCGCACGCTGCAGCCCTTTACCGGCTCGAGCGCCCACGACTTCTCCTGGGGCGAGCCGACCACCATCGAAGCCGGCAACGACGACCACCGCCTCGAGATCGGGGTCAGCGCGTCGCTGCTGAGCGACAACGGCTCCAAGCTCGCCTACGACGCCTACTTCTGGATCAAGGACTTCAGTGAGCGCAACTACGACACCTCCGACAGCGCGATCGCCGGCGACCCGCCGCTGGCCGTGATCGCAGAGGGCTCGGGTGCCGCCGCCGGGGACCTGTTCGGCTACGACATCGCCGTCGTGGGCGACCTCAACGCCGACGGCATCGACGACATCGCCGTGGGCGCCCCCTACAACGACGCTGGCGCCAACGACGGTGGTCGCGTCTACCTCTTCTTTGGCGATGCCAACTTCGGCGGCG
>JAHFTX010000011.1:68477-72463 GCA_023265395.1 Thermoplasmata archaeon
GGCTGGGCCGTCGCTGGCCGTGGGAGCGTCAACGCCGACGCGATGCAGGACCTGATCATCGGTGCGCCCGACTCGGGTGCGGGGCGTGCGTACGTCTACTATGGCCGCGCCAACTGGGCCAACATCGACGACACCGCCGATGCCGACGTCACCCTCACCGGAGAGGCCGCCAACGACCGCTTCGGCTACGACGTCTCCATCGCGGGCAACCTCAATGGGGCGCTCAGCGACGACATCGCCGTCGGGGCGCCGATGCATGCCCAAGCGGTCGGGGTCTACGTCCTGGTCCCCGCCGACGGACGGGCTTACGTCTTCTACGGAGATGGCGCCATCCCCGCCAATGCTGCGCAGGCTGACGTCAAGCTCGATGGCGCCACCGCCAACGCCTTCTTCGGCGGCTCGGTCGCAGGCGCCGGGGACCACAACGGCGACGGCATCGACGACCTGCTGGTGGGCTCTTCGGGCGAGTACGGGCTGGGCTCGGCTGATATCTTCCTCGGGGGGGACCTCGGCAACACCGTCATGGTCAGCCAGACGGTGTGGAACAACAACAACGAGCAGGTCCACTCGTTGCGCAGCATCGCGCAATCCTTCGTCGCGACGCAGAGCGGCCGGTTGCTGTGGGTCGATGTCGGTGCGCGCGACCGAGGCGCCGACGACAACGGTGCCACCGTCATCCAGATGGAGATCCAGACCACCGCTGCCAACCTGCCCAGTGGGGTCGCCATCAGCTCCCGCGAAGGGCAGGACTTCGCCGCGGGCCGCGGCGGGAGCATCAACCGCATCACCTTCTCCACCCCAGCGACGCTGGTGCTGGGCCAGACCTACTGGCTGGTGGTCGCCTCGACCCACGTCGGTGGGAACGGCGCCTACGTCTGGTATGCCAACGGCAACAACCCGTATGCCGGTGGTGGCCGCACCGTCAACGGAGGCGGCTTCGTCGGTGGGTGGGCCGCCGCCATCCCCAACCGCGACATGATGTTCGACCTGCTGATCGCCCCCGACCGTTGGCTCAGCGGCGAGTCGGCAGGTGACCAGTACGGCTTCTCGGTCGCCGGTGCCAACGACCTGATCGGCGATGCCAAGGAGGACCTGCTGGTGGGCGCGCCCACCAACGACAACACCGGCGCCAACGCCGGGATGGCCTACCTCGTCGCTGGCGCCGCCGGTGCTGCGGCCCTCGACAGCCTCTTCGTGCGCATCTGGACCAACTTCCCCGGCGGCGGCGGTCTGCTCGTCTCCCCGGCGATGATCAGCGCGCAGGGCTTCGTCACCCCTGCCGCAGGCGCGGCGGTCACCAACCTCTGGTTCGCTGGCTTCGAGACCGTCGTCAACCCCCAGCCCATCCTCGTCGAGATCCAGACCGACCAGGGCGGCCTGCCCAGCGGCATCCCCGTGTGGGGCCAAGCCACCGGCATCGGCAACAACCCCGCGGCCATCGAGGCCGGCTTCGTCAACCTCGACCCGGGCTTCGTCATCGTGCTGGCGCCCAACACCCGCTACTGGGTGGTCTTCTCCACCGCCGAGCCCGCCGGGTACGGCGTGTACCGCAACGACAACAACCCCTACGCCCCCAGCACCGCAGCGCAGAACGGCGGGGGTGGCTGGTTCGCGATCCCCGCCGTCGATGTCGAGATCCTCCTGCGCACCGGCGAGAACGTCCGCATCAGCGGTGAGGGTGCCGGCGACCAATTCGGCTACAGCGTCGGTGCCGTCAACGGCGACCTCGATGGTGACGGCGAGGATGAGATCGTCATCGGTGCCCCCTACGCCGAGAGCGGTGCCAACGCCGACACCGGCATCGCCTACGTCTTCGACGGTCCGCTCAACGGCAACCTCGCGGCGGGCAACGCCGACTGGGCCAACGAGGGCGCCAACGCCGGCGACCACTTCGGGTGGGCCGTCGGCGGCGGGGACGTCACCGACGACGGCATCCCCGAGGTCGTGATCGGCGCCCCGCACTTCGACGGTGTCGGGGCCGACAGCGGCTACGGCGGCGTCTTCGAGATCCCCGAGTACGAGCTGCTCGTCCCCAGCGTCGCCATGATCGCCCTCTTCATCCTCTTCCGCCGCCGCGCATCCTCGCGCCGCGGCGGCCGTACCCCTGACCCGCTTCCCACGGAGGCCACGCAATGACCCCAACGACCCAGAGCCCGACCAACCTGCCGAACGACCAGGCGACCCTGGACCTGCCCATCACCGGGCCCCTGCAAGGGCTCGTGGCGGCGCTGCACCACCCCATGGCGGTCCCGCTGCTGCGACGGCTCTTCCAGAACGGCTGGTACACGCCGCAGACATTGGCGACCGAGTACGCGCTGGGCGTCGACGAGCTCGACGCGGTGCTGGGTCCCCTGGTGCGCATCGGCCTGGTCGAGCGCCGCCCGCCGACGGCGGCTTCGGGCCCGGCGATCGCCTACCGCCTGTGCCGCAGCTCCGAGTACGCCCCGATGCTGGCGCTGCTGCGGCGCGATTGCTACGTCAAGGACGTCGGCCGGTTCTACCTGCTGCTGCTCCACCAGCTGCTCGAACGCGCCGAGGCGGTCGACCGCGGCCTGGGGGTCCGGCTGCTGGGGGAGCTCCAAGACTGCCTCCGCCTCCAGAGCGGTCGTCCCCAGCGGCTGCTGGAGCTGGCCATGCTTCGCCCGTCGGCCGTGGCCGTCGCGGCCTTCGCCGACGAGGTCGACCAGGATCTGGTCGACGATTCCGACATCCCGCTGGTCAAGGAGACCTACGTCGGCGCGATCTCGACGGTGATCGCCTCGCTCGAAGGTGCACTCGAACCCAACGTCTCGAAGTTGGTGGTGCGGCTGGCGAGTCGTCCGCTGCTGGCCGACCCGCCCGAGGTCATCAGTGCCTTCGGCCTGCTCGAGCCACTGCCACCGCTCTACTTTAGGCAGGTCGGATAGCCGAGTAGCCCCCGACGGAAGCCAGCAGGCGCACGGGGGATCGAACTCAGCTGGCTTCGAATCTCTCCCGCCGGCCTTTCTGCCTCGATCGGCTCACGGCTGGCCAGAGCGGGGGGATGATTCCCGGCGCCAATCGGTCATCCATGGGAGGAAGGTGGGCCTAAATACAAAGGATTCTATTGTAGTTGCATGAGCCACTCCCAAGTCACGACGGTTCGACTCGACCGGGAGACCCTCTCTAAGTTGGACGAAATGGCCCATCGGCTCCATGTTGATCGGGCAACCCTCCTCCGGCGGGCGGTCACCATCGGCTCCCGGGAAGTGGTGGTCGAGGAGGCTGTCCTTCGGTATGCCCGGGGAGAAGTTAGCGCGGGGGCGGCCGCGGAATTGGGCGGGATCTCCTACTGGGACTTCCTTGCCGAACTTCAGCGACGAGGGATCCCCTATCGGACGGACATGCAAGGTCTACTCGCGGAGCTCGAGGCAATTGACGGTGCGGGCAATCGCTGACACTTCGACCCTCATCTTCCTGGCGCGGCTCGGTCGCCTTGGGATCCTGAAACGATTCCGACCCCTCACGACCACCGAGGCAGTCGTTCGCGAGGTGCAAGCGGGTTCAGTTAGGCACGACCAAACCGTGCGGCTCATCACGGAATACCTCGCCACAGCAAAGGTGCGTATCCGAAAGGTCAATCCGCCTTCTGATTGGCTGCCCAATCTCGGGGCAGGGGAACAATCCATCCTCTTCGTCGGACGGAAGGAGCGCACCAGCCTCCTCCTCGTTGATGAAGAACGGGCGCGTCAGATCGCGCGCGCGATGGGGCTTCAAGTTCGTAGTGCGCTCGTCCTTCTTGTGGAAGAATGCCGGGCATGCCGTCTCTCACGCACGGAGTTCGAGACCGCACTCGACGGGCTCCTCGCCGCCAACTACTATGTCCATCCTCGGGTGGTGGAAGCCGCGCGGCGCCTCCTACCGCCGAGCTAGTCGCACGATGGATCGAGGACCGGGCTGGAAGTCGCGGACGCTGCCTCAGATCCTCCGAACCGCTCTAGGCTTGGAGATGGAACGTTCGCATCTGT
>JAHFTX010000075.1 GCA_023265395.1 Thermoplasmata archaeon
GCATAACGGTACCGGTTCTTGAAATTCGTCGAGGTGGCTTGCAAGGAATTCCTGTCCCGCCCCAGCGCCTGTGTCCCGGATTCACGCCGAGACAGGTTGACACTTTTTACCGGGGCAGATGACCAGGAGCCCCACACCCTGAGCGGCGACCACCGCCGCTTTCCTACGGATCCACAGACCACGTTCCTTGGTGCAATCATCGGCGGATTGCATGGTAGCCCACGCACCGGCCGCCTGCAACAGGTCGAGCCGGTGCTGTGGGGTGACGCGAGCATCGGATGAAAAGACGTCATACGGTGTCCTGGCCCCCAGCACGGCCAAGGGACGCTCGTAATTCAGGTCCTGGCAGGCCACCGACAGCACCCGCGGCAGGAGATGGTGCTGCAGACGCTGCTCCACCGGCCTGGTCCAGAGCCGGATGAAGCCGTTGGTCCGTTCCATCTTGCCGTTGTAGCTGCCCCGATACGGCGGGCTGGGCAGGCTCAGCACCCGGTGTGCCTTCAGGAAGCCCTGGAAGTGGTCGCTGATGAATTCGCTGCCCTGATCGTGCTTCAGGATCAAGGGCACGCCCAGGATCTCCCAGACGCGCTCCAGGTAGCGGCAGACCTGCTGGCTGGACCAGCTGGGCCTCAACTCCCAGAGCGGCTTGAATCGGCTGGCCTCGTCCTGCAGCGTCAGCAGCCTGCCCCAGCCGGTCCGGGGTCCCAGGTGCATGAAGTCCAGTGCGTGGCAGGCGCCCACGAGGGTCCAGATCGCCTCCAGGTGCCCCCACGGATACCCCGCGAGGATGCGGGCGATGGTGCTCTTGCCCTCCGGGGCATGGAGGGCCATCTTCAGGGCCTCCGATCCGTAGGTGCCGTTCTTCTCCAGGTACAGATGCACGATCCTCTCGCGCTGGATCTGAGGGGTCCGGTTGTGCACACGCAAGGGCGTGGACGGGCGGTCTCTGAGAGCCCCCGCCTGCTGCCGCGACCGCCATCGGTCGAGGCTCTTGGGGCTGTACGCCGTCGCCCGGCAGAAGTCCGCCTGGCTCGTGCCCAGGGCCTTCTCCTGATCCAGGTTTCCCAGCGCCTGGGCCTTCTCCGCGGACGGGTAGCGGTTCCCCTTGTGCCCCTGACGCCGGGGACCTCGTGGCGACGGCGGGTCCGGATCCTTCTGGGGCCCCTTGGCCTGCCGCTTGGCCACGTCCAGAAGCGTCTTCGCCTTCTGCAGCTCCTGCTTCAGCTGCCGGTTCTCGCGCTTGAGCGCCGCCGTCTCGGGGTCGCACGGGACTGACTTCGGCCCCGGCTTCTCGGGCTTCAGGGCCTCCCTCGATACCCTCAAGACCTTCCGCTGCAGTTCGTAATACCGCTCCCGGCTGATCCCCAGCCGCTCGGCCAGCTCGTTCACGGAGGCCCCGCCCATCAGACCCTTCAGGATGGCGAAAAGGCGCTTCTCCACCTGGGGATCCAGGTCCTCCGCCTTGGGTGGCCCCTCCGGTTCCATCCTGGCCTCCTAGGCGCTTGCCGCGCCCTGAGCCTCCGCCTTGCCCTTCCTGCCGTCCGTCTCCGCCATCGGCCCCCACAGCTTGCGGGCCATCCTCAGAAGCTGCTTCTGCCGGGCGTTCTCCTGCTCCAGCGCCACGGAGCGCTTCTCCATCTTCTGCAGCCGCTGCATCGGCTGGCCGCGCCCCTGTGTGGGCGACATCGCCAGGAGCATCGCATGCACGGCCTTCTGCTCCAATTGGTAATACCGGTTCGGCGAGATCTGCGCGGCCTTCGCCGCCTCGCTGATCCCCATTTGCCCGCTCAGCACCTGCAGCACGGTCCAGACCCGCTTCTTCGACGCCTCGTCCGACTCGATCCCGGCCAGCGGATCCTTCGTTCTCTTCCTGCCCATGGTCCACCTCCTCGGCTTGCGCCGTTTCCAAAATGGGGTATTTCCCTTCCTCCATCCGTACGCTCACGATCCGCCCGTCCACCTGCGTGATCACCCGCGTGGTCCGCTTGGGCGGTCTGCCCAAGGCCATCTCCAGGGAGTTTCGGGCAACGCCCTCCTTCATGCGCTTGAGCATCTCCTCTTTGCCCACGCAGTACCGGTCGCAGGGCGTCAGTCCATCCATCCCCTGATGGGGACGCTGGAAGTTGTAGTGCTTCACCCACAGGTCGATTCGACGCCGGGCGTCGTTCAGGTCCACCACGGCCACCTTGGACAGGCACTCTTGCCACAGGCTTGCCCAGAAGCGCTCGATCTTGCCGCAGGTCTGCGGATGCCGCGGTTGGCTGCGGACGTGCTCGACGTTGTTCTTCGCCAGCTCCTTCTGGAATTTGGTCTTGCCCTTCCAGTTGGCATAGGGAGGGCCGTTGTCCGATAGCAGCTTCCGGGGCGCATCGTGCTCGGCAATGCACTGCTTGAGCACCTCGATTACGGTGCTGGCGGTCGCACCCATGCAAAGGCCCCAGCCAACGATGAAACGGGAGTGGTCGTCCATAAAGGCGATCAGCCTGGCCTGCCGGCTGGCCCCGAAACGCACCACGAAGATGTCCGTCTGCCACATGTCGCCGGGATCCTTGCACTCGAAGCGCCGGACGATGTCCTTGTGCCGCCTGCGCTTGGCCTTCATCGGCGGCACGCCCTGCCGGTGCAGGGTCCGCCGCACGCTCTCCGGGCTCACGCCCAGATCCAACAGCCGTTTCAGGGCGTCGCTGATCCGCCTCACGCCCCAGCCGGGATTCTCCAGCTTGGCCTCGACGATCTCCTTTACAATCGGTGCCGGCAACCGATGCTGTACACCACCTGTCGGCTTGCGATCCTTCTTGCCTCCCTTGCCCACCCGTTTGATCCCGGCCTCTCGCGCCCACTCGTAGACGGTGGTGTAGCTCACCCCCAGCTGACGGGCTACGTTGCTGCAGTTGCTGCCGGGAGCCTTGAGCGCCTTCAGGGCCTGTGCACGGGTCTCGACGGGGTGTCTGCGCCGACCGACATTTTTTGTCGCCGGCCGCCCCCCTCCCCCCTCGGGAGGAGGGGGGGCTTGGCCCCCACTCATCTCTACGTCTTCTCTTTGCCTCTCCACGATCCACACTCCTCTCCCTCTGGGAGTTCCCTCCCAGAGTCAGGAATGTGTCAACCTATCTCCAGCGCTTCCCTAGGACACTCGGGCTGTGGCGGGACAGGGATCCGTTTGGGAGATCTTGGAGGCATAGGCCCCGCCCGCGGCGCTACTCAGGTCC
>JAHFTX010000039.1:0-21582 GCA_023265395.1 Thermoplasmata archaeon
TATGTCATATGACTTACGATGCCAAAGGAGAAGAGGTTCCAAGTGACCCTCTCCGACGAAGACCAGCTTGACATTGAATTGCGAATCATTCGGGGACGAGTGGAGGGATTCACCATCAACTACCGTGCCGTTGTTCAGGGATCTTGGCGGGAGATCGTTCGGTATGACACCTCGCATGGACACCTGCATCTCCACCGGTTCTGGCTTCCAGCGCACGAGCGAATCACCCCGCTCGAGGACCCGAGGAGACCCAAGCCTCCCTACGATTGGGCCTTGAAGCACTCGGAGGAGGATTTGATTTCAAACTGGGAAGTCTACAAACATCGATTTGAAGCGTCGTTGAAGGTGAGACCCGATGGCAAACGTTGAGAAGAGTATCCGACTGGCCTTTGACCTTGCTCGCAAGGTGGCCGAGTCACCTGATCGGTACCCAGACGAGTTCATCGCGATCCCTTTGGATCCGAAGACCCTGAGTTGGCTCCTATCAGAAGAAAGGGTCCGATTGCTTCGAACGGTGAGGGACGATGGCCCGTTCGCCAGTGTCTCACGGCTCGCCGCCGCAGTGCATCGAGATCAAGGCCGTGTCAGTCGTGACCTCATCGCCCTGTCCGAGGCGGGACTAGTCGTGCTTGAGCGTCAGGGAAAATCGAAGATTGTCCGAGCCCCCAGCAAACCGATCGTCTTGGCATAGGTCACGGCGATGGGTCCGAGGCGGTTGACCTATCTCGGGGCAATCATTCTCAAGGGGCGCTTCGCGGGCTCGTCTTCCCGAAAGCTGGATGGGTCGTCGCGAGCGCACATCCTGCCTAGATGGCCCTGTCGGGCGGTAACAAGCCCTAGCCGATGTTGATCATCACGGTCTTCTGGCGGGTGTAGTGGTCGACCGCCGACAGCCCCTGTTCCGAGCCGATCCCCGAGCGCTTGAACCCGACGAAGGGGGCCTGTGGGAATGTCACCGGGTATTCGTTGATGGCCACCTGGCCCGCCTCGAGCTTGGCGGCCATGCGGTGCGCCCTCGCCAGGTCCTTGGTCCAGACCCCTGCATACAGACCGA
The DNA here is from genome assembly GCA_023265395.1 of Thermoplasmata archaeon. Taxonomy (GTDB): domain Archaea; phylum Thermoplasmatota; class DTKX01; order JAHFTX01; family JAHFTX01; genus JAHFTX01. The sequence goes on from JAHFTX010000039.1 coordinate 1,055, forward strand.
AGTCGCTGTCGTTGGCGGCGGCGAGGACCTCTGCCTCGTCGGTGAACGGCAAGATCGCCAGCACTGGCCCGAAGATCTCCTGGCGCGCAACGGGCATGTCATTGCGCACGTCGGTGAAGATGGTCGGCGGGATGAAGTTGCCCCTGCCCAAGGCGCCGTCGATGGCCCTGCTTCCGCCGCAGACGAGTTTCGCACCCTGCTGCTTGCCACCCTCGATGTGTCGCAGCACCTCGCTGACCCGCTCCTTGGAGACGAGGGGCCCCATCCGCGTCTCAGCGTCGAGGCCCGGACCGAGCTTGAGTCCTGCCGCGCGCTTGGTCAGCTGCTCGACCATGGAAGCGTGGATGTCTTCGTGCACGAAGGCACGGCTGCCCGCCCAGCACATCTGGCCAGCGTTGGCGAAGATTCCATTGGTGATTCCCTTGACCGCTGCATCGATGTTGGCATCGGGAAAGACGATGTTGGGGGACTTGCCACCGAGTTCGAGCACCAGACGCTTGAGCGTCGGGGCGGCGTTCGTGGCGACTTCGATGCCCGTCTCGACCGAGCCGGTGAGCGTCACCGACGCGACCTTGGAGGAGCGCACGAGCGCATCGCCCACTGAGGCGCCCGCTCCTGGCACGACATTGAGGACCCCCTTGGGGAGCCCCGCCTCGACTCCGAGCTGGGCCAGTCGCAATGCGCTCAGCGGCGTCAGCGATGCGGGCTTGACCACGGCAGTGTTCCCGACCGCCAAGGCAGGGGCGATCGATCGCGTCAGCAGCATCAGGGGGTAGTTCCATGGCACCAAGTGCGCGGTCACCCCCAGCGGCTCGCGCAGGACCATACCGATGCGTGGCCCGACCATCGGCAGCGTCTGCCCCTGGACCTTGTCGCTCAGCCCTGCGAAGTACTCGAGGAGCATCGCAGAGTAGAACACGTCGCCGGCGCTCTCCTTGAGGGTCTTGCCGTTGTCGAGGGTCTCGAGCCGGGCCAACTCATCCTTCTTGGCGCGGACCAGCTCGGCGAGCTTGAACAGTATCCGTCCGCGCTTGGCCGGGTCGATCTGCCCCCACTCCGCGCTCTGGAAGGCATCGGTGGCGGCATCGATCGCTGCAGCGGCATCGGCGGTCCCCCCCTTGGAGACGGTGGCGATCGGGAGATTGGTCGCAGGATCGATGGTCTCGAAGGTTGCACCGTCGGCGCTGTTGGTGAACTGCCCGTTGATGAACAACTGCGTTGCGGTGACGTCTCCCATGGGTGCGACCTCTTGGCCACGGCGGCCAGGAGCGACGATGCCGGGTGCCCCCACATAAGCGTTGGCGCGTCGGTGCAGCCGTGGCGCGGATGCGGCGCCCGTCGGCACTTCCCGGTGGCCTTTATCTCCGTGCAGTAGGCTTACGAAACGTGGCCGACGCCGCCCGACGCAGGACCTCGAGGGCCTCCGCCCGCGGGGTCAGCCGCACCCGCAGGCGCCGTCTCTTCCCCACCAAAGTCGCAGTCGTCGGCGCCGGGCAGAGCGCCTTCGGGGCACGCGGCTTGAGCGCGCCGCAGCTCTTCTTCGAAGCGTTCGTCGCGTGCGTCGATTCAGTCGACCGAGGCGCAACAGCCCTGGAGGTCGAGGAGGCCTACATCGGGTCCGTCGGTTTCGGCGGTGCCCAGCTGGGCAACACTGCTGCGCAGCTGACCGAGAGCTGCGGCCTCGCCGGGATCGGGGTGCGCCGCGTCGAGAACGCCTGCGCCTCCTCGGGCTTTGCGTTCCGCGATGCCTTCCATGCCATCGCCTCGGGGGCTGCAGACCTCGTGGTCGCCGGTGGCGTCGAACGGATGAACGACCTCTCCGCCGAGCACCAGCGGTTCTGGCTTGGCGTCAGTGGCGACACGCTCTGGGAGCGGCTGGCAGGCGCGACCTTCCCAGGGATCTATGCCCTGATGGCCAACCGCCACATGCACGAGTTTGGGACCACCAAGGAAGCGCTTGCGGCCTGTGCGGTCAAGAACCACCGCTTCGGCGCTGCCAACCCCAAGGCGCAGTTCCAGAAGGCGATCACCCTCCAGCAGGCGCTCGAGGCGCCGATGGTCGCAGCGCCGCTCAACGTCTACGATTGCTGCTCGACGACCGATGGCGCATCGGCGGTGCTCCTGGCCAGCGCGCGGTTGGCGCGCAAGCTGACCGACACGCCCATCTGGGTCGGGGGCAGCGGAGCTGGCTCCGACCTGCTGGCGCTGCATGACCGACCGACGATCACCAGCCTCTTGGCGACCAAGGTCGCGGCGCAGGGTGCGTTCCGCAAGACTGGCCTGCGCCCCCGCGACCTCGATGTGGCCGAGGTCCACGATTGCTTCACGATCGCCGAGGTGCTGGCGATCGAGGACTTGGGGCTGGCGCGCAAGGGCGAGGGCGGACCTGCCATCCTCTCGGGGGCGACCGACCGTGAGGGCGAGGTCGCCGTCAACCTCAGCGGCGGACTCAAGGCCAAGGGACACCCGCTGGGTGCCACCGGCACCGGCCAAGTCGCCGAGGTGTTCGCGCAGCTGCGTGGTCAGGTGCCCAAGGCGCGCCGACGCTCCGATGCACAGGTGGGCTTGACCCACAACGTCGGCGGCAGCGGTGCGACCTGTGCCGTGCATCTGCTGTGGAGGTGAGACGATGGCTCGGCGCGCTCCTCGACGTGGTGCAGGGATCGCGGTCCTCTCCCACTACTTGCCGGCGTGCTCCGTCAGCACGGAGGTGCTGCGCGCCGCATGGGGCGGCGGCGGCCCCCACGATGTGACAGCGCTGCCCATCGCCGACATCGACGAGGATGCGCTGACGATGGCCGCTGCCGCAGGAGCGGGCGCGCTGGCGCAGGCACGGACACGGCCGGGCGCGATCCCATCGGTGCGACTGGTCATCCCGCCTGGCTGCGAGGCGCCCGCATCGACGCTTGCAGAAGCCCTCGACCTCTCGAGTGCCTCGTGGCGGACCATCATCGGCGGTTCGGCGGCGACCCTGCGAGCGATCGTCGATGCGGCGATGGAGTCGACGATGGGCGGGGAGCCGTCGCTTGTCATCGCCGCGTGCGACTGGCTCCCTTCACCCTCCGAATGGGCCAGCCGCCTCTATGGTCACGGCGCGGGGGCTGCTCTGCTGACCCCCACCGGGGGGCTGCTCGTCGAGGGCTCCTCCTTCCGCTCCAACGAGCACCTGGGGGCGGAGCGACGCAGCAGCGGTGACCCGCGCGTGCGGCTACCGGTCGACCAAGCCGACCCGACCGAGCCCTTGATCGGGGCAGTGGCCAAGGCGCAGTGGCGCTCGGAGACCTCCCGGCTGCTCCTGTGCACCCCCTCGACCCGCACCGCACGCCGCCTTGCCACCGCGATCCATCCCAAGGCGCTCAAGGTCCTCTCCGAAGGGATCGGCCGCTGGTGCGGGGACCTCGGTCCGGCCGGCCCGCTGGTCGCGCTGGCAGGGCTCGCCGGTTCGCTGTTGCCGCGGGAGGATGTGGTGGTCGCCGGCGCTGGATTTGGCCAGGGAGGAGCGCTACGACTGCACCGCCGCGGGAGCGTGCGCGCCACCGGGGGCGTCACCGACGAGGCTTCGGTCCAACGGCACGAGATCGACCCCATGCAGGTGCTCCAGCAGCGGGAGATGCTCCGCGCCCTCGACCCCCCGAGCGAGGCACCGATGGGCGCCTACGTGAGCATGCCAGCACACCATGATTCCTCGGCCGCGCGGTACCGCCTCGTGGGCGAACGCGGCGTGCGCTCGGGGACCATCCACTTCCCCCCACGGGGGCCGATCATGGAGCGTGCCACCGGCGAGGAGTGCACGCCGGTGCGCCTCCGCGGCACGGGCACGATCTATGCGCTGACCACCATCGGGCGTGGCGGTGCGCCGGGGGAGTTCTCCTACCAGCAGCAGATGGACGGCCCCTACCACGTGGCATTGGTGCAACTCTCAGAGGGGCCACGGATCATCGCACAGCTGACCCCCTCGTGGATGGAGACACCGACGATCGGCACCCCCGTTGTCTCCGTCCTGCGACGGCTCTACCGCCAGCAGGGGATCCAGCGCTATGGCCTCAAGTTCACGACCGTCGAACCGGTGGCGGGCCCACGGGCCCCGATCCGCGACCCACTAGCAGCTGGATCCTAGCCGACGACATCGGCGTGACTTGTCCGCCCTTGGTAGATCGCGGCCAAGCTTGCCCACGGCGAGAGCGAAAACCCCGCACCCAGCAAGGTGAGGTCGCGCTTGTGGCCGGCCGGCAGCAGCAGGTGGAGCTCCACACAGCCGATGGCATGTGCGCGTTGCAGCGCCTCGGTGGGCAAGCCGCCGCTCCACACGACTGGCTGGACCGACAACACCCGGTCCGTGCCGCGCTTGGTCTCCGCCTCGAGCCAGACGGCACCGCTGGCACCGATGCGGAGACGACCGCCCTTGGTCGCCGACTCGACCCACGCTACCGTGGGCTTGTGGTAGACGTACCAGCCGCAGACCAGGCCGGCGGTCGCCTGCACCAGTGGGGAGGTCTCGAGCAGCCGCAAGGCCTCCCGCGCCCCCTCGAGGGGCCGCGAAGGGTCGTGGAGGCTGGTCGCCGACAGTGCACGGACCTCTGCCAGCCACACACTCACCCACGAGCAGACCTCCATGCCCACCTGTCCGGCCATGGTGTTCATCGCGGCGTTGAAGGACTCGGTGAGCAGGCGGGCGGTGGCGATCCCCCGCTCATGGGCCCGGGCCATCGCCTGCGCCGTCAGCGCACGGCCGATCCCGCGGCCCCGCAGCGAGGGGTGGACGCGGATGCTGGCGATCCACGCACTCTGGTCGGGCTGGAGGCACCACCGACAGGTCGCGACGGCGGTCCCGCTGCGATCGGTCGCCAGCAGCACTTCGGTCGAGGTGCGCCAATACCACTCCCAGTACCGCAGGGTATAGTCCTCGGGATTGTGGGCCTTGAGCAGCGCAACCAGCTCCTCATCCTCTTGCCCACGTACCAGGGTGTGCACGCGGATCGGGACCGCACCGCGTGAGCGGCGAGGGGGCTGCGCTCGCGAGATGCCCATGGACCCGGCACCGTCGCAGGCCCATAAACAGCTTAGGTGTCCGCTGCGGCGACCATGTTTCCCGCGGACGGGGTGGAACGGTACTTGGCCAAGCGCACCAGGGCGATGGCGATGAGCACGACCGCCATGCCGCTGAGCACCCAGCGGTCGAACCCCTCGCCGCCGACCCACGCACCAAGGAGCACGGCGATCACCGGGTTGACGTAGGCATAGGTCCCCACCTTGGTCAGCGCGACATGGGTGACCAGCCAGGTGAAGACGAAGAAGGTCAGCCCGCTGGCGACGAAGAGCAGGAACACCCACGCCCACCAGCTGCTGGCGGTCGCCAACAGGAAGTCTGCGGGTCGCTCCCCAAGCGCGAGCCCACACGCCATCAGCACCAGGCCGCCCCAGAGCATCTGGTAGCCGGCGACGGTCAATGGCTCCAGTCTGTGGGCCCGGCTGACCCGGCCGCTGTGGTAGGCGCCCGACCCCCAACCGAGCGCGGCCAGCAGCAGCAGCACCTGTGCTCCCAGCACGCCTCCGGGGATCAGCGCGGCCCCGTCGGGCCGGGCGCCTTGGAGCGCCACTCCAGGCAGCAGCCCCGTCTGAGGTGCCACCAGCAGGAACACACCGACGAGCCCCAGGAGGATACCGACGAGCCCAAGGGGTGCGAGGTGAGCCGCGCCGCGGTCGGTCCACTCCCACAGATAGAACCACAACGGGACCAATCCGATGAACAGTGCCGCCATCCCCGAGGGCACGGCCAACTCCGCCCACGAGAGCAGCCCGTTGCCGCCAAAGTAGCAGAGGCCCGTCACCACCATCGCCAGTTGGAGCTTGCGGGGGAGCTGGATGCTCCGCCCTGACGATCGTTCGAGCGCCAAGAAGAACAGCCCCGGCAGGACCCAGCGCAGGCCGGAGCTCAGGAACACCGGCAGGGATGCGACCTGCAGGCGGATGGCCAGATACGTGGTGCCCCAGACGAGGTAGAGGATGGCCATCCCCCCCACGACGTAGAGCAGCCGCGGCGTCGGCGCTGAGCGGACTGGATCTACCATCGGCGGCCCATCCGCAAGGGCGGGATAAGGGTGTGTTCGTGCCGGAGCACTGCACCCTCTTCACTGCGTTGGGCCCGGGCCGTGGGTCGTTCAAGATCTGTCGGCAGATTGCGCCGGTCTTCGAACCACTCCTCGGTGCGCCACTGCGCTCAAGGGGGCCGTCGACGTTGGGCCGTCTCCCGTGGGGCGCGGGGATCGGCGCGACCCCACGATGATGGGGGGCATTGGCCCCTAGCGCCCGACCTCAGTCCAACCATCGCTCTGCGGGCCTGCGCCGCCTGGGGGTCCTTGCCCTCCATCGGGTTGCAGGCCCTGCGGCAGGGATCCCATGGCCGGACCCATCTGCGGACCGAACCCCTCCGGACCTACCGGTCCCTGCGACGCCGGCTGGTAGAACGGCTGCGGCCCCTCAGCAGGAAGCGCCACCGCGCCCTTGCCACGGCGTCGCCGCATGAGGAAGAGCGCCGCGATGACCCCGATCGCCGCCAGCAGTGCCACCAATCCCAGTGCCGTCCCCGAGAGCACCGATGCTGAGCCCGGTCCGCCCCCGTTGAGGCTCACCAAGGGCTTGGATTGCACCATGACGGCAAGATCCAAAGAGCCCTCGTTGCCAGCCTCATCGTATGCCAGGACCTTGAGGGTGAAGCGCCCCGACTTGTCGTAGGTGTGGGTCGCCTTGGTGGTGGTCACCTCCACCGGGTCCGAGCCATCGCCGAAGTCGACCATGAAGCGCTTGATGCCGTCGTCGTCACTACTCTGCGCAAGGTCGAGCATCACCCGCTGACCCTCTTGGGGACTCTTCGGCTCCAGCGTCGCCTCGACCTTGGGCTTGCTGGCGTCCAGCTTGAGCCGAAGGATCGTCGTCGCACCCGTATTGCCCGCAGGGTCGACGGCGAAGTAGGCGAGCACGGGCTTCCCATCGGGAACGGCGACAGGCTCGGCATAGGCACCGAATGCTTCGGCGTCCCAGCGAAACATGATGGAGGCTCCCGCCTCATCAGTCGTGAGGGTCACCTTGGTCTCGTGCGTCAACCATCCCAAGAGGCCTGGTTCCTCGCTCAGGGAGTGGTTCGCCCCTGGCGCAACGCTGTCCAACTTGAGCGCCACCACATGCGAGGATTCGTTGTTGCCCGCAGGGTCGACGGCCCACCATGCAAAGGAGTGCTCTCCCTGTGGCATGGTCACGCCCTCTTCGCCAAGTGGCGTCGCGTTGCCCTCGTCCCAGCTGTACCAAATCGAGGTCTCTGGGTCGTCATCCACCTGGAAATCGAACGATGGCGATGTCACATACCAGCCATCAACACCATCCGGCTCCTCCGGATCGAGGACCAGGTCGGAGGTCGGGCCCAACAAGTCGACGTGCAGCTCGATGGTGTCGGGCACACCTTCGTGACCCACCTCGTCAGTGCCGTAGAACGCCAGCAAGGTCACCCCGTGAGGAAGGAGGATCGGCCCCGTGTAGTCCAGCCAACCTCCGGCGTCGAATCGGTAGGAGTAGTGGACCTCGCCCGGCTCGCCAGGGGCAGACAGCTCCACCATCGGGTGGGTCACGTACCAGCCCCCGAGGCCATCGGGCTCCGCTGGGGTGACGGTCGCCACCACGATCGGCGCTTGAGTGTCGACCTTGATGATGGAAGTCTGGTGTTGCTCCTGGCTGCCTGGAGTGACGCCATCAGACCAGAAGTGCAGCTCTGTGAGCCCCTCAGGAGCGACGAATGGGCCGCTCCCCTCGACCTCCTCACCTTCGGCCCCCAGGGTGTGGACCGTTCGATCGAGCCGTTCGGGCCGGTCGACCGTGAAACTGAAGCTGGGCGGCTGGGTGTACCATCCGTTGACATCAGGTTGGGCGGGATCCAGCCCAAGGGTCGTGATCAGTGGTTGGCTGTCGACCCACAGTGGCACGGTCCGAGGGATCTCGATGTTGCCGATCAGATCGACGCTCCAGTAAGTGAGGTCGTGCTTGCCCTGCATGACGTTCACCGATGAGGGCCCGTCGAAGGGCACATCCTCCCCGCCATCCCAGCTGAAGTAGGTGGTGGCCGCCAGGTCGTCGACGACGAAATCGACGACAGGGTCGACGGTGAACCATGCGCCATCGTCTGGGGCGGCGGGGCTCAGTTGCAGGGTGGTCCTCGGTGGCGTGATGTCGACGAGGTCTGCCGTGAGGGTGAAACTGGTGCCAGTGGTCGCACCGACCCCAAGGTACACCGTCGAGTTGCCAGCGCTGCCGAATTCGGAGACGTCGATGATAGGACCGAACTGGTCCTCGATCACAACGGTGCCCAGCTGACCTTGAATGACCAAGACGGGTTGGATCGAGGGATCGCCCTGGAGGTCCATGCGCAGGGTCTGGCCATCCCCGTTGGTGAACTTGTAGTAGCGTGCCCCATACCCACCGACGCTCGTGCTCGACGGGGTGTAGGGATAGGAACTGACCGTGGAGGTCTTGGGGTGGACATCGAAGGTGGTGTACCCATACTCCCCATCGGCGAGGCCGGGGTTGTCGACCATGTTGGCCACCAACCAGTCGACCCAAACGGCCTTGGCGTCCTTGGGGGAACCTGCGATGGAGAGCTGGTTGCTGATGCTGCCAAACCCATTGGATCCGCTTCCCACGAGGGGTTTCATGAAGGCGCTGCCCCCGAAATGCTCGTTGAGGTATTGCATGTAGGTGAAGGCCTGCCCATAGTCGGTGACGGAGCCGCCCCAGCTGGTCAGGCTCTCTTCTGGGACCAGCTCGTAGGCGTCGACGTGGCTGCGCAAGCCGCCAGCGGCGGCCCAGCCGAAGTTGACCAGGATGGCGACGTCGGCGGTGCCCTCGTTGATCCACAGGTCCTCGTCGCAGTCATGGTCGCATTGGAGGAGATGGTAGAACTCGTGGGCTGCGACCTCCTCGCCCCAGGTCCCGAAAGCGTCGTCGTCGATGCGGATGCCCGTCGGACCATCGGGTCCGAAGTAGCCCCCGTTGAAGCCGATGTCGCTGACCCAGATGTCCACCACATCGTAGGTGGTCCCGAAATAATCGGTCGTGGTGGGATAGATCTCGTTGTCGAAGGTATCCTGGAAGCTGGCGATCAGGGCTGCCGAGGGGTAGGGACTCGCCCCGGTATCGACCTGGAGGTTGTGATGGACGCCGGCGTAGGTGTCGGTCGCCCGACCGTTGGTGCGGCCACTGGTAGCCTCGGGCGAAGGGTCAGCGACGATGACAAACTGCTGCGTCAGCTGGGTCCAGTAGGGAGTGCCGTCCGCAGGCCCGTCTGCCCCAGCCTGATCGGCGGTGACTCGGGCGGCCAACAGGTCGAGGGCCGCCGAGCGGGTCAGGGTCGGCTGACCCGGTATGGGGGAGGGATCGGAAGGGTCACTCGCACCTACCAAGGCAGACATCGGCGCTGCGGTCACGAGGAGGACTATCACGACTGCTGGCAGGAGGAGACGCATGGCTGTCCCTAGCCCCCCAAAGCGGGGTTTGGGCATGAGGCCCGCGGTCATATACCCCTCAAATCCTGCCATAGGCGGTCATATCCACCCGTGGGGAGTCTCTCCGAGGACTTCTTAGCGTGTCCAGGCTCGGCATGGCACGGCTGCTTTCTGCCCTTGGCCTCCACCCCCGAGTGTAAGGACGGGGGGCGCTGAGGGCTGCAACCTATTCCAGCCAGGTGCCCTTGGGGGGGAGGGGATCTGGACCCTTGGGACCGCGACCATGGTTGTGGGTGTGCGCAGTTCCGCCCCCCTAGTGCCGCACGGTGAAGACCCACCGCGCCCCGGTCGTGAATGCCGTGGCAGCAACGGCACGCTCCGTGTCGCAAGTGTGTGGGAATCGCGAAGGTCTAAATAACGGGCACGTGTAATTAGAATTTTGAGTTCAATGACATTCACGAGTGTTCCCGTCAAGCCCGAGACCTTGAAAAGGCTCCGCAACTACAAGATCGCCGGGGAGAGCTACGATGACGTCCTGAACGAGTTCATGGATTGTCATCCGCCGAGCGAGTTCTGGCAGGAACACCTGCGACGCCTCCACGAAGAAGCCCGAGTTCCGTGGAAAGACGTGAAACGGCGTTTACAATTTTGAGCTGGCCGACGTGTATACGGTCGAGCTCAGCAAACCTGCCGAGCGGGAGTTCGGGAAGCTCCCGAAGGAGATACGACACCGATTCGCCACTGCGATTGAGAAGATTCAGATTGATCCTCGCAGAATGCGATCTGGCGTGGACATCAAGAGACTCCACGGCCCGCGCACAGCATACAGACTCAGGATAGGCGACTATCGCGGAATCTATGAGATTGAGGGGAACAAAGTGGTCTTTACGCGGTTTGGCCACAGATCCAGGATCTACGCGGTCTAGACCGTCTCACCCGTCCGACGGGAAGTGGATTCGCGAGGATTGGCGCCATCCGGTCTTCGATTCAAGGCCCGGAATGCCGCCGGAATCACCCCTCCTTGAATGAGGGGCGGTCTTCTTGGAAACCGGCCTGGCCAGTCTCAGTCATGCGGCTCGAGCCCGGGTTCGTTTCTATCCAAACCCAAGGGCCCCCGACCCGAGACTAGGGAACATAGCTGAGGGACCTGCGCGAATTCAGTGCGCAGCCACCGGGCTCTGGGTATGCAAGGATGGGCCCAGCCGGATTCGAACCGGCGATCTCCGCTGTGTGAGAGCGACGTCATAACCGACTAGACCATGGGCCCGCAGGAGTAGGCGCGCCCAGGGGGCATCCGCCCATAAGGATTCTGCCCCAGGCACCGCTGCCCTGGACAGCGGCGAGCGCGGGGACTTATAGACTGCATCCACCGTCTGTTGGACCATGGCGGAGGCTCCCGACACGGCCGCCGCGCCGCAGGGACAGCTTGCCCACGCACGCATCGTCGGATTGCCCGCGATGGACTGGGTGTTGCTGCTCAAGCTCGGGACCGTCTACATCTTCGGATTACTCTTGATCATCGGGATGCCGGCCGATTCGTCGCTGCTGATGCCGGCGATCGCGCTGGGGGTCGCCTTCGCTCTTGGTGCATTCGTGGCGTTCCAGCTGGTCGCCTATGAGCATGGCTGGGGCGCCTTCCGAATCGTGACGGTCTCTGCGCTGGGGGTGCGACTCGAAGCTGCGGGGGTCCACGCTCCAGCGCTGCGCATCGGCCGTGACCAGATCTCCTCGGTCTACGTCGACGACCAGCGGATACGCCTGCTCGATTCGCGCTCACGGCTCCTGCTGGAGATCGATGATGCTGTGATCGGGAGCTCCCCCGCCCGCAAAGAGGTCGCCGATGCGATCGCCACGCACCTGCCGGCGGTCCGCCGGGTCGCGCTGGGCAGATCGGCGCGCACGGCGCGCACTCCGACCAAGAAGCGCTCGGTGGATCCCGAGGAGTGAGGCTGCAGCGCACACCCTCAAGGCTAAGGCACGCACCTCCATTGGAGCGACCATGGAGCGGCGCTTCCTCGCCGGCAAGATCCACCGCGCGATCGTGACCAGTTGCAACGTCGATTACGAGGGCTCCATCTCCCTCGACCCGAAGCTGATGCGCGCCGCGGGGATCGCCTCGTATGAACAGGTCCACGTCTACAACGTCACCAACGGCAACCGTCTGGTGACCTATGCGATCCCCGGAAGCAAAGGGGAGGTCGGATTGAACGGCGCTGCGGCGCGGCTCTTCACGGTCGGTGACCTGGCGATCGTCATCAGCTATCTCAACCTGCAGCAGGAAGAGATTGACGGCTACGTCCCGACGGTGGTGCTCGTCGATGCGCACAACGCCATCACCTACGCGGGGCCACCGCCGAGCGAGCCTGCTCCCAACAAGGCTCCCGCGCGCTCGAAGAAGCGTTAGGCGATGGAGTACCGCTCTCTCTGGCTGCTGAGTAAAGGCTTAAGCAGGCCCCCCCCCTGCGGCGCCCATGACCATCTCCGCCGCGAAGGGCTCGGGTGCACTATCGACTGCTGACGCACTGGTGGTGCTGCTCTTCAAGGACGAGGGCGTGCCCCGTGACTACCGCGAGCTGGACCAGGCCACGGGCGGCCTGATCGGGAAGGCGTTGTCGCTCAAGGACTTCAATGGCGCCCACGCTTCTTGCCATATGGTCTACACCAACGGTGCGATCCGCTCCAGCCGCATCCTCCTGCTCGGACTGGGAGCGCGCAAGGATTTCGACCAGCAGGCGCTCTTCCGGGCGGTCGCCGCCTTGGTGAGCCGCTTCCGCAAGGCAGGGATCCGCAGCATCGACATCCCGCTGCGCGCCCTCCCGCGGCTCAAGCCTCGCCCCCTGGGTGCGCTGGTGAGTGGTGCCATCGAGCAGGGCCTCTACGCCTTCGAGAAGTACCAGCCGAAGACCCCTGAGGCGGCCAAGGAGGACAAGGCCGGCCTCGAGCAGGTCGTCCTGCTCAGCCCCAGCGGCGTCGATGCCAAGGCACTGGCGGCGGGGATCGGCGAGGCGCGTGCCCTCTACGCGGGCGTCAACCTCACCAAGGACCTGGGCAACACGCCCCCGGCCGACATGGTGCCCGCCGACCTGGCCGCTGCGGCCCAGCAGATGGGCAAGCGCAACCCCAAGGTCAAGGTGACCGTCCTTGGCGTCCCCGAGCTCAAGAAGGAGAAGATGGGCGGGATCCTTGGCGTCGGCCAGGGGTCGTCCCACCCACCGGCCCTGATCGTGATGGAGTACCGCAACGCCGCGCAGTCGCGCAAGCCCCTGGTCTTCGTGGGCAAGGGCATCACCTTCGACAGCGGCGGCATCTCGCTCAAGCCGGCTCAGGACATGGACCAGATGAAGTTCGACATGTGCGGCGCGGCCGCCGTGATCGGGGCGATGGAGGCCATCGCGCGCCTGCAGCTCAAGGTCAACGTCATCGGGCTCGCCCCGACGGCGGAGAACCTCCCCTCCTCGTCGGCCTACCGCCCCGGCGACGTCCTGACCGCCTCCAACGGCAAGACCATCGAGGTCCTCAACACCGATGCCGAGGGTCGACTGATCCTCTGCGACGCGCTGCACTATGCGACGCGGTACAAGCCCAAGGCGATCGTCGACCTGGCGACGCTGACGGGAGCGTGCGTGGTCGCGCTGGGCTCACCCTGCGCAGGGCTGATGGGCAACGACGACCGCTGGGTCAAGGCGGTCCAGCGCGCTGGCGAGAGCAGCGGGGACCGCGCCTGGCCCCTGCCGCTGTGGGACGACTACAGCAAGATGATGGAGAGCCACGTGGCCAACCTCAAGAACGTCGCAGGCCGCGAGGCAGGGGCGATCACCGCCGCTGCCTTCCTCAAGCACTTCGTGGGCGAGGAGACCTGGGCGCACCTCGACATCGCCGGCACCGCCTGGGAGACGACGGGAAAGGCCTGGATTCCCAAGGGCGCCACGGGTTATGGCGTTCGCCTGCTCGTCGATCTCGCCCGCACCGAAGGGTAGGTCAGGTCGACGCCCGCCGCAGGGCCAATGGGGACCTGCCGAAGGACTGCAGCCCAGCATTTGCGCGACTGCAGTCAGCTCAGACCAACGGCTGTCAGCTTCAGTGCTTGCGCAACTCACCGGAGATGTCCGTGGCGACCTTCTTGGCGTCGCCAAAGACCATCAGCGTGTTCTGCATGTAGAAGAGGTCGTTGTCGATGCCGGCGAAGCCGGAGCCCATGCTGCGCTTGATGAAGATGACCGATCGGGCCTTGTCGACATCGAGCACGGGCATGCCATAGAGCGGCGAGTCCTTGCGGGTCTTGGCGGCAGGGTTGGTGACGTCGTTGGCGCCGATGACCACCGCGACGTCGCAGTCGTTGAAGAGCGGGTTGATGCGCTCCATCTCCCACAGCTCGTCGTAGGGGACCTTGGCGTCGGCCAGCAGCACGTTCATGTGACCGGGCATACGGCCGGCCACCGGGTGGATGGCGTACTTGACGTCCACCCCCTTGTGGTCGAGGGCGTCGGCCATGTCCTTGACCGCATGCTGCGCTTGCGCCACGGCCATGCCATAGCCGGGGCAGATGATGACCGACTTGGCCGCTGCAAGGAGCACTGCCGCCTCCTCGGGCGAGCCGCGTTGCACCGGCCGCTCCTCGATGACCGCCTTGGCGCCTGGCGCGACGGCGCCAAAGGCGCCGAAGAGGACGTTGCTAAAGGAGCGGTTCATCGCGCGGCACATGATCACCGAGAGGATGAATCCCGACGAACCATCGAGGGCGCCGGCGATGATCAGCACCTTGTTGTCGAGGACGAAACCCATCGCCGCGCCGCTGATGCCGGCGTAGGAGTTGAGCAGCGAGATGACCGTGGGCATGTCCGCCCCGCCGATGGGGATGACCAAGAAGATGCCAAAGAGCATCGCCAGGAGTGCAAGCAGCGGGAAGAGGTACCAGTAGGTCAACCCCAGGCTTGGATTGACCGCCAGGACCGCCGCAAGCACGATCGCCCCGCCGAGGACGGCGAAGTTGACCATGTTCTGTCCGCGGTAGGTGATCGGTCGGCCTGGCAGGATCTCCTGGAGCTTGCCAAAGGCCATCAGGCTCCCGGTGAAGGTGAGGAATCCCAGGACCACCTCGAGCATCAGCGGCACCGAGGTCATCGGCGCGAGCACGACCCCTTCGGCCTGCGCCAGGTAGAACTCGGAGGTTCCCACCAGCGCTGCAGCCAGCGCCCCGAAGGCGTGGGAGAGGGCGATCCGCTGCGGCATCGCCGTCATGGGCATGAAGATGGCCATCGGCGCGCCGATGGCCAGGCCCACGAACAGCCCGATGATGATCCACTGGTAGCGGCGCAGCACCTCGGCAGGGGTGGTCGCGTCACCCCAGATCTCGGGGTTGACCAACGTCCCGGCGACGGCGATGACCATGCCAGCGATGCCCGCCCAGTTGCCCTTGCGCGCGGTGTCGGGCGAGGTCATCCATTTGAGTGCCAGGACCAGGCAGACGCCAGCGATCAGGTAGCTGCTGCTGCGGATGACCGTGTAGACGTCCCAGACCTCTGCCACGGGGCTATCCCTCCCGTCGCTTGAACATCTTGAGCATCCGCTCGGTGATCATGAAGCCGCCAATGACGTTGGTCGCCGACGCCGCGACCGCGATGGTGCCCAGGATGGTCGCGAGCTGGGTCTCCTGACGCCCGGCGATCACCAACGAACCGACCAGGGCGATCCCTGAGATGGCGTTGGTCAGCGACATCAGCGGGGTGTGCAGCAGCGAGGGGACGCGGCGGATGACCTCGAAGCCCACGAAGGTCGCGAGGAAGAATATGTACAACCCCACCTCGAGGTCGCCCGGTTCCATGGCCATGCGTGCTGCCCCCTAGCGCTGCTTCTTGCCCTTGCCCTGCGTCGGCGCTGTGGCGTCCTTGGGCGCAGTGGTCCCCTCAGCCTTCTTGGGCGGCTCGGGCATCTTGAGCTCGGGCAGCCCCAGTGCCTGGCGCACCCGCGGCGAGACGAACTCGCCCTGGTGGGTCGCCAAGGTGTCGCGGACGATCTCGTCGGAGGTGTCGAGTGCCCATGCACCCTCCTTGAGCAGCAGCTGCAGCAGGGCGGCGATGTTGCGGGCGTACATCTGGCTGGCGTGGAAGGCCACCGTCGCTGGGAGGTTGGTGTGGCCATGGATCGTCACGCCGTGCTTGATGACCGTCTTGCCTGCCTCGGTCAGCGGGCAGTTGCCGCCGGATTCGGCAGCCAGGTCGACGACCACCGACCCCGGACGCATCCGTGCGACCGCCTCGGCGGGCACCAGCACCGGTGCCTTCTTGCCCGGCACCAGGGCCGTGGTGATCACCACGTCCGATTCGGCGATGGTCTTTGAGAGGAGCTCCGCCTGCCTGCGCTGGGTCTCCTCGGAGACCGCCTTGGCGTAGCCGCCCGAGTCCTGGGCGTCCTTGGCCTCGATGGCGATCTCGACGAAGGTCGCCCCCAGGCTCTCGACCTGCTCCTTGACCACCGGGCGGACGTCGTAGCCGTAGACGATGGCCCCCAGGCGCTTGGCGGTGGCGATCGCCTGCAGGCCGGCGACGCCGGCACCGAGCACGAACACCTTGGCAGGTTGAATCGTCCCCGCCGCGGTCATCAGCAGCGGGAAGAGCTTGGGAAGGTCAGCGGCGGCCAGCACGACCGCCTTGTAGCCAGCGATGTTGCTCTGCGACGAGAGCACGTCCATCGACTGCGCCCGGCTGATCCGCGGCACCAGGTCCATCGACAGCACCGTGACCTTGCGCTCTGCCAACTGCTTGAGCAGCGGCTGGTTGGCTTCCTGCAGCGGCCAGAGCGTGCCGATGATCGCCTGCCCCTCCCGCAGCAGCGGGAGGTCCTCGCTCATCGGTGCGCGCAGGGTCACGAACAGGTCGGCCTCCGAGAGCACCGCCTGTCGCGAAGGGACGAGGGTCGCACCCGCAGCGCTGTACTCGAGATCAGGATAGCCTGCGGCAAGGCCGGCTCCCTGCTGCACCAGACAGGAGACCCCCTTGGTGGAGAGGGTCTTGACCACGTCGGGCACCAGTGCGACCCGGGTCTCCCCGGGGTAGGTCTCCTTGGGGACGCCGACCTTCATCGCGCTCTGTTCCCCTCGCCGCCGCGGAACGGAACGAAACCCAAAAGGCTATCGGATGCCGCCACCGCCGCGGCGGACCCAGATGCTGACGCGCCCATCGGCGTCCTTAGGTCGGCGAGCATCGTCGTGCGTCGGCCGCCAGCTACGGCATTTCGCCATCGACGGCACGCCCCGACCCCTGTGTGACCGCCTCGACGGCAAACCCTTAAAAGCCACGGTCGGGCAGTGCCCAGGACGCGAGGGTCTCGAAGGATGCCGACCGGATTGGACTTCCCTGCCCGGGAGTGGCGCAGCCAACCCTGGGCCCATGTCGCCGCCGAGGTCGAGCGGCTCAAGAAGGCCAACGACGTCGTGGTGCTCGCGCACAACTACCAGCGGCCCGAGGTCCAGGACGTCGCCGACTACATCGGCGATTCGCTGGGCCTGGCGATCCAAGCCTCGGAGGTCGACAAGCAGCACATCCTCTTCTGCGGGGTCGACTTCATGGCCGAATCGGCAGTGGTGGTCAACCCCACCAAGCGCGTGATCTTCCCCAACCTGCGCGCCTCCTGCCCCATGGCGGCGATGATCGACGCCCCCACGTTGCGCCTGATGAAGCAGCAGCACCCCGAGGCGGCCGTCGTCGCCTACGTCAACACCTCTGCCGAGGTCAAGGTCGAGGCCGACGTCTGCTGCACCTCGAGCAACGCCATCAAGGTCGTCAACAGCCTCCCCCACAATGAGGTCATCATGGTCCCCGACGTCAACCTCGGGCTCTATGTCCAGCGGTTCACCGACAAGAAGGTGCTCACCTACCCCGGCTACTGCCACGTGCACCGCGACATCGACCTTGCCGAGGTGCGGACCCGTCAGGGTGAGTTCCCGCAGGCGCCGTTGGTGGTCCACCCCGAGTGCAACCCCGAGCTGATCGACATCGCCGACTTCGTGGCGTCGACCGAGGGGATGATCCACTACAGCCGCAAGCACGCCTCGAAGACCATCCTGATCGCCACCGAGCAGGAGATGAGCCACCGGCTCCAGCGGGAGGTCCCCGGCAAGCGGTTCATCACCTTCAAGCGCAGCTACTGCCACGCGCAGAAGACCATCCAGTTCTCCGACGTCCTGCAGGCGCTCGAGACCCTGGAGCCGGTGGTCACGCTGCCGACCGAGACCATCGTCGGCGCCCGCCGCTCCATCGACCGGATGCTCGCGCTGGGGCGCGGCGAAATCATCTTCGAGCGCGGCGCCGCGCCGGTCGCGCCGGCGTAGTTCGACGAAGAGGGTTGAGGCCAAGAGGGGCG
Source organism: Thermoplasmata archaeon (assembly GCA_023265395.1). Classification (GTDB taxonomy): domain Archaea; phylum Thermoplasmatota; class DTKX01; order JAHFTX01; family JAHFTX01; genus JAHFTX01. The sequence goes on from JAHFTX010000039.1 coordinate 18,898, forward strand.
GCCGACCGCGCCAGCCATGCGCGGCTCCGATCCTGTTATTGGGCCCGGGGCTGGTCTGGACCGCAATTCTGACCCTCGTGGTCAGCCGACGGCTTTACAACCTGCTCCTGTCCTCTGCGCCTCAGGAGCTGAAGGCACGGTACACGCCGCTACGCTGGGCCGACACGTTCGCGAGGCAAGGAGAGCGCCTGCTCCAGGTGCTCATGACGCACTTCGGGTTCGAGCCGAGGGTCGAAGGAAGCTTGGTGAGGCTGGCGCGGCTCTACGAACGGCACACGTTGGACCCGCACGTCAAGCGGGCGCGGCTACGAGAGGGGATGTATGCTTAACCGATGCCGTATGGATATGTCTCAGGATTGCTGACACGAATCATCGAACCGTCAAAAGGATCAAGATCCCACCAAGCCTATCAGTCCTTGGAGCGGAAATCAATTCGCCAGAGTTTCACTAGGTACAACTCGTCGCTCGACGCCGGTAGGGCGATAGTGCACGCGAGGAGTCCCCCCGAGGCCAAATGATGCCCGCCTCCTCTCGTGAGAAGGATTCTGTCCATGAGCGACTTATACTTCACTCGTCATTCAGGAATACACTCGAAGCATTGCGCAACGCTCGAATTGAACTTCCAGAGTCAACCGTCAATCTCGATCTAACGCACGATCCTCCTCCCGATCCATCTTCGCAAGGTACCCTCGCAAAGATCGAAGAAGGCGGACCGTTTGAACTTCACGCCGTTTCCGGAGAAGGTCTTGCAGGTCGCAACCTGGTCTGTGCCTATGACGAATCTGTCAAGAGCTTCGCCGCACTAGAGGGCACCGCATTCCTGACTTCTCACTCCCTAGTAGTTGCGACACCCGCCCGTTGGCTTCCGCTAAATCTGATGACGCTCTACTTCTACACCCGATCCCTACGACTTCAGGAAGTATCTGAATTCATAAGGCAGACTCAGGAGCCCGAGCGACAATCCAAGGCGGACTACCAAAAGGACAGGTTAGCCTTCCTCTTGGAATTCACTCCGCGGAACTCTATACTGCTAATCGATGGACCGATTATCGCCGGAGATGAATACACCGTCTTTTCCGATAAGATTGCGAGATTCCACGAGAAGGACATTCTCCCTGTCTTTCTTGTGAAGAATAGTGAGAGCGACCTTGTGATCAATAACACTCCCGAAATCAAAGGACAGTTCAATTCAGACCTACACTGGGCGAATTCGATACTCCTTCCCGGGAACCGGACCGCATTCTATAGGTATACTGACTCGATCAGATCGAAGAACTCAAAGGTCTTTGCTTATCTTCGCTCCACCAAGGCGGGACCGACTCGAGTTGAATTCTCCGTTGAGACGGTTTCAAGATTCGGTAGTCTCCTGTCAGGCCTCCTCGATCTTCTACACTATCTGATTCTGGTACAAGGCGACACTCGCAACCCTCAGGCGCGACCCATCGCGATTGCCGAGCGATTTGCAAGAGAGACTCAGAAACTGATTGACCTTGAACGCGTGATGAGATGGGCACAGCTACATCCAACCATGAATCAAGAACGGTTTGCGTGGTGAAAAGAAATGGGCTGGATAGTACTCGGAGAATCGCACGGAAAGATTCGACTCGTCTCCGATCGGGAGACAGACGCGATGATCCCCAAGGGCGCCTTTCTCACAGTTGAACATAAGAAAACCAAATTCATCCTTCGGGTAGACGAAAGCGAGCAGAGTGAATCGTTCTCACCGAGCCCCCTAATTGCCGAGATGGACTTGTCGCCACTCGCTCAAGATCAAGAGTGCAAGAATCTCGTCACAGCCTATCGGGTTAAGGACCTGAGCAATCGCTCCGACGGCTACATTGACTTCATTCCTCCTCAGACCAAAGCAAGGCGTGCAACACAAGAAGAGATCGATCTGGCGTTGGGTACGACTAGCCGGGGGCCACGTGTCTTCGTGGCGTCATATCACGCCAACCAGAATCAGATTCTCAAGGACGAGAGTGGTGTGCCCATTACCGCATCGCTCCCGATTGAGATGTTCTTCCACCAAGTAATGATTTGTGGACGGACGGGGAGTGGGAAGACTGTCGCAATAAAGTACCTCGCACAGTACTTTACAGAAGTCCTCGAAGGAGCCGTTCTAGCAGTCAACGTCAAGGAGGCAGATTTATTGAAAATGGACCGCCCATCGAAGTCGAGCGATCCAAATGTAATGTCCGAATGGAAGACACTTGGACTCGAATCGCATGGACTCCTAAACTACACAATTTACAATCCTGCAACCATACCATTAGAGGCAATACCGGGAGTCTCACGAGACCTAATCAAGAAAGTCACGCTCGATGCCACGGCCATCGATCCAGACTCACTCACGGGATTGCTCCGTGGGATTACTGATGTGGGCGCCCAGAGTCTGCCAAGTATTTTCCGCTTTTGGCAGGAACAAGAGCGCGAGAGAGCTTCGGGGAACACCTTCAAGTTCTCTAACTTCGTGCAGTATTTTGCAAGGGCGGAGGCGGATGGGCGCCTCTTCAAGACGCGGAATACCAGGGGTGAGATTTCCGTCGTTACCCTTCATAGCGGTACGTACAACAATATCTTGAGAAATCTTGACAGTGCATCCGAGTTCTTTGACAATTCAGGGGCAGTATCCATCGGAGTATCGGACATTCTCAGTCCTGGGAAGTTGTCAGTTATCAATGTAGC
>JAHFTX010000039.1:21592-24004 GCA_023265395.1 Thermoplasmata archaeon
GGGAGACCATCGGGTATTCAATTTGGAGCAATCGTTCTCCGGGACCTTGTGCATAGACTTGTCGAAGCAAAGAGTCGCCAGGACAGTAGTGTACCCCTGTTGATCATTATTGATGAAGTCCATCAGTTCTATAATAGTGATAGTGCGATGGATGCACTTGGAGCCCTTGACACGGTATGTCGAACTGGGCGAAGCATGGGCGTCGGTGTAATCTTTTCATCCCAAAACCCGACTGACATGCCGAGAGGACTTTCATCGGTGATTAACACGAAGATCTTTTTCAAAACCGACTCGATTGCCTCGAAGCAGCTTGGGGTCTCAATATCCTCTGATGAATTGGAGGGTCTTCGGAAGGGATACGCCATTGCGACGATCCATGAGCTCTCATCGCTCCGCTTCTTGAAATTCCCGATCGCGACAGCGGGAGTGTTCACCTAAGGTGACAATATGCCGTCTAAGGATCGCCCTTTTGATCTGTTCATTGAGCTTGCCATCCAAGATGAGCTAGAACGGGAAATACTCTTTCACCTACTCGCCGGGGCTGCAGCGGACGATATCATCGAGGCGATTCTTCAAGGAAAGGAGGTCGCCCGATATGCTGAACGTCGAGTATGAACTAATCCGAAGCGACGGCGCTTCCACGCAACGATTCACACTTGATCACATCCCCAGAGAGCTCGCAAATGTCGTTTACATTGAAGGACCGAATTCTTGCGGGAAGAGCACCCTGCTCAACATTCTGGCGATAGCATTTCATGGGCTACAGAAGGATCGATTAGACCCCTCGTTGCAGGCGAAGATGCGTAGTCTAATCAGTTCGGACCGGAATGTGTTGTCATTCAAGGTTCGCCTAGTCTCAGGCCCCGACTCACTCGAACTCGTGTCTGAGGGTAACTCCGCGGAGAAAACGAAGGTACTCCTTCGAGAGCTTAGGAAGGGCCGATTCCAAATAGTCGGGGCCGATGAATTCCACCGTCGCTTCAATCTCATTTATGATATCCCAGAGAATCCGCTCCAGCGGCTGCTTCTCCTGGTGAATGAGCTCGAGGAGGATCAACGCAGACTTGGGTCTGAACTGGGAGCGTTTGCCGCCCGCATACATAGCGTCCTCACGGCGATTGGCAACTCCAACGATCCGAAACGAATAGGGGAACTCAAGGACGAGGTTGCCGCCACCGATAAATCGCTGAAGGCTCGAGAGGGTCAACTCGCCGGCCAACGTCAGACCCTTACCGTTCTTGAGAAGTTCCACTTCGCCAAGCTGCTTGGAGATCGTCTGTACGACCTGAAGAAGAGTCAACTCGTCTTGGAATCCCTAATTGCGGAAACTGAGAGTGGTGAGAAAACACGAAGCCGAACTGCTAGGAAAGCAACTAAGGATGTGAGCGCGGCAAAGCTCCAGGTCGAAAAGGTTCGGCAGATTCATTCCGAGTTGGTCTCGCTCCTGAGACCCATGATGCCGCCCGATGAGAAGCAGCAATTCGACATCTGGCAATCTATCCCTCTTGATGCGGCCATTAGGGAATTTGGATTTCGGAAGACCCTCATCACAGGACTGAGGGAATTCAAGCGAATCCTACAACCTATGGCAGGGCAGGAGGCTTCGGGAAGGCTGAGGGAAGCCCAGTTCTATGAGCAATTGATTGGTCTGCTGCGTGAGTACCAATCTTCGAGGCTCATTCTCCCGAAGGCGGAAGTTCCGATTCGTGATTTCCTAAGTATTGTGGAGGAGAGATACAAGGAATACGGACGGCTGAAAGCCGAGGCGTCAGTTATCAGGTCTATTTTCACGAAAATGGACGAGCTCACCGATCTGGAGCGGGAGAGCCGGCCCATTCTAGCGAAGCTCCGTGGGCAGGAGACAAACACAGGACTCGTTGGCGTGGACGACGACCAACTAGACCATCAGCTTCGGGAACAGGAGCGGCTAAGGGGCGAGATTACGGTACTTGACGCCGATGTTCGAGCCCTACGATTGGCTTGTGCAAAGCGAGATATTCCAGAAGACATCCTACCTCAGACTCTTGAGAGCTTGCTGAAGCAACCACTTTTGCGTCCCTTCTTATCCCACAGCGATCAGCAACTAGCTGATGCAGTGGAGAATTTCTCAAGGACTATCGGGAAGGCAGAAGAGGAGCAAGCAGTATTTACGCGACAGAATGAGTTGCTTACGATCGAGCTCGAACGACTCCGAAAACAGCCAGTTCACAAGTATCAATCCATGAGAAGCGAATTGGAAGCATTGAGCAAGAGGGTGAGGGTCCTTGAGCGACGATTCACGAAGGACTTTCACGAACACATTTCATCTCTCAAGCCAAATGCCATCCGAACTGTTGGCAGCGGGAGCATGAATGCCGCTCAGAAGGCGTATTCTATCGCTGTCGGGGGTTACCTTGCCAAGAAACTTGGAAA
>JAHFTX010000040.1 GCA_023265395.1 Thermoplasmata archaeon
TTCGCCGGCCGTGGCTTTGACTGTACTCTTCACTTGTCCCCCCTAGGGAGCACGACGGGGCCAGCAGGGTTCGAGAGGGGGGGTAATCTTGCCCAACCTCGGACCCTGCCCCCGACTCCCCGATCCTATCCTCCCCCGACGAAGGGCGGCAGCCTCTAGGTTTCTGTATACTACCCCCGGCAGGGAGTGCGGGGGGTCGGATTTGAACCGACGAACGTCTAGCGACAGGATCCTAAGTCCTGCCCCTTTGACCAGGCTCGGGTACCCCCGCAGATGCGATCGTGCGCGGCACCGAGCCGTCGCGCGCGACCTTGCCGGTCGGTCGGTGCACGCCAAGCGTGCACCGCTATCGTAGGCTCGCACCCATCTGCGAAACCGCCTGTTGGACGTCACTGTCCATCCACGGCCCGCAGGTCTGCTGCGCCGCCGGGTGGAGGAGCTTGATGCGCCGGGTGTCGGTCCAGCTGTGCTGGGTCGGCGCGCCGCTGTTGACCCAGCCGCCCCCCTGCTCGACCATCGGCTGGTCGTAGCGGGTCATGGTCCGGGCGAAGTCGGCGTGGACCTCGAAGGTCTGCTGCATCGGACCGGACCACTGGGGATAGGGCAGCGCACCAGGTCCCATGGCGACCGCACGCTCGGCAGCGCCGACATCCAGGGGCGCGGCCGGCTCGTAGCCGCAGGGGACCTTCCAGATCGCCACGGCACACCACATCCCGGCCACATCGCGACTCTCGATGCGGCTGGCGCCGCCCTGCACCGGCATCTGGGCGGCGACGTAGCCTCCGGCAGCCTGGAGCGGCGCCATCGGCGGCGGCGCAGCGAAGGGGTCGTACCCCAACGGTGCCCCGTAGCCTCCCATCGGCTGCTGCTGGCGCGCTGCGGCGGCCTTGGCATCGTGATCGGCATTGATCTGGTCGGCCTCGGCGTCGATCGCCTTGGCCTTGCCCAGCTTGCGGGCGATGCCGACGGTGCCCAGGGCGATGACCACCAGGGCCATCATCAGGAAGAGGAACAGCAGCACCGGCAGGCCGGCCACCTGCAGGCCCATGCCGGTGCCGACGCTGGTGACCTTGACCACGCCGTTGCCCGGGCCCCCGACGCCGATGGGCTCCGAATGTCCCCCGAAGACCACCTCGACCTTGAGGGTGTGCGACTTGCCCGCACCGGCAGCGGTCCATTCGACCGAGACCTCGCGGTCGGCGCCGGCGAGCAGGTCGGAGGTGACGGTCAGCGCCTCGAGGCTGTCCACCAGGAGCTTGACCTTGATGCCCGTCGCCTTGGCGCCGCCGCTGTTGCGCAGCTTGACCTTGACGGTGACCGTCTCGCCTTCCTTGACCTTCGTCTGTTCGGTGCTGGCAGAGAGGACGTCGACCTTGGGGGGCGTACCGGGTCCGGGGCCGATCGCCCCGGGCTTGGTCTTGACCTTGACGGCGACCACCAGCGGCTCGTAGTTGCCAGCCGAGTCGACCGCCACGACGGCGAAGTAGACCTCGGTGTCTCCGGGCACCCCTTCGACGGTGTAGGTGGTGGCCTCCTCGACCTCGGCGACCGAGAAGAGCAGCGTGACGTTGTCGAACTTCTCGAGGCTCTGGTAGACGCGGTAGCCCCGCAGGTCGGTCACCGAGGAGGCGTCCCAGGTGAGCGTGACCGTCCCATCCTCGTTGTCCCTGACGCGCAGGCCACCCACGGCCGGGGGCGGGATCGAGACGGTCACCACCACCGACTTGGTCTGGTTGTTGCCCGCGTAGTCGAGGGCACGGGCCTTGAAGGTCAGGTCCCCTTCACCAGGCCAGTCGATCGTCGGTGACCAGGTGGGATTGACCTTGTCGTCGAAGGAGGAGGTGGTGACCCACGGGCCCTCGCCGACGGCATAGGCCAGCTCGGTGACCCCCTGCTTGTCGAAGGCGGTGATCTCCACCACCGAGCGCGCGGAGTTGAACTGGGTCCCCGGGAGGATGGCCACCGATGGCAGGGGTTTTGTGTTGTCGATGGTCAGGTCGACCTTGCCGACGGTCTCGACGTTGCCCAGGCTGTCGACGGCATTGACCCACAGCTTGTGGGGGCCGTCGAGCACCGCGCGGGTGTTGACCGTCGCGACCCAGTCGCTGCCGGCGTGGGTGAGGTCGGCACCACCGTTGGGGCTGGGGTCGTCCCAGGAGTAGAGGAGCTGGGCGACGCTCGAGAGGGTGTCGGTGGCCTTGGCATCGAGCGCATAGTCGCCCCCGACGATCCCTCCGAGGCTGACGATGCTCCCGCTGGGCCCACTATGGTCGATCAACACCTCGATCGGGTCGGCGGTGGTCACCGAACCCCCGGCGTCGATGGCGGAGACCACCAGCATGTGGGTCCCGTCGATGTAGCGGCTGGCGTTGACCTCCGCCGTCCATCCGTTGGGCTGGCCCGGCGCCTTGGTCAGAGGGATCCCTGGTTCGTTCTCGACGGAGTAGGTCACCTCGCTCAGGTGCAGCTCGGTCGCGGTCACGTCGAGGGTGGCGAAGGTGGCGATCGAGGTCGATTCGAGGTCGATGGCGAGCACCGGCGGGGTGCGGTCGACGATGAAGGTGAGGCTGCGCTGGTTGTTGGTGTTCCCTGCCTCGTCGGCGACCACGATCACCACGTAGTGGGGCGCCTCGGCAAGGACCGTCGTGTCGAGGGTCGCGGTGTAGCTGGGCTCAGCCCCGGTGAAGAGGATCGGCGTGCCGAAGCCGTCGACGACGTAGGTGACCGCAGTGGGGTCGAGGTGCGCGTCGACGACCTCGATGCCGATGATGAGGTCGCTGGCGATCACCGCGTTGTCGGTGTTGAGCAGCTCCACGTCGGGGATCGTGTGGTCGTAGGTGATGAGGATGTCATGGGTCTCGACGTTGCCGGCGGCGTCGGTGATCGTCACGGTGATCTGCGAATCCCCTTCGGGCAGCAGCGAGGTCGGGACCGTGGCGTTGAAGATGTCGGGGGAGGGGGTGGTGGCGTTGGAGAGCAGGCCACTGCCGCCCTGGCCGTCGTCCCAGATGGCCTGGAAGTCGTTGAGGTCGGACAACCGCAGGCTCACCTTGTAGCTGGCGTGGACGACGACCCCCTCGGGCGAGAGGATCGCGTCGATCGAAGGGGCCTGGAAGTCGGTGGTGAAGTCGATGCCGCAGCAGGTGGGCGGGATCTCCCCGGCATCCATGTCGATGCTGACGTTGCCCACAGAATCGTGCGCGAGGTCGATGATGTCGTTGACGTCGTCGGTGAACTGGCCATCGATCCCGCCTTGGTCGACGACGGTGAACTCGCCCCAGAAGATCCCGTCGTCGGCGTTGTCGTCGGGCGCGGTGCCGTCGTCGTAGATGTCGATGCTGATCACATCGGCGCCGCCGGTGACGTCGCTGACGGTCGCGACGTAGCTGCCGCCGAGGGTGGCCCCATCGGTGACCTTGACCGTGATCAGGGCGTTGTCGGGGAAGACCGTCTGTGGGGGGCCGGCGTTGACGCTCAGAGTCACGTCGTCGGGGTTGGCACTGGCAGGCAGCGACAGGACGCTCAGCAGGGCTAGCAGCAGGAGTGCCGCTGCAAGGGGGGCGATCAGCACCCGCCAACGGCCAGGACGTGCCTGCGTTCGCACGGACTGCACCGATGCCGTTCAGCCTGCGGGCGCTATTTCAACCTTGTTGCGGCGCGCTCGAACGCTGGTGGCCGTGCCTGCCGAGCCCGGCGATGAGGCTGCGAAGGCGCCTTCAGGTACGCAGACTACGCAACTGTGGCGGCGAGCGCCCCAGCGGTCCTTCGGGCAGGAGCGATTCCTGCTCGGCGCACACCTGTGCGATGTAGTCGAGATTCCGATAGTACGACAACGATCCGTCCCACTGGTTCTCTAGTCGTGACATCCCCATTGCCCCCCGAGGAAGCCTTCGATAGGAGTCGTCGCTATATCAACCTTGGTCCGAGGGCCCAGCCAAAGGCTTATGGTCCCGCCCCGCCGCGGCGGCGCCTCTGTCATGATAAGGCATGGCATGGGGACTAGACCGGAGGCGTCGAGGGCTTCGGTGCGCTGCCGCCGGGGCGTCGCAGCAGCGTCTGGGCGGTCAGGTCTGCGGCGACGGCACCCTCCGAGATCAGTCGGAGGAGTGCCTGTTGCACGCGTTCGAGGGGCAGGTCTGTGGCAGCGGCGATCGCCAGGGCAGTGGTCGCCCCCTCGTCGATGGCGCGCAGGACCTTCTGCTGCAGCGCACCCAGCTCGGTGCGCGCGAGCACCCGCAGGTCGCCCATCTCGGGGCTGTTCCACAGGTCGCTCAGCAGCGTACTGCCCGAACTGAGGACGCTGTCGGAGAGCTTGACCAGCGAGGCGAGCACCTCGACGAGCTGACGCACGAAGCCCAGTAGCGCGTTGCCCAGGGCCCGCAGCAACCGCACCAGTAGCGCCTTGACCTTCTCGAGCAGCACCGGCGTCGACTCGAGCAGGTCGCTGAAGAGGGAGCGCAGGAAGGAGACCGCCACCTCCTTGAGGGTCCGCAGCCCCGCAAGGACGAGGTCGCGCAGCCACCGCAGCGTCTGGGGATCGGAGAGCGCCCGCACCAGCCAGTCGCGCAGGACCCCCAGCGAGCGCATCCCCTCGTCGAGGACGGCGCCCAGCACGCTGCGCAGGTCGGGCCCAAGCTCGCGGATCGCCTGGCTGACTGCCGCCGCGATCACCTCGGCGCGCTCGTGCGGGGGCATCGCGGCCGACAGCCCATGGACCAGCTCGGTCACCGCCACCCTCACCAGCTCCTTGCGCTGGGCAGGGTCGAGGGCGGCTGCTTGGGTCATCGCCTGTTCGACCCCGGTGCGCACCAGCTCGATGCGCTCCTGCGGGGTGACCTTCCAGAAGTTCTGGAGCAGCTTGCCCATCACATCGGCGGTGGTGCTCATGGTCCCTCACTGTGCCAGGACGCTCTGCAGCTGGCTGACCAGTGCCGCATCGGGGAGCTCGTTGGTCTTGACCAAGGCGACACCCCGGTCACCGGCGCTGAGCAACAGCAAGAACCCATCCCCCATGCCCACGGTGGCGCTGCCGACGCTGGTGCGCAGCTCGGTCGCCAGGGCTTCGGCGGCGCCAAAGACCAACGCTCCCATGGCGGCGACCGTGTCCCCGTGCAGCCCCGGGGGCAGCGAGGCGCTCAGCAACGAACCCGTGCGGCTGAAGACCGCGACGTGATGGACGCCGGGGACCCCCTTGAGAGAGGCCAGCAGATGCTCCGCCGACGATGCCATGAGCGTCCCATCCCGGGCGAGCCTATTTCAAGGTTGTTCTGTGGTGGCCGACCCCCCCGAAGGACGATCCCCCTGCGCCACCGACAGGCCCGGGACGTTCAGGGCTTGTGCAGCCGGCGGCCTCGGCGGTGGCGACGCACCTTCTGTCGGCCGCCCCCGTCGACGATGAGGGTGCGTGCCTTTGTCAAGCATGCTCCTGCTGGCGGAGCATCGATCCTCACCCAGGAAGAGGCAGGAGCATGCAGACCCGAAAGATAACGCTTAAGAGCGGTTTTCCTGTTACCTGACCCATGGCAGCCAACGCCCTATCACCAAACGAGCAGAAGACCCTCCACGGTTTAGTGACCCATCCCTCGGCCAACGACCGCGTCCTGGGCCTCAAGATCGGGCTCAAGATGTCGACCGTCACCGCGATCAAGAACCGGCTCAAGCGCCGAGGACTCTTCGTCCCGGTGCGCGTGCCGGCCCTGGAGCGGTTGGGCTGGGAGACCATCTCCTTCGCCATCGGGCGGCTCAACCCGCTGGTGCGCTTTAGCACCTTGACCAAGCAGGTGCACAAGGTCGTCGACCCGATCCCCGAGATCGTGCACATGACGATGGACCCGCAGGCATTCCACATCATGATGTACCACCGCAAGTACTCCGACCTGCATCGGACGATGAAGGCCATCGAGGTGGGGCTGGGCGGCAACGAGCTGCTCTTGCGCTCGATCGACTTCTACCACTTCCCCTTCGACCAGTCCCACGTCATGAGCGTCGCCGACCACGCGCCGCCCATCTCAGCGGTCCTCGGTCGCAAGTTCGACGTCAACAAGACCAAGGGGTTCGGGGACTTCGCCCCCCCTCCGCAGCGCCACCTGACGCGCGTCGAGCGCACCGCACTCTTGGGACTGGTCAAGCACACCACCATCCCCGACAACCGCATCGCCCAGCATATCGGCGTCACCCGCCAATCGGTGACCAAGATGCGCAAGCGCTTCGAGCGCGAAGGGCTGATGCAGCCCCACAAGGTCCCCGACCTGCGCCAGCTGGGCATCCAGCTCGAGGGGATCGCCTACTTCGAATGGGCTCCCGACAGCACCTTCCGCAAGCGCCGCAAGCAGCTGGGCAAGGGGTTGCCGCCGACGCCGGTGACCACCCTGGTGGCCCAGGATGGCGGCGCCTTCGTCCGCGGGTTCGACACCAGCATCGAATCGCTGCAGACCTCGTTGGAGGGATTCATCAGCACGCTGGCCAAGGAGAACATGCTGCGTCGCACGCCCGATGTGCTCTTCTTGGACCACTCGCGCAGCGTCGACATCAAGTTCTACCAGTACACCCCGCTGATGGAGAAGTACCTCAGCGGCGACGAGGACTGAGCCCGATCCCCTCGGGCTGCCCGTGAGCGGGGGGCAAGTGTTTTGACCCCCCGCCGGGTGCTGGAGGCATGGCGCCCCGAGGCGTCGTGCTCGACATGGACGGCACCATCGTCGCCTTCCGCTACGAGGCCGACAAGGTCAAGGCCGACGTGCGCGCGGCCGTCGGTGCGGCCGGGTTGCCTCCCAGCCTCATCGACCTGCACGCACCCATCTCGCATTCGGTGGCCAGGGTCCATGCCCACCTGAGCGCGCCGACCGATCGGCCGCTGCTGGCCACCCTCGAGCATCAGGTCGAGGGGATCATCCAGCGCTACGAGCTCAAGGCGGCATCCTCGACCCACCTCACGCGCGGGGCGGTGGAGACCCTCCAGTGGCTCAGCGAACGGCAGGTGCCCACGGCCCTGCTGACCAACACCAGCCGCACCTCGCTGCAGGTGCTCTTCTCGCGCTTCCCGATCGGCCCCTACTTCGACCCGGTGGTCTGCCGCGGCGAGACAGCCTCGCTCAAGCCGCACCCGGCCGGGCTGCAGCGCATCCTCGCGGCCTGGCAGCTGGCGCCCTCCGAGGTCGCCTTCGTGGGCGACAGCACCATCGACGTCGAGTGCGCCCATGCCGCCGGGGTGCTCCCCATCGGGGTCACCTGCGGCCTGCGCTCCGGCGCCGAGCTCGAGGCGGCGGGGGCGCAGCACCTTCTGCCGGACCTGGGCGAACTCCCCCAGCTGCTGCGCACCTTGGGGCTGCCCGCCGCCCCCGCTCAGGGCAACCGGTAGCGCAGCAGCGCCGCCATACCGCCGAGCGCGTGCAGCTGCTCACCACCGGTGTGCCCCGTCGAGACCACCTTGACCGTCGCGTTGCAGCCCCGCGCCAGCTCCTGCACCGTCGTGCGCAGCTGCGCCTGGCCCGGGCTCGCATCCCGTAGCCATACGTCCGTCAGCAGCAGGACCTCCACCGCCCCTGCCTGCAGCGCGGCGAGCACCTGCGGCTGGCCGTAGGCGACCGGACCGTCGGTGTGCATCCCCTCGAGCAGCTTCTCCACCAGTTGCAGCTCCTCGGAGGCGCGGGTGGCCGCCAGCACCGCATCCATGCCGCTGCGAAGCGCCTCGGCGACCCCAGCGCGGCCCCCGGCAGAGGTGTGGACGCTCAGCACCGGTGGGAGCCCCTGCTGGCTGGACAGGAAGGCGACGAAGGCGTCGCGCTCGAAGCCCGGTCCGACCACCAGCAGGTGGTCACCGCCCAAGGGGCGCAGCGCACGCAGCACCTCGCCATGGTAGGTCTTCTGCGCCGCTTGCGCATCGGTGGGGAACCGCTTGCCCCGCGAGGGTGAGCGCACCGAGGCGACATGACGGATGCCCTGGCGCAGCACCACCGAGACCTGCGCTTCGTCATCGTCGAGGGCGACGATGGTCACCAGCGGGGTCTTCGAGAGCGCGACGGCCTCGTCGAGGCGCTGCAGGTCCAGCCCGCTCCACGCGCGCGTGATCGTCACGTCGCTGCCGCACTCGAGGTTGAGGGTGTGGTGCTCGCCAAGAGCCTGTGGCCCTTCGACGATGACGCCGGTCAGCCGCAGCCGGTCGCTGAAGGCGTGGAACTCGACCTGCTCGATGGCGATCGTCAGCACCATCGGCTTGCGCGGCGCCGCCTTGGCGCGGCCGCCGTCGGCGGGCGTGCCCAGCGTCTCGTCGCGACGGTGCGTCAGCGCCGTGGCTCGGTCACCGACGGCCACGAGACCACTGAGGTACCACAGGTCGTCGAGGGTCTCGGCACGCAATCGGACCTGGCCTGCGCGCAGGTCCTTGTGCAGCACGCGCATGCGCAGAGAGCGGGGCGAAGGCCTTAAGAAGCCCCCGGTCTCCCCCCGCCCGCTGGGCGCGGCGAGGCCGTTGCCGTGCGTCGGCACCGTTGTGCCAGCAGTATCGTGGAGGGCTGGTAGATCAGTGGAAGATCGCTCGCTTCGCAAGCGAGAGGCCGGGGGTTCAAATCCCCCCCAGTCCATCGATTCCTCTCTCGACCACCGACGGCCGAGGGGGACGCACCTGCCGCCGGCGGTGACAGGTCTAGCCAGGGTGTTAGGCCCACCCTCGATCCCTTCGGGGATCGCGCCAACCTGGTCTTTAGGCAGAGCGAACGACGTCGGAGGGGCTCGGCGCCATCGGACGTGCCCCCATCCAACGATGAGGGCCGCCCAGCATGGGCACAAGCGTGGGGCAAGCCGCCGGAGGGCGGTGGCATCCACTTGCCACGGGGACCGGGTCAGGCCCGGAAGGGAGCAGCCTTACCGTGGATTGCTGCTGCTTGCCTGGTCAACGGCCGAAGGCGGATGGGGGGAACACACCGGTGTCAATGGGTCTCGATGACGTCTGACCCCGCAAGCGGCGGCAGGTGCGTGCGTGGCGGCGACGCCACGCATCCACACGAGCGGTGGGGACGAGCCTAGCGCCGCAGCACGCCCATCTCGCCGAGCTTCTCGGGCAGGTAGGTGTCGGTGACGAAGTCAAGGCCGTACTTGGCCAGCGCCTGTTGTTCGGACTTGCGACCCAGCTCGAGCATGAGCCTGATCTCCTCCTTCCAGAAGGGCGTGGCGAAGCGCGGGTCGGTCTGCTCGGCCTTGAGCGCCCGCACGTCCTGGTCGCTGAGCTTGTCGTTGGGCAGGTCGTAGTTGACGATGTCCGAGGCGGTCACGCCCAGATACTCGGCCGAGGGGGTGGCGAGCCACTCGCTGATGTGGGCGGTCTTGATCGCCCCGTAGGCCACCGAGGCGTAGATGCGGAAGGACCACGGGTCACCGTCGGTGAAGACCACCACCGGCAGCCCCTTCTCCTCGTTGAGGCGCTTGATGAACCGCCGCGTCGAGCGTGCCGGTTGGCCCTTGAGGTGGACGATGATCGCCCGATGGTCGGCATCGAAACCGTTCTCCACCAACCGGTCGAACATCCCGCCGGTCTCGAGGGCGATGACGAAGTCGGCGTCGACGGCCTTGAGCTTGATCTTCTCCGCCTCGACGTTGTAGGGGATGGTGTAGCCGGCGTCGCCGACGTCGTCGCGGCAGTTGATCGTGCGCTTGGCGCCCGTGCGGACGGTCTCCTCGATCGAGAGGTTGCCGATGACGCGCGCGCCGTCCTCCTCGGGCCGCAGCTTGAAGTCCTCGCGCATGAGCGCCGAGATGATCTCCAGGTCCTCCACCAGGTGGTCGCTCTCATCCTGGGCATGGAACTTGGCCAGGTCCCAGCCCTCGGAGATGTAGTACATCTCACGGAGGGTGGAGGACTTCTGGGTCGCAATCATCTGCTTGATGAAGTCGATGGTGTACATCGACCGCAGCAGCGCGTAGGCGCCATCGAGGGTCTTGGCGGTCTTGGCCGAGATCCCCTTGCCATAGACCCACACCCCCTTGCGCTTGTCGAACTCGATGTTGCCCTTGGTGCGGGTGGCCACGTCCAGCTGCGGCACCTCGGTGGCGACGATCATGTCGTAGACGTCCTTGGCGATGCCCTCGAGGCCCTTGACCGACTCCTCGGAGGTCGGGCGCCGACGGCTGGCGCTCTTGGCCGCGGCCGGCGTCGCCACCGAGGCGCTCCGGTGCACCCGGCTCGTCCCGCGGGCGCGCACCCCCTCGCGCTTCTTTCCCTTGGGGGGTGGCGGGGTCACGTCTGCGGCCACCAGTGCCGCCTGGGTCGACTTCTTCCCCCGCGGGGTAGCAGGGGTGGTCGCGGGGGTCTTGGGTTGCGGGCGCTTGGCCATGCTCACTCCTCCGAGTCGTCCTCTTCGGGCTCCTCGTCCTCGGCAGCATCCTCGTCGGCGTCGGTGTCCACCTCGGCGCCACCCTCCTCCTCCTGCGGGCCGGGCAGCTCCGGCCCATCGGGATCACCGTCACCACCCTGCGGGTCATAGGCCACCGCGCCGCTGACCAGCTCCTCGTCGATGCCCTCGACGAACAGCTCGGGCTCCTCGAGGACGTCGCCCTCGAGCCCATCGAGCTGCAGGACCACGTCGGTGCTCTTCATCGAAGGCAGGGCGACCTTCCAGCGCGCTAGTCCCTCGGCCAGTGCCGCCGGCTTGGGGGTCGCCGCCTTGAGGGTGGTGTCCTCGGGCAGCGGCACCAGCAGCGTGAAGCGCTTGGCGGCGTGGGTGTAGTTGTGCATCCGCACCGTCATCAGGTGCGTGCGGCTTCGGGGTTCGTGGTTGATGATGGTGGTCATCAGCACCGCGTTCATGATCTTGGCGATCACCCCGTCGATGGGCGGGGTGGGCTTGCCGACGATCGAGGCGGACTTCTTGGCGATCAAGGGGAGGAGCTTGCGGATGATCTCCTCCTTCTCCCGGAGCTTCTTGTAGCGCGTCTGCTTGCGCAGGTGGGTCCCCAGCCGCTGCCCGCAGGCGCGCAGGGCCAGCTCGATCTCGGCGATGACCTCGGGGATGTCGGAGATCGCCTCCTTGCTCTCGGAGGTGAAGGGGACCTTGGTCGATGCCAGGTGGACCATCATGATCACCGGCCCGTGGGGGATCCCCTTGCCACCGCGCTGGTCGAGGCCGTAGCGGCGCCAGTTGGTGTTCTCGACGGCGTGGGTGATGGCGCAGGCGCCCGGTTGGAAGAGCAGCGGCACGCGGTTGGCGTACCGCAGGATCTGCACCGGCTCCTCCTTGTCGAGGGTGCCCCCGAAGATCAGGCCTGCCTCGACCTGGAAGGGATGGCCGCCGTAGACGGCGGGCTTGGGGCGCGTGTGGGTGATGATGAAGTCGGGCTTGAGGTCCGCGAAGTCCTTCCGCAGCCCCTTGCGGATGAGCGCCTCGCCGATCGGGCTGAGCGACTCGGTGCTCGGCGCCATGAGCTTGACGCTCTGGAACGCCCCGAGCATGCGCTGGCCCTGGGCCAGCGAGAGGTCCGAGGGTCGCTGGTCCTCCTCGATGAGCGCCGCTTCGCAGAGCGTCGTCGCCGCGCGGGTGCTCACGCGGGAGAAGTGCTCGACCAAGAAGGAGGCCATGCGCGGCTCCTCGGCGGCTTTGGCCATGGTCATGAGCGTGCCCAGCTCGATCCCCAGCGGGTGGGGCTTGCTCTCGGCCGTCATCGTCGGCAGCCGGGTCGTCGCGCGGTCGAAGAGGGTCACGGTGCCATCGGGTTCGGTCAGCACGATGCGCGCGTGGGGGTTGACGATGGCCGTCTGCCGCAGATACTCGTAGACCCCCTTGCGCCCGCGCAGATAGCGCCCGGCCATCACCGACTGGATGCGGGTGCCGTGGTCGACCTCCTTCCACAGCTGGATGTCCTCCCGCAGCACCTCGGGACGGTTGTGCCGCGTGTCGAGCAGGATGTCGAGCTCGTGGGCGGGCTCGTTGGCGCCAGTCTTGGAGCGCACCTTGGAGGGCTTGCCCGACGTCAGCTGGGCGTACATGACGACGGCGCTGATGCCGATGCCCTGCTGGCCGCGGCTTTGGCGGATGGCATGGAACCGCGAACCGAAGAGCAGCCGCCCGAAGACGTTGGGCATGTTGCGCTTGACGATCCCTGGCCCGTTGTCCTCGACGGTGACCGAGAAGAGGCTGTCCTTCTTGACCTCCTCGAGCAGGACGCTGAGGTCGGGCGGGATGCCCGCCTCCTCGCAGGCGTCGAGGGCGTTGTCGACGGCCTCCTTGACGGCCGTCAGCAGCGCGCGGGTGGGGCTGTCGAAGCCCAGCATCTGCTTGTTGCGCTCGAAGAACTCCGAGACGGAGATCTCCTTCTGCTTGGAGGCCAGCTGCTCGGCGGTGACCTTGGGAGGCGCACCTTCGCGCGGCACGCTCGACGCCATCGGGGGGGGACCTCGCCAGGGGCTGGCATCGCGTCCGTTCATAATATAAATATCCTGCAGCCGCGACTAAATAGAAAGATGCCGCCAGGCACCAGAGTGTTTATCAATCGCGCGCAGGGTGCTCGCAGCCACTGCCCCCCTCGCCTGCCCTCGTGGGAAAGAGCCCTCGAGGACGCGGCGGGGTGTGCGACCGCAAACCGACCTTGGTGACCCCCATGCGCACCCTCCGTACGCTCCCGACACTCCTCCTCCTGGCGATCCTGATGCTGAGCCCTGCCACGGTCATCGCCGTGCCCACTGCCGCGACGACGACCGCGACGACCACCGACCCGACCCGGAGCGTCGATCCCTTCGGGACGCCCTTTGCGGCGACCTCGGCACCTCGGGCCAGCGAATCGGGGATGTTCTCGCTGACGGAGGCCATCCACATCGTCCCGGGCGCCCCCGGCGGTCGCACCATCGGTGGCCGAGCGGTCGTCGATGAGAACACCGGCGGGGACACCTCGCCCGCCGGAGCGGCGCTCATCAACGGCGGCGACACCTTCGTCGGGAGCTTCCTGATCAGCGACCCCGCCGACGTCATCGACGCGGTGCTCTTCGAGGTGCCCTTCGGCACCGCCGTCAACATCACGATCTACATGCTCGACTGGAACCCCGCCGACTACACCGCCTACAACGTCGACTTCATCTTCGGGGTCAACATCGCCAACCTCAACACCCCCGGTTGGAGCTCCAACCTCAACACCGCCCGCAACGAGACCGGGACGCTGCTGGGAGCGCAGGATGCAGTGCAGTTCGCCGTGCTCATGGGCGTGCCACTCGACGCTGGGAACAACCCTCTGAGCCTGCCGGTCGACTACGCCCTGACAGTCACCTTCACCGACCCCCCGCAGGTGGGCGCTGGCAGCACGAGCTTCACCATCTCCAACCAGAGCTCCAACCGTTTCCAGTGGTTCAAGCTCGCCGACGGCTCGGATGCGCCACTGCACCTGGTGATCACACCCGCCACCGGACAAGACCTCGACGCCGACGTCTACAACCCCTGGGCCCGGTGGGGCCTCTACGAGGGCGAGATGACCCCCTTCTGGCTCGACCGCCTCAATGCCGCCGCGGTCAGCCAACCCGAATCGGCCAACCTCATCGGCGGGGACGGCCAGGTCTTCATCCAGATCCGTGCCGCCGCCGGGGCAGGGCAGGGCACACTCGCCATCACCTCCTCATCGGCGATCACCTCCGACGATGACAACCGGCCGGCCACCGCCCATGTGGTGACCGAGACCGTCACCTTCGACGACCAACTCCATGAGATGGAGGACCACTGGGACTGGTACAAGGTGCCCGTCGAGACCGGGGACAACTTCTCGGTGCTCTTCTCCCCTCAGGGGATCGCGGCCTCGCACCTGTTCAACATCAGCCTCTACGACAACGACCTCAACTTCCTCGAAGGGAAGTTCAACACCCAGGACCGCGGGCTCTTCGACGCCACCACCAACCCCATCGTCGTCAGCCCCGTCACCTGGGACGACTACGTCTCCAGCTGCACCTGCGACTACTACCTAGTGGTCTTCCCGGTCACGTGGATCGACCCTGGCGCCGGCGGCGGCTACCGCTGGGAGGACGTCCTCTCGGGCGAATACTTCCTCAAGGTGACCATCCCCAACGAGGGGCCCGCGCTCAGCAGCAGCATCCCCGACATCACCATCGATGAGGACGAGGAGCTGGTCGACTACAACATCACCGGGTTCTTCACCGACCCCGAGACCAACGCGCTCGACTTCGCCGTCTCCGTCAGCGGCGCCAGCGTCGACGAGGTCGACGTCTCCATCGACGCGCAGGCGGGCACCCTCTCGGTCGTCCCGGAGCAGGATTGGTCGGGGTCCTTTGCCCTGACCATCACCGCGACCGACCCCAAGGCCAACATCGGGGCCAACTTCGTCCAAGAGCAGGTGAGCGTGACGGTCGACCCCGTCAACGACGCCCCGCAGATCGACCAACCCCTCGGCGCGATGTCCTTTGGCGAGGACACCCCCGGCCCGGGCCTGAGCTATCCCTTCAGCCTTCGGCTCGTCGACATCTTCCACGACATCGACACCGACGCGGCAGACATGGACTTCACCTGGAGCGGCAACCTGCGCATCCCCGTGGCCCTCAACGAGAGCGGCGGCGTGGGCACCGAGTACCTGATGATCGGACCGGTCAGCGGCTGGTTCGGCACCGAGACCGTGACCTTCACCGTCTCCGACGGCGAGTTCGAGGACTCCTTCGTGACGACGATGACGGTCAACCACATCAACCACGACCCCGTGGTGGTGCCGGGCAAGGAGACCATCAGCGTCACCGTCCCCGAGGACCTCGAGGGGAAGTCCTCGGTCTTCGTCGTCAACGACATCAAGGCGCTCTTCTCCGACCTCGACACTGCGGACCCCGGCTATGCCGCGATGACCGGTGACTCGCTGACGATCGCGATCGACGATGCGCGCCTGCCGGAGAACTTCAACGTCTCCCTCAGTGGCAGCAAGGTCGAGCTCAGCGACCTGCGCACCGACTGGACCCAGGGGGAGAGCTTCTACCTGCAGGCCTACGACGTGCTGGAGCAACCGGTCTTCGTGGAGGTCGAGGTCGGCGTCACCCCCATCAACGACGCGCCGACGTTGGTGAGCAGCCTGCCGGTGCCGCAGGACAACGGCACCCGCATCGTCCTGCGGGAGGGCGAACGCAAGTCCTTCTCGGTCAGCGTGGCCGACGTCGACAACATCGCCAACCAGCTGACCCACACCTGGACCCTCGATGACCTGCCGGTGGGCAACAGCCGCGAGAGCAGCTATGACCTGGTCACCGACCAGGACAGCCACACCGACACGCTGAGCGCCGGTGACTACGTGTTGCGGGTGCGCATCGCCGACCCCGAGGGCGAGACCATCGAGCACCTGTGGGACATCTCCATCCTCGACGTCAACCGCCCGCCGACGAAGGTGGCGATCCTGATGCCCAAGGCACCGGCCTCCTTCAAGGAGGGCACCGACGTCGACCTGCGTGCCGGTGACGCCGTGGACGCCGACGAGGATCCGCTGACCTACCATTGGGAGCTGGTGCTCACCGACGGCAACGTCTCCTCGCTGGGTGAGGGGCAAGCCCTGACGGTCAGCGACCTGCCGGTGGGCAGTCACACCCTGCGCTTGGTCGTCAGCGACAGCAAGGAGGGCGGCGACGCCAACACCACGATGCCGTTGACGGTCACCAAGAAGAAGAAGGACGGCGGCAACGGCCTGCCAGGGTTCGAGGGTGCGATGCTGCTGGTCGCGCTGTTGGCGGCAGTCGCCCTGGGGGCGACGCGCGGCGGGCAGCGCCGGCGACGGGAGTGACCAAGCCTTAATAGCGGACCCTCCGCCATCGGTCGCCGATGGGCCTGCGCACGGATCGCCCGTCCCCCCTGGGACGGGCGGTGGTCCTGGGCCTGTGCCTGTTGGTCCTCAGCGCCGCCGCTCCCGGCGCCAGCGCCGCAGGCGCTGGACCGCAAGGGGGCCAGAGTCACAGCCGCGGCCCGGTGCCCGACACCGACAGCGAACCCAACGACGCCCTCGTCGACGCGACGGTCACCGCTCCCAACGTCACCATCGGTGGGACCGTCTCGGTGGTCGACAGCCGCGATGCCTATGCCGTGCCGGTGTTCGCCAACGACAGCGCGGGCTCGACGGTCGTCAGCGCGACGGTGCGCCTGATCACCCCCAGCGCGGGGCTGCGCCTGAGCATCCTCGACGGCGAGGGGTTCCGGCTGAGCGAGGGCACGACCGAGCAGGACCCGCTGACGCTGGAGGCGGCCGCGGTGGCCAATGGCACGTTCTTCGTGACCGTCGTGTTCAGCAAGGGAGCAGCCAGCGTCACCTACGACCTCGACCTCAACACCAGCACCGTTGCGCACCTGAGCGACAGCGACAGCAGCCCCATCACCGCGACCCCGCTGGCGGACAACAGCACCCGAGGCGACACCGTCGATTCCTTCAATGACACCAGTGACTTCTACGGCAGCGCGATCACCTTCACGGGCAACGTCTCCGACGTGCTCCTGTTGCAGCTGACGGAGCCGCCGGGCGCCGACCTCCAGATCGAGCTCTTCGGGGCCAACGACCAGTTCTTGGCCAACAGCTCGGACAGCGTCGGTGGGGGCGTCGAGCGCTATCTGTACCTGCCACCCTTCCCCGGGCCGGTCTTCATCCGCGTGTGGGCGGCAGCGGGGAGCGGGGCCTACGCCCTGACCCTGCGTCATTGGGTGGGCCACACCGACGACAACAACCTGGTCGCCGATGCGCAACCCATCAGCACGGCCGATACGGTCGTCGGCGAGTTCACGGCGGGTCTCGACGACCTCGACTACTACCAACTCCCACTGGTCGCACAACAGGACCTGCGCGTCGACCTGCAGGTGCTCAGCCACAACGCCACCTGGTCCGATCCCACGGTCGACCTGTGGGTGCTCGGACCCGGTGGGGCCTTCCTCGCCAACGGCAGCACCTCAGGGGACGTCCTGAGCGTCGTCGCCACCGCGGCCGTCAGCGGCAACCACACGATCCGGGTGGGCAGCGGCGACCCCTTCAGCTTCGGGGCCTACTCCTTCTCCATGACCACGGTGGCGCCGCCGCGCCTGCGCGACCCGCTGCCGGTCGTGACCATCGCCGAGGATGGGGAAGTGGTGCTCGACCTTGCCACGGTCTTCGTCGACGAGCGGCCGCTGACCTATGCCGTCGTCGCCAACGACACCATCGGCGTCACGGTCGTCGGCGGCAACGCCACGCTGCACCCGCTGCTGGCCGACTGGACGGGGACCGCAGCGGTCACCCTGCGGGCCGACAGTGACGTCGACAAGTCCGCGGTGGCGACGTTGACCGTCCAGGTCCTGCCCGAGAACGACGGCCCGACGGTCGCGCCGCAGTTCGCCCCTGGGAGCGTCGCCTACAACATCACCGAGGACCTGCCCTTCACCCTGCCCTTCCCGGCACTGACGGCCTTCACCGACGTCGAGGACGACCCGCTCGACCTCAGCGTCGTCAGCAGCGCCCACCTGGCGGCGGCGCTGGCCTCCGATGGGACGCTCACCATCACCCCCGCGCTCAACTGGACCGGCGACGAAGGGGTCAACCTCACGGCCTCCGACCCCAGCAGTGCACAGGCGACCTTGGTGATCGCGCTGCAGGTGCAGCCGGCCCCCGATGCCCCCGCACCGGTGCTGGCGCGGGTGCCCCAGCAGCTGGAGCTGCTGGAGGATGTCCCGTTGCCGGTGCCCCTGGCGGCCTGGTTCGTCGACGGCGACGACGAGACGCTGCACTATGAGGCTCGCACCGACTCGGGGAACGTCCAGACCCTGCTGGAGGGCGACCAGCTGACCCTGACGGGCGGACTCGACTTCCACGGCACCGACCAGCTGGTGGTCATCGCCACCGACCCGACCAACCGCAGCGCCTCGGTGCTGGTGCCGCTGCTGGTGGGCGACCAGAACGACCCGCCGCGGCTCAACGAGGCCTACCACCAGACCGTCGCCGCCCTGACGCTGCAGGAGGACGCCGCGCCCCGGCCGCTGATCGACCTGCTGGCGCTCTTCGACGACCCCGACGGCGACACGCTGACCTTCGAGCGCACGGTCACCGCACCGCTCGAGGCCACGATCGAGGGGACGTACGTCTCGATCGCGTTGCCCAAGGACTGGTCGGGCAACGGCACCCTCGTGCTGACGGCCGCCGACCCGTCGGGCCAGACTGCCGTCGCGACCGTGGCGATGAGCGTGCTCGCGGTCAACGACCCGCCCGTGCTCTCGAAGGCGTCGGTGACCCCCACCCGCGGGACGACGGCGACCACCTTCTCGTTCAGTGTCACCTACGCCGACCCCGAAGGGTCGGTCGCCCTCGTCGAGGTGCTCGTCGACGAGAAGGCCTACAGCCTCAATCGCATCAGCGGGGAGGTGCGTGAGGGGGCGGTCTTCCGCCTCTCCACCACCCTGCCGGCGGGGACCCACACCATCACCTTCCGTGCCGATGACGGTGCGGGCGTGGGCAACTCCAAGCAGGTGCTCATCCTCCCCGGGCCGGCGTTGGAGGTGGCCTCGACGGCGTCGGTGTGGGACTCGCCGACGACCCAGGTGCTCCTGATCATCGCGCTGCCGATCGTGATCGGGGTGCCCCTGGCCCTGGCGGTCCGCGGTCGGACGCTGCAACGGGAGTTGCTCGAGGAGCTGGAGGAGGAGCGTGGGCGTGCCTGGGACGGCGAGGAGTAGGGGCGGCGCGGCCCTGCTCTGGGCGCTCCTGCTGTTGCTGCCGCCGCTGCTCCTTGGGGGCCTGGTGGGTGCGACGGTCGATACCGACAACACCTTCTCCGAGGCGACCCCCTTCTCCAGCAGCACCGGCCAGATGCTCGGCAACGTCTCGGTCGCCGACGACCTGGTCGACTTCTTCTCCTTCGAGGCGCAAGCGGGGCAGGTGATCAACACCACCGCGGCGCTGACCACCGGTGGCTCGGGTGACGCGCGGCTGGCGATCGACCTCTATGGACCCAGCCACGCCCTGCTCGATTCCTCCAACCGCAGCGGGGTGTTCAACCCCCTGCAGGTGCTGGTGGTGCGCCCCGGCACCCACTTCGTGGCGCTACGGGCGATCGCCGGCTCGTCGGCCTACATCCTCGACCTTGCCGTCGAAGACCCGACCCCGCTGCTGCAGGGGTTCCCCGCCGAGGCGTCGTTGGTCCACTCCAGCCGCACCGAGTACCGCTGGTTCGCGCTCAGCCTGCAAGGCGGTCCCAGTGCCGAGCATGCCAACATCACCATCACCGCCGAGCGTTCCGGCGCCCAGCTCGACGCGCGGCTGGCGGACCGCGTGGGAGACCGCAGCCAATGGGTCGACCTCCAATGGGGCACCGGCACGACCCTGCGGCTCGAGGGCAGCGCCAGCTACACCGGGACCTACTACGTGCGCCTCCAGGCCGACTCGGGGAGCTTCGACCTCTCCCTGAGCCTGCTGCGCACCAACCGCACCAGCGACAACGACAACCAGATGAGCGCGGCGCCGACCCTCAGCTACAACACCACGCGCACCGGCGGCGTCGACGAGGCCAATGACACCTACGACTGGGTCCACGTCGACCTGCTGCCGGGGGAGGGCCTCACGGCCACGCTGACGCTGCGCACCTGGAGCTGGGGGGTCTATTCCCTGCTGCTGTTCTCGCCCAACGGCTCGTTGTGGAAGGAGGCGACCAACTTCGTCTTCTCGACCCCGCGCAACCTCACCGACCGCGTGGTGCTCACCGCGGCGCCGACCCCCAGCGGTCCCTATGGCCTGGTGGTCGCCGCCAAGGTCGGACTGGCCGAGGACCCCGAGGACCTCTCTGACGATGCGGCGATCGCCACCTACCAGCTCGACGTGCTGATGTCGCTCCATCCGCCCCGGCCACCCAACCACGCCCCGGTCCTGATCCATGGCGGGCCGGCGACGCTGAGCCTGCGCGAGGACGAGGCCAGAGTGGTCGATGTCCGCCCCTTCTTCGCCGATCCCGAATCGGACCCGTTGACCATCGCGGTCAACGGAGGCGCTCCACTGCGCCTCTCCATCGACGACGACGGATTGGTCACCATCCTCCCGCCCAAGGACTACGCCGGCTGCAGTCAGGTCTCACTGAGCGCCACCGACCCCGGAGGCTTGGCCGTCTCGACCCAGTGGCAGGTCTGTGTGCAGGCGTTGCCCGAGCCACCCCAGATCACCGCATGGGCCCCGGCCGGAGGTGATCCGCTCTTCAACACCACCTCCCAGCGCATCGAGGTCCCCAGCGGCACCACGGTCCCCTTCTCGATCAACTTCAGCGACCCCGACACCCCCCTGGCCGAGCTGGAGGTCGGCTGGTACTGGTCGACGGTGCAGAGCACCGATGGTGGGCAGCTCGTCGCCTCGGGCGGGGCCTCCTTCGCCTGGACGCCGACCGCCGCCCAGGTGGGCACCTCGCTGGTGTTCGTCCGCGTCGACGACGGCGGGCGCACCGCCGAGCGACAGTGGCGAGTGCTCGTCAGCGAGGGCAACACCGCGCCCTTTGCCACCTCCATCAGCCCCGATCCGGCAGCGACCGTCCGCACCGACCCCTCCCGGCCGGTCATCTACACGGTCACCCTCGAGGACCCCGACGGCGACGACACGCTCCACTGGAGATGGATCCTCGACGGCCAGGAGGTCGCCAACGGCAGCGGGACCCACACCCAGGTGCGCCTGGGCCATCCCATGGGGGAGCACGCCGTCATCCTCGAGTACACCGACGGCACGGTCACCAAGCAGGTGCAGTATGCGGTCCGCTCGGAGCCCCCCGGCGGGCTCGATGGCGGCATCTGGGCGCTGGCGCTCAGCGCCGTGGCGATCGGGCTTGGCGTAGGGGCACATCGACGGCTGCTGACGTGGCGGGTGGCACGCGGGAGGAATCCGCAGGGCCGCGCCGCCAAGGTCGCAGCGGCCAAGGCCGCCTACGCAGCCAAGCACCGCCGCACCCGCTCTGCTGACCCTGTGCGGAGCGCCACGACCACGGGCCGGGGCCCCAGCGGGCGCCCGGGCCGGCGCGACCGCCGCTAGGCGCCCCAAACCTCAAGGGCCGCCTCTTCCTGGGCCCTCTACGGTCGCGCGCGACCGGGGGGGAGCAGAGGCTGTCACGCAACCGGGCTGGCGCCAGGGCACCGGCGCTGACCTGCCGAAGCGTCGTCGAGCACCTCGACGGCCTGCAGACCGTCGTCTGCCAGTGCAGCGCCTGTCCGCACGGGGTCGGGGACCTGGCCGACCACCGATGCCAGGCAGCGCTGCTCCGTGCAACGGCGGAGGTCGACCTGATCGAGGCGGTGGTGCTGCGGGGGGCGGAGGAACGCTCCTATGGTCATGGGCAGCTGCGCGCGCTGCTGCGGCGACGGCAGCTTGCGGAGGAGGCGACCACGCGTAGCGCCCGCGACCCGCTCATCACCTATGCTCGAGCCATCCGCTCACCGACCGCGCAGCGCGGCCGCTGTCGCTCCTGCCCCCTGCACCCACACGAGGTCCTAGGACCCCTCAGCCGCCTGGCCATCGCCGACCCTCCGGCGCTGACAGGAGCGATCGAGGGTGGGCTCCACCTGCTCCAAGGGCCAGCCCCGGGGCCGCAACCCTGCGAGAGCTGCACCGGCCAGACCGTCGCTGACCTGTTGGCGATGGTGGCGCTGCTCGAGCAGCATGCCAAGGAGACGCTACGGGAAGCGTACCACGTCATCCTCGACGTCCCGGGGGTGGTGCCGTAGCCCGCGGCAGCGCACCGCGCCGCGGCGTCGGCCCCGGGCGCGAGAGTCCGACGCGTCGGCGGGTGCTGCAGTTCATCAAGGAGAGCCCCGGGGTCCACTTCGGCGGGATCCGACGCCAGCTAGGGTTGAGCAACGGCACCTTGGTGCATCACCTGTCGATGCTCGAGCGCCTGGGGGAGGTCCGCTCGCGCCGCGACGGCCAGTACCGACGCTACTACCCCTTCGCCGCGCGCCTCCCCGAGGTCGACGGCAGCGAGTCGACCCTGCTGCACCACGCGCTCTTGCAGACCATCGCCCGCTGCGGCGGGGTGACGCCGACCCAGCTGGCGGCGTTGCACAAGGCCTCCAAGCAGGCGGTCAACTACCACCTCCAGCTGCTCCGGCGCAAGGGGCTGGTACGGTCGTCACGCCAGGGGCGTCACACGCGGTATCTGCCCGTGCAGCGAGCCTGAGGCTCAGCCGTACATCTGCGGCAGGGGCAGCTGCTGGATGACCTTGTTCTGCTTCTCCATGTTGCGCAGCTGCGACTCGATCCCTTCGGCCTCCTGGTAGAGCGGCTTGGGGTCGAGTGACATGGCCGGTAGCAGGCGGTCGAGGGCCTCGACCACCCGCGCCGCCGCTCGTGCGTCGGGGTAGTTGGGCTGCGCCTCGGCCAGCAGGGAGCAGACCGTGAAGTCGCGGATCTTGCCCTCGTTGAGCATCACGCCGGCGATGCCGGTGATGACCCCTTCGTGGAACAGGGGCAGCTTGGCCGCTTGGAGCATCTGCCGGCCGCGGGAGGTGCAGGAGATGGCGTAGACGTCGTCGATCGTCGGGAGGGAGGGCGCGCTGCTGGGGGGGATCGCCGCCTCCTCCCCTTCAGCGGGAGCCGTCTCGTCCGCGACCGCTTGGGGAGTATCCTCCTCGCGGTCGATGACCAACCCTTCGGGGCAGATCATCTGCAGGCACTTCTGCTCGTCGACCCAGTCGAGGATCGTGCGGCTGATGAGCTTGATCAGGTTCGCTGGAGGCTGGAACTCGCTGATGAACACCACCAGCTGGTCGACCCCGTTGGGGCCCTTGATCGGCTCGCCGGCGTAGATGCGCACGGTGTTGAGCGGTTCGGAGCCGCGCACCAACGCGACCGACGGGAAGTAGACGCTGTCGAGGATCCCGATCTGCTGCAGCTGTTGGCTGTTGATCAAGTAGTTGGAGACGATGGAACTGACCAGCCCGACGCTGGGGAATCCCGTCACGACCGTGGCGGCGCGAAGGTCCATCCGGCGCAGTTCGAAGATGTCGATGGACTCCACGCTGCGCCCTTCCGGCCCTCCATCCGCCCGTCCGTAATAAAGGATGGCCCCCTCGGCGTGCGGGGATTCGACGAGGTGCCGGTGCAGCGCACCCTCTCTGAACCGACGACGTTCCAGCAGCGGATCGTCAGGATCTTCGGCATGCAGGAGGTGCTCAAGGAATCGTATGGTGCCTAGGTTGCGGAAGACCCAGGCAGGGAGCGACAGCGCTAAGCAGAGAACAGGGCCATCATGCATGCCTCACGGTTACTCGCACGGGCTCCCTCACGTAGCTCATTGTCCCAGCCTCGGGCTTGGCATGCCATCCTGTGTTGTGTGTAGGTTGCCACGAAATGTGCCAGTCGTTGGGCTTCCATGCAGACCTCCATCGGATACGTGGACGATACCCCCCAAGGGGGGGGGCATCGTCCGGGGGGGGTGGTCCATTTCGATGGCAACAACTGGCACATTTGCCGTGGCAACCTAAGGTTGTCAGTTGCCAAATGAAATGTTCCAGAAGTTGCCACTGAAACGG
>JAHFTX010000041.1 GCA_023265395.1 Thermoplasmata archaeon
ATAGGTCAGGAGGGGACATCGCCTAGCGCAGGCCCGCCTGGACGGAGAAGCCCTTGGCCGAGGTGTCGACGAGGTGTCGACCGGTGGCGTGGTTGGTCCCGCGCATCTTGAGGATCTCCAGGTACTTGCGCCGCGCACCCTCCTGGCTGATGCCATAGGTCAGGAGCACCACCGCGTCGGCGATGTAGCTGACCTCGATGGGGTAGAGCTGGTCGGGGAGCACCTCGCCGGTGAGCACGGTCGTCGCCTGCCAGTTCTTGAGGCGGGTGGTCAAGTCGTAGAGGAACGTGCGGTAGTTGCCGGGCACCAGGTCGCCGATGACCGAGACCGGGTCGACGACGATCCGCTGGGGCATCACCTCGGCGATCTGGTCCTCGATGAAGTCGAGCACCTGGGCGTGGGAGGTGGCCTCCCGCAGCACCGGCCCCAGCTCGACGTACTTGATCTGCCGACCGAAGGCCTCCTTGTCGATGAACTTGTAGCGGCCGATGAACCGGAGCATCCACTGGGTCGGCTCGCTCAGCGTCGTGAAGAAGAGCCCCTGCTGGCCCTGGCGCACCCCCTCAGCGAGGAACTGCAGCGAGAAGGTGGTCTTCCCCGTGCCGGCGGGCCCGGCCACCAGCACCGTGCTGGGGAAGGGGAACCCGCCCTCCATCATCTGGTCCAGTCCGCTGATCCCCGTGGGCAGCCGCAGGAAGTCGTCGTCGCTCATCCGTCTCACCGTTCCTTGATCTCCACCGTCGCGTCCCAGCCGTCAGCCAGGGTGCGTTCGAGGGCGGAATGGTAGGAGGCGATGACGATCAGGTGACGCGCCGGCGGGTCGCCCTGCAACGCGCGCAGCGGCGTGAGCAGCGCAGCGACGTCACTGGCGCTGAGGAAGTTGAGCAGGCTGCTCAGGTTGTCCACCAGCACGAAGTCCCCCAGCCGTGGGTCGTCGCGCAGTGCACGGAGCGCGTCGGAGAGCGTGAAAGGCGTCGCGACGACCCCTTGGGTGTTCTCCTCATTGTTCTCGGCCGCCATGCCGCCGACCCCGTCGACCGTCAGCAGCGAGCGGTGGGGGATATGGTGCTTGTCCAACAAGCGCTGGATATAGCGCACCGGCCGGTCCAGCGCGACGTAGGTACCCCCCCGGCCTTCGGAGTGCTGCAGCAGCATGCCAAGGGTCGCCAGGTTGGCCACCGGCACGTCCTGAAGACGGCTCACCACCACGACCCGTCGCCCAGCCGTGTCGGCCAGCAACGGGCCAAGGGTGGTGTGCAGCCGCTGCTGCATCCCGAGGACTGCGGAGGGCAGGCCACCCCCTGTCGTCGATGGCGACGGGACCTCGGCGACCTCGACTCCCATGTCCGCTTCTGCATCCGCGGGGCGTATCCACCTTTGCGCCTGGCTATCAGCGATGAGCATGAGCACCCTCGACCATTCTCTGCGGTGAAGCTGACGGGCGTGCCTTGATACCGCTGGTGGATGCAAGCGACGCCCTCCTGGGCACCGTGCAGGCCGATGGAGGTCCCCGATTGGCTCCAGAACTGCCCGAGCTCGCAGCGGCGTTGCTGACGCATAGCAGCGAGGGCATCGCCGTGTGCGACGAGCAGGGGACGGTCACCCACTGGAACGCGGCGATGGGGCGGCTGAGCGGCACCGAACCCGCCGTGGCGATCGGTCAGCAGATCCTGGTGCTCTTGCCTTCGCTAGCTCTTGCCGACCAGGGCGATCCACTGCAGCGGATCCGCACTGGGGAGACGCTCCCGCTGCGCCACCGGTGGTTGCGTTCTGCAATCGATGGCGACGAGGCAGTCGTCACGGGCCACTTTGGGCCCCTGGTGGCTGCAGACGGTTCCGTCCGCGGAGGAGTGCTGACCCTGAGCGACCTTACCGAACAGGTCGTGACGGTGGAGGCCCTCTCCCAGAGCGAGGCGCGCTACCGCACCCTGCTGAACCTGATTCCCGATGGGATCGTCGTCGTCAAGGACGGCATCATCACCTACGCCAACGAGGCGCTGGTCTCGCTCCATGGCGCCGCTGACGCGAGTGAGCTTGTCGGGCGCCCAGCACTCGAGCTGGTGCATCCGCGCAGTCGTGCGTCGGTGGCGGAGCGACTGGCCACCGCACTGCGCACTGGCACCCGTGGGCAGCTGCGACGGGAATCCTTCCTGCGCAAGGATGGAAGTACCGTGCACGCCGAGGTCGTGGGCGTCCCCGTGCGATTGGGGGAAAGGGAGGCAGTGGTGGCGGTGCTGCGCGACCTGACGTCGCAAGAAGAGGCCGCGGAGCACATCTTGCACCTGCACGCGCTGGCCCAGACAGTCCTCGATTCAGTGGCGGAGGGGATCGTCGGCGTCGATCTGCAGGGCCGGATCATCCTCGTCAACCGCACAGGTGCGCGGCTGCTCGGGCGTAATCCAGAGCACCTGCTGGGGGAGGATGCCCACGAGACCCTGTTCGTGGCGCCGCAGCGACGCAGCACCCCCGCAGAGAGCTCCTCGCGCTTGCGCGCGACCCTGCACAGCGGTGCGGTGCTACGCACCGATTCGACACAGCTGTGGCGTCCCGATGGCACTTCCTTCCCCGTGGACCTTACTGTGGCGCCCCTGCAACAGGAGGGAACAATCACCGGCGCGGTCGTGACGTTCCAGGACATCGGCCCGCAACGTGCTGCAGCACTTGCGCTGGAGCGCGAACACTTGCAGCTGCTCACGGTGATCAATGAGACCCCCGCGGCCATGGCGATGTTCGATGCGCAGATGCGCTATGTCGCCCACAGCCAGGGATGGGCCAAGGAACTGGGCATCGAAGGTGCGCCCGGCAGCTCCCTCGCGGGCCGTGAGCATCGTCTGCTGATGGCGCGACGCGACCCGCAGTGGGAGCAAGGGGTGAGCATGGCACTCACGGGCACCGTGGTGCGCCATACCGAGCAGATGCTGCTGCGTGCCGACGGCACCCAGCAGCGGTACAGCTGGGCCGCGACACCATGGTCGAGCGCGGGCGGGCACATCGGGGGGATCATCGTCGCCCTCCAATCGGTCGAGGAGCTGGTCGCCGCTCGTGAGCAGGCGCAGGCTGCCTCCCGGCTCAAGTCGGAGTTCCTGGCCTCGACCTCCCACGAGCTGCGCACGCCCCTCAACTCCATCATCGGGTTCACCAATCGCGTGATTGCCCATGGCAGCAGTGGTCTCGACCCACGGGATGCGGCGAACCTCCAGATCGTCCTGCGCAATGCAAAGTTGCTGCTGGCGCTAATCAACGACCTGCTGGACCTCTCCAAGGTCGAGGCGGGCCGGATGCCCCTCCACTGCGAGCCGATGGATGCCCAGGCCCTCGCCTACGAGGTGGTCACCCTGCTGCAGCCGCAGGCGACAGAGCGCGGGCTCGTCTTGCTGCTCGAGGAGGAGGCGCCGACGCTGCCGATGGTCGCGGACCAGGAGAAGGTCCGCCAGATCCTCATCAACCTCGTCAACAACGCCATCAAGTTCACCCCCGAGGGCGGGGTGACCGTGCGCTGCCGCCGCACCGACTCGGGCCGTGTGCACATCAGCGTCCTCGACACCGGCGTGGGAATCCCCGCCGACCAACGGGAGCGCATCTTCGAGCCCTTCCACCAGGTGGAGGGCGGGCTCAACCGAGGCGGGGCCGGGTCGGGCCTAGGGCTGACGCTCTGCCGCCAGTTCGCCCGCCTGATGGGAGGGGACATCGAGCTCAGCTCGCTGCCGGGTGGCGGGAGCGCCTTCACCCTCGAGCTGCCCATCGACGGGACCTCAGCGGAGGGTTCAACCGGCCAGGCTCCGATGGGCCTGCCGCGCAAGGGAGCGGACCAGAAGGTGCACAGCCCATGACCGTGCTCATCGTCGACGACCTGCAGGACAACCGTGAGCTCCTCCGGCAGATGCTGGAGGACCACTCGATCGGGGTCATCCTGGCCGAGGACGGGGCAGCAGCCCTGCGCACCCTCCACGACCAGGAGGTCGAGCTGGTCCTGCTGGACATCATGATGCCGGTCATGGACGGCTTGGAGGTGTTGCGGCGCATGCGCGCCGACGACGCGCTGCGGCGCATCCCGGCGATCGTCGTGACCGCCCACTCCGAGGAGGGTCTGCTCGCCGAGGCGTTCGCGCACGGCGCGATGGACTACATCCGCAAGCCGGTGATGGAGGAGGAGCTGCTGGCGCGGGTGCGCTCGGCCTTGGCCCTCAAGGCAGCCCAGGACGCGCTGCGCCGCAAGAGCGAGGAGGTCGTGCGGCTCAACAGCCTGCTCGCCACCAGCAACGCTCGTCTCGAGAACGAAGCGGAGGGGTTGCGCCAAGAGCGAGCGGAGTTGCTCGAGCAGCTGCGGATCGTCCCGGTCCTCGAGCGCCCCTCGGGCGCTGCCACCCTCGAGCAGCCCGCCCCGCTGCCGTCGGGCCGGTGCTACCTCGTCACCGAGGAGCGACCCCTGCGCGGCATACTGCTCTTCGCGACCATGGTCCACCGTGGCCAGTATGGTCTGTGCTTCACCCGCCGCCACCCGCGGGAGGTGCGGGCGGAGACCGCCCTTCAGCAGACCCCGCTGGTGTGGCTGACCAACAGCCAAGAGCCCGACATCCCCTGCATCAACGGCCAGAGCCTCGCGCGGATCAGCAGCACCATCGGCGAGTTCCTCGAGCAGACCAAGGATGGTGTCATCTACATCGAGGGGATCAACTACCTCGTCAGCCAGAGCGGCTTCGAGAGCGTGCTCAACCTGGTGCAGCTGGTCAACGACCGGGTGATGACCAGCGATGACCGGGTGATCCTCAGCGTCAACCCCGCGGCACTCGAGGCACGGCAGCTGGCGCTCCTGTGGGGCGAGTGCGCGCCGTTGCCCGAAGTCTGGAGCGGGGCGCTCGACGCGCACCTGCGATCGCGCTCCAGCGCACCACTGCCGCAACCCTAGCGGGCTGATTCTCACCGGTGAGAACGAGCATCTGGAACCACGGCTGAGAGATAGGAGCGGTGGTTCAAGCAGCCGCTGCCCACCAGGGGGCCCATGGACGCGCTGGATGTGCGGGACGCCTCGAAGCTGCTGTTGGATGACTACTCGCTGCGGATCCTCGTCGCGGCCCAGCACGGTCCGCGCAGCACCCAGGAGCTCAGCACGCTCCACGACATCCCCATCGCGGTCTGCTACCGCCGGGTTGCCCACCTCGAATCGATGGGGCTGCTGCAGCACGTCGACAGGGTGCTCACCCAGAAGGGCAAGTGGGTCCGTCGGTACCGCTCGCTGCTGCGCGGCGCCTACTTCTTCCTCGAGCAGGGCAAGGTGTACATCCGCTTCGACCTCGAGGACCGCTCGGTGGTGGGCACTTCCCAGTGGAAGGTGCTCGACCCGCTGACCCCCGGCTCGGTCGAGGACGCGCCCATCCTGCCGGCGACCCAGATGCCCATCGCGCTGGGTCTTGCCACCGAGCGCCGCCGGCTGTTGGCGCCGATGCCGTAGCGGTCTAGAGGTCCGCGCAGAGTGCCTTGATGTCGAGGAACTCCTCCATCAGCTCGTAGAGCTTGGTGCGAGCCCTCGGATCGGCGAGGTTGATCCGGTACTCGTTGATGACCTTGGTCTGCTGGTCCTCCCACAGCTTCCAGCACTCGGGGCAGATGTGGGCGAGCACGACGGCGCCGTAGGAGCCGAGGATGGGCCGCTGCTCGAAGCCCTGCTTCTGCTGCTTGCACTTGGCACAGGTGATGGTGCTCATGGGTCCAGCCCCTAATCGGACGGCGGCTTTAACGCTTATCGCTGTGCGCCCGTGCAGACCCGCCCCTGCTGGAATGTGCAGCGATAACCACCGCGGCGCCTTCATTCCCCTCAGACCCCAGAAGCGCCCATGAGTGACGCGCCGACGGCGGGCGCACGCAGGGAGAGCTCGATGTCGTTGTCACCAGGGCCGGGGCAGCCCGAGGGCGGGCTGGCCCGATCGGTGGTTCCCATCCTCGAGGGCCACGCGGCCGATGCGGAGCTGCTGATTCGCCACCTCGAGCAGCTTCAGCACGCCCAGGCGCAGCTGCAGCAACGTCTGCAGCAGGTGATCGACCAGCACCACGGCCGCTCCGCAGCGTCGTCCCTCTTGGCGACCCTCGAGCGGTCGCCAGGGGAGGTCGCGCTGCCGCGCCCCAGCCTCGTCACCGGCATCGGGGAGGACGCACGCTCGTGGATGCTCGTGCTGCGTTGGGTCGGATTCTTGCTCAGCCGCGTCGATCGCGACCGCCTGGGTCAGGTGCTCGACCACTACCAGCGCCTCGGCTGGATCAGCGGCCGCACGGCAGAGCAGGTGCTCGCCGTCGCCGAGGGTGAGGTACAGGAGGTGCGCTGGGACCACATCGAGGAGCAGGAGGCGATGTTGGCGGCCTCCGCGGTCGGAGGGATGGCGCCCCTCGAGGGCAGCGAGTGGCGGCTCAGCCCCAAGGACCACGCGGTCAGCCTCTGGTTCGTCAAGGCCCTGGCGGGGACCAGCGTCGACGCCGATGGCTGGAAGGCCCTCGAGCGCGAGATCGACATCGTCCTGCGGCGGGGGTCGCCGTGAACACGCCGCGACGCGACCGGCCCGCGCGCCAGGCCAAGGGCGAGGGGTCGGACGACCTCAACCACGCCACCATGGTACGGTTGCTGTTGCGCGCCCAGCTGCAGGTGCTCGAGCGCGTCGCGCCACAGGTAGGCCAGGGGACGCTCCTGGGCCAACTGCAGTCTCAGCTTGGCGTGCTGTTGGCGACGTGGTTGCCCCACCTGCGCGACGAGCTCGAGGGGCAGCCCCCCAACGAGGTGGCCTTGCTGGCGTTGCGCCGCCTGGGCGTCGTCACCGATGCGCAGCTGGTCTCCAAGGGCGACCGAATGGAGATCCATGTCGACGGGTGCATCTTCCTCGAGCCGTCGCTGGAGATGCTCCCTCAGTGCCATCTGTGCGTCCCTTCCCTTGCGCTCGAATCGGTCCTCACCTCCGAGGACGGTTCCCTCAACGTCGGGAACGTCCTCGCACGCTCCTCCTCTGGCTGCGACCTGCTGCTGACCAGCTTCCGAGATGAGGCGGTGGTCAACCACGTCCAGCTGGCGCCGCCGACCGAGGGCGCGGTCGCGAACCACGCCGTCTCGCCGACGAACGGTGCGCAGACCCAGGGTCCGCCCCTGGACCTCTCGGTGCTGGTGATCGAGGACATGCCCCTGATGATCACCCTGATGGAGCAGTTGGTGACCTACCTCGGCTGCCGGGTGGCCGGGGTCGGCCACGACGGGATCGAGGGGCTGGAGCTGTTGCGCACAACGCGCGCGGATGTCGTGCTCATGGATCTGATGATGCCCCGCATGGATGGGCTCGAGGTGTTGCGCCGCGCAGCCGCTGAACGGTTGCCGCTCCCGTTCGTCGTGGTCGTCAGCGGTCTGGACGACCCCGAGACGGTCGCCGCGGCCAGGGCTGCCGGGGCCAGGGCCTTCCTGCCCAAGCCCTTCAGCTACAGCCAGCTGCAAGGGGTCCTCCGCGGTGTGCGCGCCAACCTTCCAGCAGGTGCGGAGGGCAACTGATGCAGGGTTCGGTGCTCGTCGTCGACGACCTGCCGAGCTTCCGTCGGCTGATGCGGGCGTTGCTCGAGCAGTTCGGGCTCGGTCCGGTCTACGAG
Organism: Thermoplasmata archaeon; assembly: GCA_023265395.1. Lineage (GTDB taxonomy): Archaea > Thermoplasmatota > DTKX01 > JAHFTX01 > JAHFTX01 > JAHFTX01. Next base: position 7,612 of record JAHFTX010000041.1, read on the forward strand.
GCCGCCGACGGCAGCGCGGCCATCGAGGAGGCGTTGCGCGTGCGCCCCGACCTGATCACCCTCGACCTGGCGATGCCCAAGATGGATGGGCTGGCCGCTGCCGAGCGGCTGGCGACGTTGCTGCCGGGCACCCCGGTGGTGATCATCAGCGGCTTCGACGAGCTGGCGTTGCGCCACCGCGCCGAGGAGGCCGGGGTCGCCGCCTTCGTGGTCAAGCCCTTCGAGCAGGCGGAGCTGCGTGCTCGCCTCGAGCAGGTGCTCGCCCTCGCTGCCGCGCGCCAGGTCCACCCCGTGGGGTAGGGGAGCAGCCCATGAGCGTCCCTGCCGCCAGCACGATCTTGCCGCCGGCGCGGTTCCCGCCGACCCTCACCGTCGACCCGGCACCCTTCCCGCAGGTGCTCGTGGTCGACGACGAGGAGGCGATCCGCCAGGTCTACCGGGAGTTCCTCGATGAGTCGGGCGAGCGCCGTGGGTCCCTCCGGAGCTTCCGCGCCCGGGCGGAGGCCGTAGGACCACGTGTGGGCCCTGCGCCCAGTGAGGTCCGGGCGATGGGGGACGCGGCCAATCAGATGGCGCCCCTGATGGCCAGCTCGGGCGAGGAGGCCCTCGAGCTGGTTCGGAGCCATCGCACCGAGGCCCGGCCGATCGGCGTCGCCTTCCTCGATGTCAAGCTCGGCGGGGGAATCGACGGGTTGGAGACCGCCTCCGCCATCCGCGGCGTCGACCCACGGGTATTCTGCACCTTCGTGACCGCCTTCACCGACCGGCGACTCGACGAGTTCGGTGCGCTCTTTGGTCCGGCGCACCACGACGAGTGGGGCTACATCCACAAGCCGTTCACGCGGATCGAGGTGGTGCAGAAGGCACGGCAGCAGGTCACCGCCTGGCGCCTCAAGCGCACCGTCGAGGCGCAGACCAGCGCGCTGCAGACCGCCCACCGCCTGCTCAGCGACGAGAACCAACTCCTCGAGCGGCTGGTGGCTGCTCGCACCGTCGAGCTGCGTGGCGCCCTCGAGGCCCAACGACAGGCCACGCAGCGCCTGGACCAGTTGTCGCGCTCCCAGCGGACTCTGCTGTCGGTGATCAGCCATGAGATGCGCACCCCGTTGACGATCATCCAGGGCAACCTCGAACTCGTCGGATTGACGCTTCCGTCTCCCGCTGGTGCGGTCGCCGCTCCGTTGCGGGACATGGCAGCGGCCACCGAGCGCCTGGCGAGGCTGGTCAACGACACCGTGCTGCTCACGCGAGAGCGCTCCGTGCTCCCGCAGTCGCTACCGGGGCTCCCCACGCTGCAACGCCTGTGCGCCGAGGCGATCAGCCGCCACCGACCGTTGCAGGTCAGCACCATGGTCGACCAGAGCACGCACTCGGCGGCACCGGGGCTGATGGCGCTCGACGCCGAGGCGCTCGCACGGGTGCTCGACCGCCTCCTCGACAACGTCGCCATCCACGGCGGTAGCCGAGCTGAGGCCTGGCTGACCCTCCAGGCTGACGCCCACGGGATCACCCTCCTGTGCGAGGACGACGGACCGGGGGTGCCCCCCGATCGGCTCGAGGAGATGTTCCGCCCCTTCGTCGTCGGAGACGAGACGCTCACCCGCGCCGACGACCGGATGGGCTTGGGGCTCGCCGTGGCCCGTAAGCTGGTCGCAGACCACGGCGGCACCTTGAAGGCGCTGCGCAGCCCGCGCGGCGGTCTGCGCCTGGTGCTGTGGTTGCCGACCCAGGGTGCGCCCGAGGGCGCAGGGGGCTGATGGCACTGGCGGGTGCATCGACGCGCCACGGCACGCCCACGGGGGAGCGGCCGCCGCGGGTGCCCGACCCTCCGACGGTGGCGGGACTCCCGCTGGCCGAAGCCGTCGCCCTGCTCGAGCGTCACCTCTCGCGCGGCCCCCAGCGTCGGCCCGAACTCGTCGCGCTGGGCACGGCCATCGGGGCTGCCGCGGCGGCGACGGGGCGTTGGCCGAGCATCGCTCTGTGGGCGGTGCTGCGCAACGGCGCAACCTGCATCGGGGCGCTTCCCTGGCTCCGTGCTGCAAAGCTGCAGACCCTGACGGCGCGCCTCGAGTTGGAGCTGCCGCTGCCTCACAAGGTCGACCCCATCGTCGCCGTGACGTTGCTCCAAGCGGTCGCAGCCGGTGGGCTCGAGGCTGCCTGCGGCCCGTGGCTGGTACTCTCGAGCGTCGACGCCAACGGCACGGCGGTGACGCTGACGCTCTACCCCATCCCCGTACACCGCTGGTTGCGCGCCGACCCCGTCGGGCGGGTGCTGGCCAAGATGGGCGAGGACTTTCGGCGCCGCAGCCAGACCTTGGCCACCCAGACCCTCGAGGCCGAGGTGTCGCGCGCCCAGCTGCGCGTGCAGGTCGAGGAGCGCACCGCGCAGCTGCGGGAGGTCATCGAGACCAAGGAGGCGCAGCGGCGTCAGTTGGCCGAGCGCCTGGCGCAGCTGGAGGTCGCCCGCATCGCCCTGGAGGCCCACAACGCCCGTCTCGATCGGCTGCAGGAGTCCTTGGTGCGCAGTACCCAGCTGACCGCCGTCGGGGAGGTGGCCGCGGAGGTGGCCCACGAAGGGCTCAACGCCCTGACACCGGCGTCGGCCATCACCGCCCAGCTCTGCGGCGAGGTCGACGAGCTCCTGCACGAGCACCTCGAACTGCTCGGCACCATCGTGGCTGCCTGGGAGGGCGCCTTGGGCCGTGGGGACGTTGCCGCGCTCTCGACGGCGTGCCTGCAACCGGTGACCACACTCGATGGAGGGACCCACACCGTCTTGGAAGATGACCTCGAGAGCCTGCGGGCCATCCGTCATGACCTGGGGCAGCTGCACTTGCAGCTGGAAGACGGCTTGGCCGTCGCACGGCGCAACCTGGAGCGGGTGGAGACCATGGTGCGCCAGCTGCAGCAGACGCCGCTACGCACGCTCCAGGTGCCGCGGACCCAGCTGCTCCAGCCGCTGCTCGACGAGGTGAGCGCTGCAGTCGCCGGGACCCTGCGCACGACGGGGGTGCGTCTGCAGCAGGAGGCGCCCCAGGGGGAGGTGCCGATCCATCTCGATGGGATCGAGCTGGTCCGGGTGCTGCACAACCTCATCAACAACGCCATCGACGTGCTGCGCAGCGTGCCCCAGCGGCCCGATCCGACCGTGCGGCTGGTGGTGCACGACGACTCCGACGCCGTGCGCCTGTTGGTGTGCGACAATGGGCCCGGGATCGCGCCCGAGCACCAGGGGCGTCTCTTCCAGATCGGGTTCACCACCAAACCGGCCGATGAGGGGACCGGGCTTGGGTTGAGCATCGCCCAGCAGCTTGCCCGTGGCTGGGGGGGTGACCTCCGCTTGCAGCAGAGCGGCCCCCACGGCACCTGCTTCGAGGTGGTGCTACCGCGGCCGCCGCGGGGGGAAGCATGACCGCGGCACCGTCGTCCGAACAGCCGATCGCTGCGGAGATGGTGGCGGCACTGGCCGCTTCGCTCCCGTGGGAGGCACCGGGGGCGCCGCCCCCGACGGCGCTCCCGGTCGCCGCGCTGGGGCTGCGGCTCCGCCACTGGCAGCGCGACGGCCCCGTACCCCTCCCGCTGCGTGACCTCGGCTACCGCGCCGGGATCCGGCTGCTCCAGCAGCGCCCGCTGCCAGCGCGGCTGGCGCTCCCGGGGATCGCCGGTCTGGCCCGCGAGGGCGTCGCCCGGATCGACGATCTGTTGCCTGGACTATCGCTGCGTCTCGAGCGCTTCGAGGAGGACCATCTCGAGGTCGCCGCCACCCCACAGCGGGCCTGGCGGTCGCTGGGGCACGCGCCCTGCGAGTTGCTCCAAGGCCTGGTGGCGGCGGTCGCGACGCTCGCCGGTCTGGAGGTCGTCTCTACGAAGGAGCGCACCTGCGTGCACCCCATCGAGGGGCTGGTCCTGTCCGATGGCGCCGTGGTCACTCGCCTGCCCGATGGTTGGATCGTGGCTGTCGACGGGACCGACGGGCAGCGACGGCGTCTGCTGCGCGCTCCCGCAGAGGGCAGCGCTGCGATTCTCCAGGGCTGCACCTTCGGGGAGGACGACTGTCGGTACCTCGTCCACTGGGCACGGCGGGGTCTGCGCGCGCGGAGCGTGCGCCCGCCCGCTGTACGACTGTCGTCGCAGCTGCAGCGTGAGCTCCAACGCCTCGAACGGCAGCAGCTGCAGGAGTATCAGAACCTGCTTACGGTGAACCTCCAGCTCGAGGAAGCGGTCGAACGCAAGAACGAGGAGCTGCGGGTCAACCATGCGCAGCTGCGCGATGAGACGGAGCAGCTGGCAGCACGCACCGCCGAGCTCGAGGCCATCTCGGCGCAGCTGGAGGAGCGCCGCGGACGGATGGTGGCCGTGCAGCAGCAGGTGGTCAGCACCGCGCGGCTGACCATCCAGGGGGCCCTGGCCGATGCGACGGCGGCACAGCTGCTCGACCCGCTGGATGCGGCGCGGGCGCAGTTCGAGGAGCTGCCGACGCTGATCGGTGCATCGGTGGCCGGTCCGCTGCGCTCGCTTGCCGAGGTGCAGCACCGATGGGACGGCCTGTTTCGCCGTGGTGGTCCGCAGGGGCTGCTCGGTGCGCTGTCGGTGCAAGGCCCGACGGGGCTGCGGGCGAGCACCGACCTTGGGAGCCTGCACCAGGCCCAGGGTCAGCTCACCGCGGGGCTGCAGGCGGTGCTGCAGCGCTTGGTGACGGCGCGGCTGCATCTGGAACAGATGGAGCTGCTCATCGACCAGCTGCGGGGTCTAGGCGGCCGCCGCGGCGCTCGCCTCGACCAGCCGCTGGAGGTCATCGCCGCGGGGGTGGCCCACCTTGCGTCACCCACGCTGGAGCGCACCCACACCAAGGTGGTGGTGCAACCGATCAGCCCCGTGATGGTCCCGCTTCCGGTCTACGACACGCTGCAGCTGCTGGTCAGTTGCGCCGAGCTGCTCTGCAGCTGGCCGCAGCTGCCACCGCCCCAGGAGGTGCGCCTGACCGCAGGCACTCGTTCCCAGGAGGTCCTGTGGACCCTCAGCCGACCCTGCCCGCACCCGCTGCAGGGCCTGAGCGGGGCCTGGTCCCTGGACCTGCGGGGGATCCAGTCCTTGCAGCCGCTCGCCGCCCAGCAGCCCGACCACCCCCTCTACTCCGTCAGCCATCTGCTCCAAGCCGTCGGCGGGAGCATCGAGCTGCGCGCGCGCACCCTCCCCGCCGGGCCCATGTTGCAGCTGGTGGTGCGGCAACCCTGGCATCGGGGGGAGTCGTGATGGGCGTCGTCAGCTTCGTTGCGGAGAATGGGACCGCTGGCCCTTTTGACGTCCTGGGGAACCCCCATCGGAACGAGGTGGTCCGCTGAGCTCACCTCACCCCTCCATCCCCCTGCTGGAAGGGACCCAAGCGGCCCAGGCGTCGCGCTCCGAGGGCGAGATGTTCGGCCGGCGCACCTCCGAGCCGACCCCCTTGGCCAGCGTGATGTTGCGGATGGCCATGTCCATCTACGGCTGCACCGCGGCCGACCTGATGGCTCTCGACCCCGGTCATACCTACTTCCGCACCCTCGCACAGGAAGGGTGCCCCGAGCAGATGGCTCGCGCCCTAGGAGCGATGCGCGTGCGCCAGGGTCGGCTGGTCCAACTGCTGCGCGCCGACGGGATCGCCCAGCAGCCGCTGGAGGAGTTGGGGAACCGAGCGCGGATGGTCGCCGCTGCCGGCTTTGCCTCGGCGACGTTGGTGCGCGTCGATGCGCTGCCCGAGCCGGTCCTGGTGCGCCTGTGGCACTCGACCAGCGCGCGCACGCCCGCCGAGCTCCATCAGCGCTGGCGTGCTGCCGAGCCCTCCCTCCGGCCGCTCTACGACCAGCTCCTGGCGGTCACACAGGTCCAGGAGGAGGTCGAGCGCAAGGAGCGCGCCCTGGCCGCACTCTCGCGCACGGTCGAGCGCTACGAGCAGCGCTACCTGCAGCTGGAGCTGGCCCACCTGCAGCAGCGCACCAGCCTCGAGGGGCTCGAGCAGGCCGTCGCGGAACTCCGCACCACCGAGGAGCAGCGGCAGCTGCAGGCGCAGCGGCTCTCCCACGAGTTGAGCCGTGCGCTGACGGCGTTGCTGACCACCACCGAGCTGCTCGAGGTGGGGGCCCCGTCGCCGACGCAGCAGACGGAGCTGCTGGCGACCCTGCGTGCGGGCGCTGCCCAGTTGCGCAGTGGGCTCGATGACCTGCTCCTGCTCGATCGGCTGGGGACGGGGGCAGCGCCCCTCTCCCTTGCAGAGGTCGCGCTTGGCCCGATGCTCCAGGAGGCAATCGACCAGCAGACGCCCCTGGCCCGCTCCCATGGGCTGCAGCTGCACTGTCGCATCGAGCCCACCGATGTGCGCCTGCGCACCGACGGACGGTTGCTCAAGGTCATCGTCGACAACCTGATCCGCAACGCCCTCAACTACACCCCCCGCGGCGGTGAGGTCTCCCTGCGGGTTCGTGGCAACGGCAGTGGCGTGCTGTTGGAGGTCGCCGACACCGGGCTCGGCATCGACGCGCAGACTCGGGAGCACATGTTCGAGAAGTACTTCTCCGGCGCGCAGGAGCCCCCGCATGAGCAGACACCGCGCAACGGTCTGGGGCTCTACCTGGTGGATCGCTACGTCCACGCCCTCGGCGGCACGATCACCGTCGCGTCGACCCCTGGCAAGGGGTCGCTCTTCTCGGTGACGGTCCCCGCGCTGTAGCGTGCGCCCCCGTCACGGCCGATGACTGCGCACTAGGCGCGGGGCAGCGACTGCTCGACGACCGCACGCACGTGGCAGGGCTCGCACTGCGCCTGCGTGGTCGGCGCGCCGCAGCGGGAGCAGGGATGGAGCGCAGCCCCCTCGCCCTCCTCAAGCGGCAGCAGCAGCTCGAGCACCTGCTCATGGGTGCGCAACAGCCCGTGGCGCGTGCCGGGGTGCGCGTCCTCGAGCTGGAACAGCACGTCGCGGATGAGGTTGCGGTGCGCTCCTGCAGCGTGGGGGCAGGTGCCCTCGTGGTAGGGCAGCCCCGTCAGGTGGGCGTAGAGCAGCACCTCCTGCTCGGGGATCTCCCGCAGCGGGAGGAGTCGTGGGACCATCCCGGGGAGCGCCTGTCGATGGGGTGCCATCCTGCCCAGTCGCCGCACCTCGCCCTTGAGAAGGTTCATCAGCACGCCTTGGGCGACGTCGTCGAGGTTGTGACCCGTCACGAGTCCCTGGGCACCCTGCTCGAGGGCGGCGGCGTTGAGCGCCGAGCGCCGGCCGACCCCGCAGGCGCTGCAGGGGGACCCTTGGCGGGTGGGCAACGTGGCGATGAGGTCGATGTCGGCTCCCAGCAGCGGGCGCAAGGGGATGAGCCGGTGCTCGAGGCCCAGCCGCGCGCAGGTGGCAGCGGCCGCCCGCACGCCGTCGGCGCGGTAGCCGGCGATCCCCTCGTCGATGGTCAGCGCCACGATGCGCAGGTGCGGCCAGCTGCCGAAGAGCCGGTGGATGAGGGAGAGGGCGACGGTGCTGTCCTTGCCCCCCGAGAGGGCGACGGCGAGGGTGCCACTGCGGTCCAGCCGCCGCTGTTGCCGCAGCGACCGCCCCACGCGGCGCTGCACCGAGCGGCAGAAATGGGCCGCGCACAGGTGGGCCCCGCTGTAGCGTTGGAACACCACCGCGCCTTCGGCGCAGCGGTCGCAGGTGGCCATGGGCGCACCAGCCACCGAGGTGCGATAAGGCTGGTGGCGGCAGCGGCCGATGGGTCTTTGCTGCCCGCCGCAGGTCGGCGGGTGATGACCGACGAGCGGCTGCGTCGGCGCACGCGGTTGCGACGAAAAGAGTCGCAGGAGGTCGCCGACGGATTATCAACGGCCCTGGGGATGACCCTCCTCCATGCCGAGGACCCCCTCGAGAGCGCCGAGTATCGCCAGTGGCAGGTGCTCTTGCGGGGCCCTGCGATCGTCTGCCTGCTCCACGAGGGGCGGGCCTTCCCGACCGTGCGCACGCTGCTGGGTCTGCCGACCCCCCCCCCGCGGAGGTTCGTCGAGGTCGACCAAGGGGCGATTCCTTATCTGACCAACGGCGCCGACGTCATGGCACCCGGCGTGGTGGCCGCTGACGAGGGAATCGCCGCTGGAGACTTGGTCTACGTGCGGGAGGCTACCCACCACAAGGCCCTTGCGGTCGGAATCGCCCTGGTCAGTGGGTCGTTGATGCGTCCGCCGGCCAAAGGGAAGGTGGTCCAGAGCCTCCACTTCCTGGGCGACCGGCTCTGGACCTTCGACGAGTAGGCGGCAGCGCCAAATCCCGCGCGGAATCACCCTCCAATCGGTCGACTCCAAAGGTTTATCCACCGCGTTTTACTCGGGGAGCTGTCCGGCGGCGCCAGGCGGACGGGCTGGGGTTGTGGTGCTCCCAATCGCCGACATCGAAGTGCTCCGCCAGGGAGACTCCTTCGTCGCGCGGATTCGCTTCGCCGAGGAGCGGACCGCCCGTGAGTATCGCGCAGACCACTTCGAGGGGATCCTTGAGCAGGTCGCCGCGACGCTGACCGATCGCTTCGAGGAGACCCTCCTCTGGCAGTAGGCGCATCCGCGCCCCATCCACATCGTGGCGCAGCGACACCGCCCAAGCTTTTATCCCCTCGGCCCTGATAGCCAAGGGATTCCTACTTGTCGCGCGCACCTGTTCCCCCCAATACTGTTTCATCCCCCAAAGGGGCACGGGACGTCGCAGGAGGGGTCGCCGGTGGAGCCGTGGCCCATGTACGCGTCGAGGAGTCCTTCGACACCGAAGCGGTCCTGCAGCTGCTCGACCCGACCATCGCCCGCTGGTTCCGCAGCCGCTTCGCATCGATGACCGACCCGCAGCGCAGCGCCATCCCGTTGATCCACGAGGGGCGCCACGTGCTGGTGAGCTCCCCCACCGGCACGGGCAAGACCATCACCGCATTCCTGGCGATCATCAACGAGCTGTTCCTGCTGCAACAGCGCGAGCAGCTGCGCGACCAGATCTACGCCGTCTACATCTCCCCCCTCAAGGCGCTGGCCAACGACATCAACAAGAACCTCAACGAACCGTTGCAGCAGATCGCCGCCCTCGCCTCGCAAGCGGGCGAGGAGGTCCCCACGCTGCGCGTGGCGGTGCGCAGCGGTGACACCACCAACGCCGAGCGGCAGAAGATGGCCAAGACGCCGCCGCACATCCTGATCACCACCCCCGAGAGCCTCTCGCTGATGCTGAGCACCCCCAAGTTCAAGGAGAACTTCACCACCGTCCGCTGGGTCATCGTCGACGAGATCCACGAGGTCAGCTCCAGCAAGCGCGGGGTGTTCCTCTCGCTGGCCCTCGAGCGGCTCCAGGCCCAGGTGCCCCAGCCGCTGGTGCGCATCGGCCTGAGCGCGACCCAGGCGCCCATCGAGGAGATCGCCACCTTCCTGGGGGGCCTGCACGACGGTCTCCCGCGGCCGGTGCACATCGTCGAGGTCGACCCGCGCAAGAGCCTCGACGTCGCCATCGTCACCCCGGTGGAGGACCTGACCGCCCTTCCCTACGAGGTGGTCGGCTGGAAGCTCCACGAGACCGTGCGCGACCTGATCAACTCCCACACCACGACGCTGGTGTTCACCAACACCCGCAGCGGTACCGAGGGGCTGGTCCATCGACTGACCGAGGATGGCGTCACCGGCCTGGCCGCCCACCATGGCTCGCTCAGCCGCGAGCACCGCCTCGACGTCGAGGGCAAGCTGCGCCAAGGGGAGCTGCAGGCGGTAGCCTCGAGCACCTCGCTGGAACTGGGCATCGACATCGGCTCCATCGACCTGGTGATCCAGCTGGGGTCGCCCAAGTCCATCGCCAAGGGACTGCAGCGGATCGGCCGCGCCGGTCACAGCGTCGGCCAGGTGGCCAAGGGCCGCGTGGTGGTCAGTGAGATCGAGGACCTGCTCGAATCGGCGGTGCTGGTGCGCTGCGCCCACCAGGGGATCATCGACCGCGTGCGCATCCCCCACGACAGCCTCGACGTGCTCTCCCAAGCGCTCGTCGGGATGGCGCTCGAGCGCACCTGGGGCCTCGAGGAGGCCTACCAGACCATCCGGCGCTCCGCCTGCTATGCGACGCTCGACCGCGCCCGCTTCGACCGCGTCATCGCCTACCTCGCCGGCACCGCTCCGGGCCTGCAGGGGGCCTTCTCGCGGTTGTGGGTCGACACCGAGCAGGGGGTCTTCGGCGCCAAGCGTGGCAGCCGCATGATCTACTACCTCAACCTCGGGACCATCCCCGAGGAGGCCTCCTACCGGGTGCTCGGCCCCAGCGGCCCCATCGGCAAGCTCTCGGAGAAGTTCGTCGAGCGGCTGGGGCGCGGGGACACCTTCATCCTCGGCGGTCGGACCTACGAGTTCGAGAAGACCCAGGGGATGAAGGTCTACGTCAAGGCCGCCCCGGGCAAACGGCCCACGCTGCCCAGCTGGAGCGGCGAGATGCTCCCGCGCAGCTACGACCTCTCGATCGCCGTCGCGCGATTCCGCGGCGAGCTGGCCGCGCGGCTGAGGGGCACCGAGCGGGCCGGCGCGACGCGCGCCCGCGCCGACGCGATCACGGCGCAGGTCGACCGGGTCGTCGACGAGCTGCAGCGGGAGTACCACGTCGATGCCGCCGGCGCCCGCTCGTTGGTCTCCCACCTGCGCGAGCAGATGTCGGTCTTCCCCCAGGTGCCCTCCGACCAGACGCTGCTGGTGGAAGGCTACCTCGACAGCCAGGGCGCACCGGCCGTGATCTGCCACTGGTCCTTTGGGCGGCGCGTCAACGAGGCGTTGGCCCGGGCTCTTGCGCGCGCGCTGGGCCAGCAGCTGGGCGGGCTCGTGGGCGTCTCGGTCACCGACGACACCTTCATGCTCACCCTCCCGCGGCGAATCGACCTGCAGTCGGTCGCGACCCTGCTCGCCCCCGAGGAGCTCGAGCCGACCCTGCGTGCCTCGCTGCTGCAGACCGAGCTGTTCAAGCAACGCTTCCGCCACTGCGCCCAGCGCTCCTTCCTGGTGCTGCGCAACTACCGCGGCGGGGAGATCTCGCTGGGGCGGCAGCTGCGGCACACCCAGCGGCTGATCGACAGCATCACCGACGAGACCTTCCCGGTGGTGGAGGAGACCTTCAACGAGCTGCTCCATGACGCCATGGACGTCGACGGGGCCACCGAGGTGCTGCGCAGCTTGCGTCGGGGCGCCCTGCAGGTGGTGGTGCGCGAGTACGACCAGACCCCCACTCCCTTTAGCCACCAGGTGATCCTCGTCGGTGCCGCCGACCTCATCGACATGGACGACCGCTCGGCGCTGCTGCGGGAGCTGCACCAGCAGGTGCTCAAGCGTCTGATGGTGGAGGTCCCCTCGCTCGACCTCGACCCGGCGGCGGTGGAGGCCTACTTCGCCGCCAAGCGGCCGGTGCTGCGCGACGTCCCCTCGCTGGTCGCCCTGCTGCGCCTGGTCGGCCCCCTGCCGCTGCTGGGCGACGATGCCGTGCAGACCGCCGAGGAGCTGCACCTGCCCATCGAGCTGCTGCGCCCACTGGTCTCGCAAGGGCTCAGCAGTGGCGCGTTGGGGACCATCCGCTGGCGCGGACTGCGCTGCGTGCCGGCCGACGAGCTGCCGATCCACCGTGCGCTCTACGGGGAGGAGGTCGAGCGCACACCGGCGGTCGAGCAGCTGCTCTCGAGCCTGCCGACCCTGCGACCGATGAGCCGCGGTCCCAAGGGCCTCGACCGCCTCGAGAAGGCGTTGCTGGTCACCCGCACCAGCTACGACGCCGACGAGTGCAGCACCTGGCGCGAGGTCACCGAGCGTCCGGCCGAGAAGGAACGCGCGGTCCGGGAGCGCATCATCTCCCACCTGCGCGGCCATGGCCCGGCGAGCACCGACCTTCTGAGCCAGCGCATCGGCGTCGCCTCCAGCCTCGTCAGCGCGGTGCTGCCGCAGGTGCCCGACCTCTTCACGGGTGCGGTGACCGAGGCGATGCCGCAGCACATGCTCGTGCCCGACAAGTTGCGCCTCGCCGGGGGGCGCGACCGTCCCTTGGTCGAACAGGAGCAGCTGCGCGCCTTCCTGCTGCGCCACTACTTCCACAGCTGTGCCGACATCGATGCCTACTTCGACACCTTCCTCGAGGCCTCGCTCAGCCTCGACATCTTCAACCACGTGGCCCACTTCGACATGGAACGCTGGTGGCAGCTGCGCGAGCAGGAGGCGGTGATGGAGGGCCGCCTGATGCGCGGCAACGTCGTCTACATGCGCGCCAGCGACGTGCCGATGGCCCAGGGGCTGCAGCCGCCGCAAGCGCTGACCTCCCGTGAGGCCGCGGTGCTCGAGCAACTTCGGGTACAACCGGGGGCCAACCTCGTGGAGATCGTGCGCTCTCTGCCCGGATACGACCGCGAGGCGGTCAAGGAGGCGGTCGACGGGCTCGACCGCAAGCTGCGGGTCTACCGTCCCTTCTCGGAGCGTCGCGAGTGGGCCACGCGCAACCGCTACGCCCCGCTGCCCGAGGTCGCCCCCTCCGAACAAGCGGTCGAGGGGCTGCTGCTGCGCCTGGTGCGTGCGCATGGGGCCAGTTCCAAGGCGCTCCTGCGCACGGTCTCGGGTCTGCCCCAGGAGACGGTGCGGCTGGGCCTGCAGGTGCTCCTGCAGCGCGGCGAGATCACCGAGGTGGCGGTGGTCGAAGGCGGGACCACCCACGAGCATTACGTTGCCTCCTCCCGTGCGCAAGAGCTCTTCTCGACCACTGCGGCCGACCAGCCGGACAAGGGCCGGCTGCGGGTGCTCAGCCTCTACGACCCCTACAGCATGCGCCTGTGGCACGAGGTCATCAAGCGCTTTGGGGAGGGCTGGATCTTCCCGGCGATCTACGAGGGGGAGCTCGTCGGGATGGTGGAGCTGTGGTCGATGAGCGGCTGCGTCGAGGTGCGGCAGCTGCGCGTCGACGAGGCGTTGCTGCCGCAGATGCTCACCGAGCTGCAGCGGCTGATGGGGTACTATGCCGCTTCGGGAACCGACCTGCTGCGGCTGCGCGCCATCAACGACGTGCCGGCGCTCGACCTCTCCGAGGGCGTGCGCGAGCACCTGCGGGTGGCGGGCTTCCGCCGCATCGCCGACTTCTACGTCGCCGGTCCGCTCGACGAGCGACGCTTCCCCGCAGCGCTGCTGCGCGGCATGGTCCTTGCGCGCCAGGGCGTGCATCCGCAGCACCACTTCCGCAACACCCTCGAGGCGGTCCGCGCGCTGGGGGGCCTGCACTCCGACATCGAGGTCTCGCTGCGGGTGCGCGCGCACCAGCCGCTGGTGCGCTTCAAGGAGATGCTCCATCAGGGGATGGCCATCCCCGAGGTGCTGACCTACGCCACCGAGGAGGACCTGCAGCTCTTCCGTCGCGCCAAGGGTCGTGCGCTCGACCCAGAGATGGCCCACCTGCTCCAGCTGCTCGAGAACCATGGGGCGATGACCCGCAAGGAGCTGCGCGCCCGCGCCAACCTCGACGACCGCACCTTCGGGGAGACCCTCAAGCGCCTCTTTTGTGCCCTCTACCTCGTGCGGGACCTGCGCAACCGCTACATCAGCCTCGCCGCCGGCAGCGGCGGGTTGCGGGGGGGTGAGGGGATGGCACCCGGAGGTGCACCCAGCGTCGCCGAACACGAGATGGCCCGTGCAACGGTCCTGCGCAGGATCGTCGAACGCTTCGGCGTCGTCAGCGCCGAGGGGCTGGCCACGTATACCAAGCACGAGTACAAGATGCAGGAGATCCGCACGCTGCTGCACCGGTGGGAGCAGGAGGGCTGGCTGGTCAAGGGCTACCTGATGGAGGGCAGCGACACCCTCTACTGGGCCCTGGCCGCCGAGCTCGATTCCCTCGAGCGCTACGGTGGCAGCGGCGAGGTGGTGCTGCCCAACACCGACCCGGTGGTGCAGCTGTGGGGCGAGGAGATCCGCGCCCGGTTCCAGCTGGGGTCGGCCTACCTGGTGCTCAAGGACGGTGAGCTCGTGGCTGCCATCAAGGCCCACCGCAAGGGGGGGCAGCTCAACTATGGCGAGGTCGTCGGGGATGAGCGGGGGCTCGAGACCCTCAAGGCCTTTGGCCGCCGCTGGGGCCTCAAGACCTCCCCCAAGGAGGAGGAGACCGCCGACGCCGACGAGGAAGATTGGGAGCTGATGCTCTGGTACGAGCGGCTGAGCGCCGGGTCGCGGTAACGGACAGACGCCGCGCCCGCGCCACGGGCTCATCGGGCGCCACCGAGCGCTTCGTGGCCGAGCGCACCGACACGGTGCGGATCGCCATCGCGATGCTGGTGATGGCGGCCATCACGCCGCTGTTCCCCTTCTTGGCCTATGGGGCCCCCACGGGAGCGCTGGAGCTCGCCCCCTGGGTGGTGTTCAGCTTCCTCTGTGCGCTGCTGGGGGTTCTTGCCCTGCTCTCTGCGCTCCGGTTACGCCCGTTGGAGCTACGGAGCAAGAGTCTCCTGCTGCCGGGGCGCGCCATCGGCGGGACGATCCCAGCGCAGCGCGACGGCCGCCTCCGAGTCCGCTGGAGTGAGGTCGAGGTCGTGACGGTGGGCACCACCACCCTGCAGGTGCACCTGCATGGGGGCACGAGCGTGGTCGTGCTGCGCTCGCGCTTCCGGCAGCAGTGGCCCACGCTGATCACCGCAGTCGAAGCCGGATGCACGCGCAACAAGTGCCGCTTCGCGCGGACCGAACCGACCTCGCGATAGAGGACGTCCCGGGACAGTACCTTCAGAACCTGGCAATTCCGCTGGCTGCAGCCCCTTTGACCCCTATCCTGCTGCCCACCCCTCATCGCTGGTAGACCTTTGAGCGGTGCCCGACACGTGAGACCATGATCCGTTTCGTGGCGTGGTCGAGTTCAGCGAGCACCCGGTAGTCTCCCACACGGAGCTTGCATTCGTCGGCGCCGACGAGGCGTACGAAGCGTCGTCGAGGGTTCGCGCTCACGATCTCCCGCTTGGTCACGATCCGTCGGGCTGCCGCGCGATCGAGGGTTGCTAGGTCGCGGACTGCCTGGTCAGACCAGGAGATCTGCCATGGCATCTGTCAGAGTCCTAACCGGCGTTTGACCGTCTTGTGATCGGTCGTACGTCCGGACCTGAGGTCAAGGCGGGCCTGGAGCAAGCCCACACGGAATGCCTGTGAATACTCACCCTCATCGTCCCCCTCCGGGACGAGGGACAGGAGCTTGGCCAGGACGTCATCATACGTCTCACGGGGGTGCGACTTCAGCTTCGCGAGGCGGGCCCGAGTCCCCGGACTGATCTGGATGGTTGTTACTCCCATGGTATCCTATAGCGATTGTATGACCTATCATGCATTCTGGGGCAGCGCGCAGGGTGCTAGGGAATTCGGGTGCCCAGGGATGGAGTGGACACGAGGGTCCTACGACCGACCCCGCTGCTCACCCTCTCAGAGTGCCCACTGCGCGGCCCCTCGATCGCGCAAGACCGGGACCCTGCAATTGCATCCCTTGAGGCACGGCGGAGAGCTACGCGAAGAGGAATCCCCGGCGTGATGAGCCCTCACTCATCCCTCGTGCGGCCTCGTCCCCCTTCGAAGCGACCGGCGAGTAGTAGATGAATCGAGCGCGAGTACATCGGCCCGCCCTGGCGCAACCTCGCGTGGTCTACCCGCTGGCC
>JAHFTX010000072.1 GCA_023265395.1 Thermoplasmata archaeon
GCCGCCGCTCCCACCCCCTGCGCGCTCGCCCAAGGTGATGGCGGCCGTGACGCTGTCGGTCATCGGCGCCATCGGGCTCTTCTCGGTGCTGCTCTTCACCCTGCCGCAGCAAGGCCCCCACCCTGCGGCGGCAGGGGCCCCGGTGGTGACCGTCGACCTGACCCTGCAGAGCAACCCCACCCCCTCGCTCACCTCCAACGGCGGGGGGTGGCGGCTGGAGGTGACCTCCTCAGTCGGAGGGACCGTCGCCTTGGCAGACCTCTCCGTAGAGGTGCGCCAGGCCCCGGCGACGACGCTGGCGCGGCTCGACCCCCTCCTTGCGCCGCTGCAGGGCAACGGCAGTGCGCACTGGTACGCCCAACTGGGCCAGCGGGGCAGCGGCGGGTGCCGCTACGTCCCAGACCAGTCGAGTGGTGCGCACCCCTGCACCTCGGAGGTACCGCTGGCGAGCCTGCCCACCCTCGAGGGGGTCTCGGTGGTGCTCGCCGACGTCGATGCCGACGGGCGGTTGAGCAGGGGGGACTACGTGCTGGTGTTTGCTGACAGCGACGGTGACGGGGCACTGGAGGTCCCCGATGGGATCCTGCTGCTGCAGGACAAGGGGGACGCATTGGTGGGGACGTCGCTGGCGTAGGGTCCCTGCCAGGGTTTTGGGTGACCGAAGGCGTCGCTCTCCTCGTGCTGAAGGACAAAGAACCATAACCGCACCCTTCGAGCGGGAGGATGTGCTCGCACCGGCGCTCGGGACGATGGGAGGTGGCGCGGCCTCGCCGCTGCGGGCGCGGTTGCCGCAGTTGCCCATCGATGCTGCCGGCAGCGTCGAGTCGCAACTGTCGACTCTGCGAGCGACGCTGGAGGCCGCCGGCTTTCCCCTCAGCCCCCAGGCTGCGACGCAGGTGCAGACACCCTTGGGCAGCTTGCGACTCCATCTGGTGCTGCGCGACCTCGATGGCCGCGAGCATGGGGTGATCCTCAGCACCGGCCACTATGGCGAGGGCGACTTCGAGGACCTCTGGCGCGCCTTGGTCATCTACCGCAGCGACGACCGCTTCTGCCGCTCGCAGCTGCTGCTCTACTGTCCTTCGCCGATCCCGCCGCTGCTGGCCTACTACTGCTCCGACATCCCCGCGGTGCTCTTCGAGGCCGCACTCTCCCCCGCCGTGGCCCTCTCGCACCCCTACGAGGTCGCCGCAGAGGCAGCGGTCACCGCGATCGCCCGCGCGCAGGGGTGGCAGTGGACCTTCCGCCAGGGCGACCTGCTGCAGCTCGATGACCTGGTGCTCGGGGCGCGCATGGGCAACCAGCCCCACCTGCTGGCGACCTCGCTCTACGCGCTGGGTTCCTATGTCGGCGAGCTGTGCGGGCGCACCCTCGGGGGCAGCTGGGAGCGTGACGCGACCGCACCGTTGCGAGGACGGGTGGTGTTCGCCGGTGGCAAGGTCGCGCTGCATCCCTTCGCCCTGGTGCGGGACCTGCTCGGCGGCGGTCGCGGCCAGAGCGTCTATCTGCAGGTGGGCAAGCTCGTCGCCGAGCTGGGGCTGTTCAAGGGCACGCTGGTGCAACCACGGTTCGCGCCCCTTGGGGGTGGCCCACCATCGCATCTTCCTCCACTGGGGCAGCAGCCGCAGGCGCCCCCGCGCGATCCGGAGGGAGCATGACGCACCGACCGAGCGAGGCGATCGTGCGCTGGGGCACGGTCCTGGGGTTGCTCTCGGCACTGCTGTTGGCGGCCATCAAGATCGTCGCCTTCCGGTGGACCAACTCGCTGGCCGTCCTCTCCGACCTCTTCGACAGCGCGGTCAACATCACCTCGGCGATCGCGGTCCTCGTGGCCATCCGCGTGGCCAACCGCCCCGCCGACGCGGACCACCCCTACGGCCACCACAAGGTCGAGAACCTCGCCACGATCTTCGAGGCGGCCCTCATCCTGCTCGTGGCCGGGTCCTTCGTGGTGCTGGCGGTCAACCGCATGAAGGACCCCGTCCCGCTGGAGCGGCTGCTGGAGGGCGCGATCCTCGAAGGGGTCGTCGCCGCGGGCACGGCGGTGACCGGATGGCTGCTGCTGCGCATCGGCCGCCGGCACCAATCGACGGCGTTGGTCGCCGACGGGCGACACCTGATGGCCGATGTCATCACGACCGTGGCGGTCTTCGTCGGGGTCGTGCTGGTGCAGCTGACCCACATCGTGCTGATCGATACGCTGCTGACGTTGCTGATCACCGGCTACCTGGTGCTGACGGCCATCTCCATCCTCATCGGGGCCGTGCGACCGTTGCTCGATGAGGCGCTGCCGCCGCATGAGGTCGACGCCATCTCTAGCGCTGCCGCGACTCATCTGGGCGGTGCGCGCCTCGAGCAGGTGCGCACCCGCCGCTCTGGCCGCACCCGCTTCATCGATGCGACCGTCGTCTTCCCGGTCCACGTCAGCCTCCTGCACGCCCACACGATCGCCAATGCGGTCGAGGAAGCCCTGCGCGAGGTCTTCGCTGACGGCCACGTCGACGTGCAGCTGCACCTCGAGCCGCCGGGGGCACACGGCAAGGCCCCGCCGACGCCCGACGGTGCGACCCAGGTCGATGGCGGCTACGTCCCCAAGGCGCAGCCGCTGCGGCCACAGCAGTAGCCCCAGGCCGAGCCGGTGCGATCGCTAGGGCGTCAGGACGAACCGCACGAACTCCTCACGGGTGCGCGGCTGCAGGGTGTAGTTGGTCGTGCGCTCGCGGCCCATCGAGGAGATCGGCACCTCGCCATAGTCGTGGCCTGGGCAGACCTTGGTCGAATCGGGCACCTGCCGCAACACCTGGTGGAGGCTGTGCCACATCGCCCCCGGGTCGCTGCCGGCAAGGTCGCAGCGGCCGCACTCGCCGACGAA
This sequence comes from Thermoplasmata archaeon, assembly GCA_023265395.1. Lineage (GTDB taxonomy): Archaea > Thermoplasmatota > DTKX01 > JAHFTX01 > JAHFTX01 > JAHFTX01. The sequence continues at coordinate 2,873 of JAHFTX010000072.1, forward strand.
GAGCGTGTCGCCCGTGAAGAGGTGGTCCTCGACGGCGACGCAGGCGCTGTCGACGCTATGGCCAGGGGTGTGCAGCAAGCGCAGG
>JAHFTX010000012.1 GCA_023265395.1 Thermoplasmata archaeon
GCTGCGGCGGGGGCTCGAACACATCGCGCGGCGGCATGGGGGCGAGGCATACTTCGTGCTCGTCGAGGACCTCGAGCCGCTGGTGTCGTACAACCCCCGGTCGACCGTCGACCGCTTCGCGCAGGAGCTGGGCGCGCAGCTGAAAGAGGTCGGCGCGAGCGTGTTCTTGGTGACGACACCCGACCGCCAAGGTGAGATGGGCCGCAAGGTCCCAGCGGTCCGCTACGGGCTCCTCTGAGCCGTGATCCAGCGATCAGCCGCCGAGGGTCTCGAGCTTGAAGAGGACATCGTGGCCACGCAGGATCTCATGGATCTTGTCGGCGAACCAGATGGCGTCCTTGACCGAGGCCTTCTTGTCCCATTCGTAGATGAAGTCGTAGGTCCCCTGGGTCGGCTTGAAGCCGAGCATGCACAGGCGGTCCGTGACCTCGGACGGCTTGGAGCCCTCGCTGTTGAAGGTCACAGTGAGGTAGGTCTTCATCACCATGCCCGGGGCTTCTCCTCCAACGGCTTAAGGATTGGCCTGGGTCCTACTCCGGTGGGTCCTAGCAGGGTTTGGGGCTACGGTTGAATACCAGCCCTCGGTCGCGCCGCACCAGCACGTCATCCTCGACGCGCGCCCCCCCGACCTTGGGGATGTAGACCCCTGGCTCGATGGTGATGACCATCCGGTCCCTGGTCTTGCCCTCGGCCAGCGGTGAGACGCGTGGCGACTCGTGGACCTCCAGTCCCAAGCCGTGTCCGGTGCTGTGGCAGAAGTAACGGTCCATGCCGAACTCTGCGAGGACCTCTCGTCCAAGCGCGTCGATCGCACGCAGGCTGCGGTTGGCACGGACCTGCCGCAACTGGGCCTTCTGGGCCTGGTGCACGGCGTCGAGGATGTCGGCAGCGGTCCCGCGCCCCTCCCCGACGATCCAGGTGCGCGTCATGTCGGAGCAGTAGCCCTCGTAGCAGGCGCCCAGGTCGGTGATCACCAGGTCGCCCTTGCGCAGGACGCGGTTGGTGGCGTCGTGGTGGGGGTGCGCGCTGTGCGGCCCCGACGCGACGATGGTGGGAAAGCTGTTCTCCACGACATCGCCCGAGCGGATCGCAGCATCGACACCCCGTGAGACGTCGCGCTCCGTGACCCCCGGATGCAGCAGCTGAGGCAGCAGCACGCCGGCGCGGTCCCCTGCGGCCGCGGCCTTGCGCATCAGCCGCACCTCGACGTCGTCCTTGCGCTCGCGCAGCGGCTCGACCAGGTCGCAGACCCTGAGCCGCGCGCCAGGCGCAGCGACCTTGGCGTCGGCAAGGAGCGTTCGCACCTTGTGCCTCTTGATCAGCGCGCGCAGCCCGCTGCGCGAGTCCGCCACATCAGCGTCGATGCCGGGGATGCGGCCCCACAGCAGGATATCCTCGCGCGCGAGGGCGGAGAGCTGCAGCCGGTTCATCTCCAGCACGGTCGCCAGGCCCATGGGGCTGCCGTCGGCGAGCACCAGCACGTGCGTCAGCAACGAGGAGTGGGGTGCGCAGCTATAGTTGAGGTAGCGGATGTTGTGCGGCCGCACGCTCAGGAAGGCATCGGCGCCTTGAGCCTCGACAGCCCGCCCCAGCGCGCGCCAGCGGCGGGCAAAATCGATCCTGCTCCTCATCGCGAAGTTGCCACTGACCCCAGGGCTATTTAAGGAAAAGCCCGTGTCAACGTCATGAGCGAGGACGCCCGCATCGAGGTGCGCACCCGCTGCCAGCCCACCGAAGTGCAAGAGCGCGTCTACGCCGCGATCAGCGCGCTCTTCCCCAAGTCGACGATCAGCCGCGACGGCACCGAGGTCATCGCCATCGGCGACGATGGATCGACCCTTCGCAGCGCGTTGGAGCGCTACCAGGTGCGTGCGGCATTCTCTGGACGGCTCCACGCTGCCGCCCGAAATGGGACGCTGCTCTTTACCCTCTCCAAGCAGGCAGCGCTCATGGGCGTGCCCTCGCTCGGTGTCGGGCATCCTTTGGGGGAACTCGTGGTGCAGGTGCACCTCGCCCCGACTGCTGATGCACATCGATGGGTCGACTGGCTGACCGGTCGTGAGGCCTGGCCGATGCTCAAGGGCCACGATTCCGAGGAGTGAGCCCTCAGAGCTCCTCGAACTCCTCGTACGTCTCCTGCTCGACGGCCGAGGGAGCGCCACCGCTGCTGGGCTCCTCGATGGCCTCGAAGGTCTCCTCTTCGTCCGTCGTCGCCACCTGCGAAGTCGGGGGCGGAGGTGCCGTCACCTTTGGGGGGGACAGGTCGACCTTGGGCGGAGGGGATGGGAGGGGCGCGCTGATGCTCGGTGGCGCTGGCGCCGACTTTGGTGTAGCAGCGCTTGGCGTCGACGGAGCGCTCGAGGGTGCGGAGGCGGCGGGCACCGCGGGGACGGCCGGTGCCGACGGCGCCGGTGCGTCGACAAGCCCAATCGTCATCTGCAACTCGCGCGCGTATTCGCTGTTGGGATTGAGGTCGAGGGCCTTCTTGTAGGCCACGATCGCCTCGTCGGGCTTGCCCACCTTCTTGAACGCGACGCCGCGGTTGTAGAAGGCCAGGTCGTTGCTGGGGTTGAGCTCGATGGCCTTGTCATAGCAGGCGATCGCCTCCTCGATCTTCCCCAGCGCGTCCAGCGCACACCCGATGTTGACCCAGGCCCGGTCGTTGTCGATGGCGACCTCGAGCGCCTTGTTGTAGCAGCTGACCGCCTCCTCGACGCGGTCGAGGCGGCGCAGTGCCACACCCTTGTTGAACCAGGCCCGGTCGTTGCTGGGGTTGAGCTCGACGGCCTTGTCATAGCAGGCGATGGCCTTGTCGTGCTTCTCCATCAGGTCGAGGGTGTAGCCGATGTTGGTCCAAGTCTTGTCGTTGTCCTTGTTGACCTTGAGCGCCTCGTTGTAGCAGCTGATGGCGTCGTCGAGCTTGCCTTGGCGACGCAGGATCAGACCCTTGTTGAACCAGGCCCGGTCATTGCGCTTGTCGAGCTTGATGATGTCATCGAAGCACTGCAGCGCGGTGCTCAGGTCCTCGTCACGCACCGCCTTCTCGGCCCGCTGGAGCAGCTCGACCTCGGAGACCATCGTGCACCTGTCCCGCGCGCACCCTTGGGCGTCCCACTCCCTGTGTGCCTCTGCTATGCTTCAACCCTGGGGTGGTCCCTGCGGGGGCATGCCCGGAGGGGGTCCGGCCATCGGTGGTCCCGCCGGTCCGCTCGGACCCGGGGGGGTCCCGGGCGCTGGGGATATCGCGCCCGCCGCGGCACCGCCCTTGAAGTCGACGCCGCAACTGGTGCAGACCACCTGGTCGGCGGTGTTCCACGCGCCGCACTCGGAGCACTTGACGTAGTCGAGGTCGAACTCGGCGTTGCACTTGGGGCAGCTATTGACGTTCTCGGGGATCATCGCGCCGCACTCACCGCATTCGACGAGGGTGGCCAGCGCCTGGCGCCGCAGGGTGTAGAGGAACAGGCCGACGATGACGGCACCCGCGACCGCCGCGACGATGATGATGATGTACATCAGCGTCGGGTCGGAACCGCCGGTGTGCTTCTTGACGGGCGCAAGGTCCACGGGTGTCTTGGCCGTCGCCTGGCAGAGCACGCGCTCGCCGTAGGCGTTGGTGTCGGTGCAGGTCAGCGAGATCTGGTGGCGCTTGACCACCTCGTCGGTGATGACACCGACGGTCAGCTCAGCCTGGAACCTTCCCTGGCCATCGGTGTTGACGACCTTGGAGCTGGAGGTGCCGGTGAGGGTGATCGTCAGCGTCCCGCCGGCGTAGGGCAGACCGGTGTCGTAGGTGGCGACCCCGGCGATGATGATCAGGTCGCCCGTCGTGAAGATGTAGTCGCCATTGGTGGGGTTGGGGTCCACCGTGGTGCTGAACTTGATCTCCTTGTTGTGCGGGGGCATCACCGTCAGATGCAGCGTGGCGTTGTCCCGCTGCCGGTTGAGGTTGGGAACGGTCGGGTCGGTGGCGGTGACGTTGACCGCGTACTCCCTCTGGATGGCCTGACCATCAGGGGTGGCGAAGCTGATGCAGTAGTTGCCCTTGGCGTCGACCGTCGTCTCGCCGACGTTCTGCCCCAGCATCTCGACCTCGATGCGCGCCCGGCTGGGGAGCCGGACGCTCCCCTCGTAGACCTGGGTGACGGCACCACAGACCTGCGCCGAGAGGTAGGGCGGGAAGACCTGGGTGCCGTTGGTGAGGGTGGCGCGCAGGTCGAGGTCCTCGAAGGTGGGGTTGATGTCGAGGTCGAAATAGATCGTCTGGTCCTCGCCCATGCCCACCTGCTGGCTGCGGCCGACGTTCTCGTTGGTGTTGGGGTCCGTGTAGGAGAGGGCGACGTTGACGAAGCCGGTGGAGGTCGTGCCGTCCTGGCTGATGCTGGCGACCTTGATGTTGAAGCAGGCCCGGCCCTGCTCGTCGGTCTTCTGGGTGTCGAGCTCTCGGTTGGTGTCCCCGGAGAGCTCGGTGACGGTGATCTGTGCCCCCTGCAGCCCACCGAAGAGGGCGTTGGTGGCGTAGACGCACAGCTCGTGGAAGATCTCCACCAAGCCCGTCGAGCCAGTGACGGTGATCGAGGTCGCGATGACCGAGGTCAGGGTGCCCGTCGCGTCGTCGAAGACCAGGGCGGTACCGAAGTCGACCTTGGTGGCCGCTAGGCTCTTGCAGTCGATGGTGGAGGCGTTGAATCGCCACTCCCCATCGGTCAGCTGGCAGCTCGGACCGCTCAGGAGCAGGCTGCTGCTGCCCTCCGTCCAGCCGACGACGTCTTGGCCGTAGGCCGAGACGTTGATCATCTTGACGATGCCCTGGGAGGTGGCCTGCAGGTTGGGGATGAAGGCCAGCCCGTGGCTGAATCCCACCGACGCCGAGGTGGTGATGCCCTCGAGCCAGTTGGTGGTGCGGTCCTCGGCGGTGATGGTGGCACCGTCGAGGTTCATCTCCTCGCTGATGCGCACGCCGATGGTGCCGTTGACCGTGGTCGAGCGGGTGTGGTCGACCATGTTGAAGGTCTTGAACTCGCCGCGGATGTCGGCCTCGATGTTGGTCCCCGAGAGGTCGACGCGACCTCCGACGCCGACGATGGCGTTGGCAGCGATGGTGCCGATGGTGGAACTGGGTGAACCCGCGAGCACGGCGTCATCGAGGACGTAGACGTTGAGGGCGTGGTTGGAGTCGATGCCCGCGCCCTTGAGGGTCAGCGTCCCGGTGCCCTTGAGGATCACTCGGAACTCATAGTCGCGGTTCTGACGGATGTGCAGGGTGGTGTTCTCGAGCAACCACTCGCCACCGGTGTCGATGATCAGGTCCCCGAAGATCGTGATGCCGCCGATGGTATCCTTGGCGTCGGGGCGCTTGGAGACCACCAGTTCGCCCTTGATGATCGCGGGGATCGTCGGTGGCAGTGGCGCGAAGGCACAGTCGAGCGACTGGCTGGCGCCCTCCTCGGTGAGGTCGGGGAAGTGTGCCAGCGCGACGCTGCAGGCGGTCACGTGGGTCGTGCTCCCTTGGGTGATCTGCGCGCGCAGCTCGTAGTTGCCGATGAAGGTCGCCCCATGGGCACTGAGCTGATCGGCGTCGAGGAGGAACTGGGCCATGCCTTGTGAGTCGGCGACCTTGGCGTCTGCGAGCGGGCCGCTCAACGATTCGTGATGGACGTCGATGCTGGCCTTGGGGATCACCAGTCCGGTGGCGTCGATGGTGCGCACCCACAGGGTCCGCTGGATGGTCAGCGTCGCATCGCCGCTGGCCGCCGCGCCCACCGGCTGCTTGACCGTCGGCGAGTGGACCACGAGGTCCCCGACGACGGCTGAGGTCGAGCCGGCGACCTGCAGCGCAGCGGTCAGTCCGGGGAAGCCCGAAGGCTGCTCGATCCACCAGTCGTCGCCATCGAGGAAGGCGACGTCGGTGAAGATCACCGGGTCGGTCGACCGCAGGGTGAGGTCCGCGTGGTCGATGTGGATCGCCGAGGCGCCACTGGCGCTCATGCGACCGCTCAGTTCCAGGCCGTCGAGGGAGACTGCGGCAGCGTCGGAGATGGCGATGGTGGAATTATGCAGCACCACGTTGGTGCCCGAGAGGGTGGCACCCTCGCCGACGCTCAAGAGCACGTTCTCGAAGGTGACGTCGCGCAGCACCACCGACGAGGAGCCGTGCGCCGTGAGGAAGAAGTCGGGCAGGGCGTTGGCGGGGTCCTCCCCGGAGGTGTCGATGCCGTTGATTGCGACGCCGTCGATCAGGAGGCTGGCGCTGTCATCGACCTCGATACCGAAGAAGGATTGGGGTCCGCTCAGGTAGGTGATGGTGGCATCCAGAGGGCCGCTCCCGGCGGTGATGGAGCCTGCGGCGTTGCCGTAGAAGGTCAGGAACTGGCTGTAGGCCTTGGGGCCGGAGATGACCTTGACCCCCGAATCGACGAGCAGGTCCTTGGTCGCATCGGCGACGGTGATCGCAACGGAGCCGTTGTTGTTGGTGCGGTCCGTCTCGGTGACCACCGATTCGGTGACGATGGTCCAGAAGGTGTGGAAACCGCGCGCTTGGGTGGTGTTCCAGCTAAAGGTCGCCGGCGCGGGAGTGACCCCGGCGTTGACCACTGGGACGTCCTTCTCGTCGACCAGGTATACCGGGCCGAGGTCCGTCATGGGGTCGAACTCTTGTGGCGGCGCACCGTCGATGCGGTAGAGGAGCACCTGGACGTTCTGCGCCTGGGCCTCGCCGACGTTGCGGAAGTGAACGGAGAAGGTGACGACCTCGCCCTGCAACGGGCGATCCACGTCGACCTCGAACGAATCGACCACGAGGTCGGCAGGCAGGGCCCGGCCCCGCTGATCGCTGGCACCACCGACCATGGCCCCCATCGGACCGATGACCATCAGCAGAACCAGCACCCCGGCACGAGCGGCCGTGCCATGGGTATACCTCAGCGTCGTCGCCAGGACAGTCCCCTCCCGCAGTCCCGGATGGTCGCCCGCGACCCCCGGGTCCTCCGGCTCGCTCTGTATGGCCTCGATATATATACCTTTACGGGTTGCGCCATGGGCGTCGAGTCTGCCGTGAAGGGCTGGCTCCTATCGCTCCGGCGCGACATCGAAGGCGACGGGGCCGAGGTAGTCACACGAGCGGCAATGGTACCGCTGCCCTGTGATCATCGCCGCCTCGTAGTCGAGGGCGTCGCTGCCGCAACTGGGGCAGCGCAATCGCCGCACCTTGCGCCGCGATGCCGCTGCGCGATTACCCTTCGTCTGGACCCGGACCATCATCGCTCCTGGGGCAGCGGCTGATCGAGCAACGTCAGCCAACGGGGCTCCGCCTCGATGGGCTCGAGGCTCACCCCCGGTGGCAAGGCGATCCGATCGAGCGGGGTGGGGGAGAGCTCGACCAGCCCGCGCTCAGCGAGCAGTTCGACGAAGCGGAGGATGCGCACCCCCACGGGTTCGACCTGCGCGCCGTGGCGCGTGGCGACCTCGCCGAGGATCCGTGCCAGCGGCGTCGCACCATCGCAGCGGAGCCAGACGTAGCTGCCTGCATCATCGAGGGGGACCCGCAGGTCGGTCGGTCCGCCCAAGACGTCCTGCAGCTTGCGCTCGAAACGGGTCAGGCGCTTGGGGAACGTGACCACCACGCGGCCCTCCTCCAGATGCCACCGCGCGCCGACCTCGTTGCGTCGGACATAGCAGCGCAGCACGCGCAACGTCCCCGGTGTCGGCTCGGCGTCGCTGCTGGCAGGAGCACCCGTGCGACGGCCGTGGATCAACCGCAGCTCGCCCCGCAACGCCCGTGACTCGCCGTTCCTTCCCGTGCCCATCGCGTACACCTAAGGGAGGTAGAGCAGCGCCCATCCGATCCAGGCGGTGCCGCTGATCAGGCCGCCGACGACCAGCAGGTTGGTCAGCGGTCGGTTGTGCTTGACCGCTCGAGCGTATTGGGCAGCCACCAAGAAGAGGAGCGCGATGCCCATGAGCAGGAGCGGCACGAGCGGGGAGTCGCTCTGGGCCATCGTCCCGACCGCCCGCAGGATACACACTCAGCCAATCTCGACGATGTGCATCGTGTAGTGGGTGATGATGACATCACCTTCGTAGTTGTTGCTGTTGTCGAGGTCGAAGACGTCGTTGGTGGTATCGATGAAATCACCCGCCTCGAGCAACGTCAGGGAGAAGTCCCAGGCGCCCTTGCCCTCATGGGCCGGGGCGAAGTCCTTGGCGACGCGCGTGCCGATGTCCGCGACATTGCGTCCCTGGTACTGTTGTGTCGCGGGGAGGGTGTCGACGCGGAAGCCCAGCAGCAGGCTCTCGTTGGTCCCGCTGACCTCTTGCGTGTCGCCATCGGTGCTGCGGACGCGCAACAGGAACTCGTCGTTGGCGGTCAGGGCGGGGAAGGCGCGGATGTTGTCGCTCCAGGTGAGCTGGAAGGTGACGACCGTGAGGTTGTCGCTGGTGAGGTCGAAGGTGCGGTTGTCGCTCTGGTTCTGGTCCAGCGTCCCGCTGAAGGTGTCGAAGGTCTCGACCAGCTCCTCCCAGTCGACGCGGAAGCTGCGCAGCTCCACTTCGACGGCGAACGAGGAGGTCGTCGTGGCGCCGTGGTCGTCGACGACCACCAGGGTGACGTCATAGGTGCCGACACGGTCGTACGCATGCTGGGGGGTGGCACCCGTACCGTCGGTGCCATCGCCAAAGTCCCAGCGGTAATCGGCGATCTGCCCATCGGGGTCGGCGGACTTGCTACCATCGAAGGTCACGACCTCGTCGATCTTGATGGTGGTGCTCGGGACGAAGCCCAGCGCCTTGGGGAAGGCGTTGACCTTGACCGTCGAGGGGTGGCTGTCGAGGTCGCCGTCATCGTCGGTCACCACGAGCTGGACGTCGAACGTGCCGGCCTCCTCGTAGGCATGCTCGACCCGCACCCCCGAGCCGACCTGCCCGTCGCCGAAGTCCCAGGAGTAGCGGACGATCTTGCCGTCGCGGTCGGTGCTGTTGGCAGCGTTGAGCACCACGGCCTCCCCGACGTCGACCAGGAGGGCCGAGACGGTGAAGGAGGCGATCGGCGCCTTGTTCTCGGGTGGGGAGAGGCTCCCCAGACATCCGGCAGCCGCTGGGACGACCAGTAGCACCAGGGCCAGCAGTGCGCCCGATCGGCGGGACAGCATCGCCCTTGCAGCCGGTCCGTCGGGAGATAAGGTTTCTTGTGGCACCCGCGGGGCTTCCCACAACCACTCCCCGAGACCTTCCTGGCGTAGCTGGGTGCAGGGCAATTGGCCGACTCCACGCATTGGATGGCGTACTTTCTTCGCGGCTACCCACGGAACGACTCATCGTCCCCTTCCCCTGTTCGACGGGAAGAACCCCCAGCCGTTGCTGCAGCCCTGATTCTTGCAGTTGATTCCTGGTCTTACCTCAGCTTACGACTCGCAGGCATAGGGCAGCTCCTGATTCGTTCGCGTGCGATGGCTATGGTCCGGCGACGTGTTCGCCGTAGAGCCTACCGAATTCCTCCCGTTGGCACAGGATTACCGTTTTCACGCCACCAGGTAACGATGTGATTCTGAGGCGTGCATTCGTTTCCACGATGAAGAGGACCGTGTCCTCAAGGGGGAACCGTTGGTCATCTTTCAATCTGAGTGTTCGCCAATTCCGAATCTTATCGAAGTACTTCGCGTGCGTGCCGGGCGTGAGTTCCTCTTCGATCAAGATGCAAACCTTGCCAGCCCGAATCCCGCTGAGGTCGACCTGCTTGACCTCGTGCTCCCTCCCCTCCTCACCTGCAAGCACGGCGTTGTTTCCCTTGATGGCGACATCGCGACAATCCGGCGGAATGCTTTCAGTGGGGTGGTCGACGACGATGCGGTCGTAGAAAGGAGTTCCAACCTTCTTGTGGCTGCACAAGACCCTGAGGAACTGTTCATATCGCCGGCCACGCTCGAGAACCCGCCGAAGTATTGGATCCACTGGTTCGGGTCTCGGGGGAAGAGGGACCTGCTCGGAGAGTCTAGAGAGGTATGCATGCCATGGCCCGGTCTGCCCCAGGTCAACGGAAGCTAGTCTCGGTCGCGTTACCCAAATCAACTCTGGAAGTTCGGCCGAATTCCCATCTCGCACCAACGCGCGAGAGCTTTCTCTACTGAGGACCTCCCATACGTTGTAGTTGTTTTCGATGCAAGAGAGGTAGACGAAGCTGTCACTCAAGGAGGGGATCCTGGCGGCCCGGACATACGACCCCATTGTCCCCTCACCGCAATGTGCGCGCTTGTTCGAATGACGGTCCGACCCCCCTCAGACGCTGTGAGGTCAGGTCACTGTTGCAGTTTGCGAAGCACGGAGTCGATGACGTCATCCCCGCCCTGCGCCTCTTGTGCTGCCGGAGCAGTCGGCACCGGGGTCGGTGAGGACTCTGCGACGTACCACCCGTCATCCGGCGGCGGGACCGCTTCAGCGGCTGGTGCAGTGACCGATGGAGGCTGCGGAGGGCTGCTCGGCGCAGTCGTCGGCCCAGCAGGCGGCACGGAGTTCGCCTGCCAGGGATCACTCGGGCCGGTAGGCTGGTAGGGCGCCGCAGATCCGAGCGATTGCACATTCTGCGGCTGCGACCATTGCGGGGCAGCACCTGTGGGTGCTAGGCTCCCGACGGGGGCCATCCCCATGCCATCCGACCCGCCGAGCTGCGACATCCGGGGCGCGGGCTCGACCCCGGCCCGCTGAGCTGCGCGGCGCCTGCGCATCAGCACTGCCGCGATCACGCACAGTGCGACGATGGCGAGCAATGCCATCACACCGAGCGACCCACCGAAGCCGCCTCGGCCCTCTTGCTGCGGGGCAAAAGGGGTGGCGAGGAGCGGGGCGGTCACGCGCACCTTTGCGGTGCCGCTGGCGCTATTCCCAGCGGCGTCGAGAGCGGTGACCTTGACGGCGAAGGTGCCTGGCTTGTGGAAGGTGTGCGACGACAGCGTGCGGGTGGTGGTCTCAGGGTCGCTGCCGTCATCGTAGTCGATGATGTAGGAGACGATCTTCTGGTCGTCCTTGCTGCCGTCGAGGGAGATGCTGACCCGTCCTCCGACGCTGGTGCTGGTGGGTTGCGCGACGACTTTGACCTTGGGGGCCTCGGTGTCCAGCTGTACCGCTAGCTTGGTGTGTTCCCCTGAATTGCCCGCAGCATCGATGGCATAGAACGTGAGGGTGTGGGGCCCCTCGGGGACCTCGAGCGGGGTGCTGTAGGCCGCCTCCGGTTCCCTGTCCCAGATGTAGAGCAAGCTCGCCCCGACCTCGTCGGTCGAGAGGGTGATGGTGGTATCCTTGGTGAGCCATCCTCCTTCATTGGGCTCTGCGCTCAGCGTCGCGTTGGCGCCGGGCACGGTGCTGTCGAGGAGCACCTCGAGCTCGTGGCGGAGCTCGGTGTTGCCCGCCTCGTCGACAGCCCAGTAGCGCAACATCGAATCGCCCTGCGGGACCTCCGGCGGGACATCGACCGACGAGAGTGGCTCCTCTTCGCCCCACTGGTACCACACCACGGCACTGGGGTCGTCGGGCAGCTCGAAGAGCACTTCTGGAGCATTGACGTACCAGCCGTTGCCTCCATCGGGGTCCTCGGGGGAGAGCTCGACGAGACACGAGGGGACCAGCAGGTCGACGCGGACCTCGACCGACTCGACGGCCGATTCGTGTCCGACGACGTCCTTGCCGTAGAACTCCAGCGTCGCCCGGCCATGGCCCAAGACGATCGGTGCGGAGTAGGGCAGCCACAGGCCGCCGTCGGTGCGGTAGAACAGCTCGGCGGGCTGGGGCTCGTTGGTGGCTTCGAGGGTTATCGTGGGCTTGCTGACGTACCAGCCGTCGGCGCCATCGGGCAGGGGCGGCAGGAACGTGGCGTTGACCGCCGGGGCGTCGAGGTCGACCTTGACGGTCGCCTCCTGGGCCGATTCCTTGCGCTGCTGCGTGCTGCCGACCGACCAATAGGTCAGGGTGTGCACCCCCTCACCGAGCGTGAAGGGCCCTGCACCGGTCATCGCCTCGCTCCCATCGACGGTATGATAGGTCTCGTCGATGCGGGTGGGCTTGTCGAACGTGAAGGAATACGTCGGGGCGGTGGTGTACCACTCCCCGACCTCGCCCTCGCTGGGATCGAGCACCAGCGTCGTCACCGGGGCAGCACTGTCGACCTTGAGGTCGACGGACTGCTCGACCTCGATGTTGCCCGCGAAATCGACCGCGTGGAAGTAGATAGTGTGCTCGCCTTGGGGGACCGCCACCGAGGCCGGTCCGACATAGGGGGCGTCGATGCCGTCGTCCCAGCGGAAGGAGATCGTCGCCGTCGGGTCGACCGTCTCGAGGGTGACCGTTGGCGAGACGGTGTACCAGAGCCCATCGTCCGGTGCCGCCGGCGAGAGGCTGATGGTCGAAACCGGGGGGGTGAGGTCGATGATCGACGCGGAGAGGGTGTAGGAGATGTCCGACAGCGAGCCCAGCGCCAGGTAGACGGTGGTCGGGCCGCCGACCCCGCCGAAGTCGGGGACCTCGAAGAAGGGTTCGGTCATCTCGGTGCGTACCGGGTCGTCACTGCCGGTGATGGTGAGCACTTGGCCGATGAAGAGCCCACCGGTGTCGACGCTGACCCGCAGTGTGTCACCGGTGCCGCCGACGTACTTGTAGTACCGCGCGCCGTAGTCCTCGACGTTGGTATTGGCGTCGTAGGGGTAGCTCGCCACCTGGCTGACCGAGGGGGTGATGTCGAAGGTGTCGTATCCCCACAGGCCGTCGCCGATGGAGGTATCATCGAGGAGCGTCGCCAGGACCCAGTCCTTGTAGATGCCCGTCGAGTCGATGGGATACCCGTTGGTCGACAGCTGCGAGGAGATCGAGCCGAGCCCGTTGCTCTGGCGCTGGACCAGCGGCTCGATGTAGCCTTGGCCTCCGTAGTGCTCCTTGAGGTACTGCATGAAGGTGAAGGAGCCGCCATAGTCGTGCCCGGCGTTGTTGAAGGTGGTCAGGGAGCGCCAGGTGTTCACCTGGTAATCCTGGACGTGGCCAGCCAGCCCGATCGAGTCCTGGAAGGGCATGTTGAGCAGGATCGCCATGTCGCTCATGCCCTCGTTCATCCACAGGTCCTCGTCGCAGTCGTAGTCGCACTGGATCAGGTGGTAGAACTCGTGGGCGGCGATCTCATCGCCCCAGATCCCCAAGTCGGCTGTGTCGATGGTGATGCGGGTCGGGACGGCAGGCGAGAAGAAGCCACCGACCCCACCGACGCCGTCGACGTTGGCGACACGGTAGTTGATCGGGTCGTACGTCGAGCCGAAGAAGCCCGTGTTCGTGGGGTAGATCTGGTTGTCGAAGGCGTCCATGCTGTCTTGGCGCAGCTGGGCGCTCGGGACGGGATTGGCCTGGTCGTCGTTGAAGACGAGGTGTGCGCCGTTGTAGGTGGCGCGCGAGCTGGGGCCGACGACCCGCGCAGGCCCGTCGTCACGGATGTGGTACTGATGGGTCAGGGCCGCCATCGCCGCGGTCCCGCTGAGCCAGTGGTCGCTCCCATAGGAGGGCTCGGCCTGCAGCATGGCGACCATCTTGGCGATGGCCTCGGTCTCGGTGATGGTCGGCAGCGTAGCGGCATCGACCGTCGCTGCGGACCCTCCGTCGGGGCTGGGCACAGCCAGCACCGACAGGGGGGTCAGCAGCAACGGCACGAGCGAGAGTAGGATGAGCACAGGTCGGCGGATGGACATACGGCGGCCCCCGCCAGGGACGCCGCCCCGCAGGCGGGGCAGACGACCACTTGGCGCGCCTTCGAGGGCCCCTCCCCCTATTTACGGCCTCTGTAACATATGCCGAACGAGTCGCAGGGGCCCACCGCTCACCGGCGCAGCAGCAGTGTGGCAGGTCGTGCCTTGGGAGCCTCTGTCATGGGGTGGGGTTCCCCGCTGGATCGCCGGGCCGCCTGGGGCAGGAGGGTATTTCTCTCTCCCCGCCACCGACCCGCCCGATGGGCGATCCCTCGGCCACCTCGGTGTTCTCCAGCCTCACACCTGCGCTCCAAGCTGCGCTAGCCCATTTGGGCATCAGCGACCCGACTGCACCGCAGGTGGCGGCGATCCCCAAGCTGCTCGCCGGTGACCACGTCCTGGTGGTCGCACCCACGGGCATCGGCAAGACCGAGGCGGCGATGCTGCCGATACTCGAGCTCCTCCTGCGCACCCCGGCCAAGGTTGAGCCGGGGGTCCGCGCACTCTACATCACCCCCCTGCGGGCGCTCAACCGCGACCTGCTGCTGCGGCTCCAAGGATGGGCGGCGTCGGTGGGCGTCGATCTGCAGGTGCGCCACGGCGACACCTCGCAGTCGGAGCGACGCCGGCTGGCGCGCAAACCGCCCGACGTGCTGATAACGACCCCCGAGACGCTCCAGATCCTCCTGGTCAGCCCGCGACTGCGCGAGCAGCTCAAGAGCGTCGCCCATGTCGTCATCGACGAAATCCACGAGCTGGCCACCAGCGAGCGGGGCGCACAGCTGATGGTCGGCCTCGAGCGCCTCGAGGAATTACGCGGCGCCCCCTTCCAGCGCATCGGGCTGAGCGCGACCGTCGGGGACGTCGGCGCCATCGCCTCCTTCCTCGGCGGCGTCGACCGCCATGTCGAGGCGGTCGTCGTCTCTGTGCCCAAGGGGCAGGATGTCCTGGTGGTACGCCCCGTCGCTTCGCCGCGGTTCCTAGCCTCGGTTCAGGCCAAGTTGCAGCCAGTCCCGGAGGATGACCTCTGCGCGATCCTCGAAGCGATGCTCGCGGAGATCGCCGCCCATCGTTCGACTCTCGTCTTCGTGAACACCCGCGACGCTGCCGAGAGCCTGACGGTGCGTCTGCGGCGGTTGGGCGCAGAAGGGATCGGGGTCCACCACGGCTCGCTCTCGAAGGAAGGCCGCGTCGCCGCCGAGGAGGAGTTCAAGGCTGGCAGACTACGCGCGCTCGTGTGCACCTCCAGCCTCGAGCTGGGGATCGACATCGGCACCGTCGAGGCGACGGTGCAGTACAACTCCCCGCGCCAGGTCGCCCATCTCGTGCAGCGGATCGGTCGCAGCGGCCACCGCTTGGGGCTGACCTCCGTCGGCCGTGTGCTCGCGACCCATCCGGACGAGCTGACGGAAGCCGCCGTCATCGCGCGCCGTGCGCTTGCGGGGGAGCTCGAACGCCCATTGATCCGCGCCTCGCCGCTGACGGTGCTGGCCAACCAGCTGCAGGCGATGGCGTTGGAAGGCCCCTTTCCGCTGGAGGAGGCCTATGTCCTGCTGCGGCGCTCAGCGCCCTTTGCCGACCTCTCGTGGCAGACCTTCGTCCGCACCCTGCGCCTTCTGGCGTCGCTGCGCGTGCTCTGGTTCGAGGAGCTCGAGGGCACCTTCGGCAAGAAGCAGCGGGGGATGTTCCATTTCTACGAGAACCTCTCGATGATTGCCGACCAACGGACCTACCGGGTCCGCGACATCACCACTCGCGGAGTGGTCGGGACCCTTGACGAGGACTTCGTGATCTCCTACCTTGCTCAGGGAGTCGCCTTCATCGTCGCGGGCTCGACCTGGCGCGTCGTGGAGCTGCAGGAGGAGGAGGTGCTGGCCTCCCCAGACAAGGAGGTCGGTGCCCTGCCCAGCTGGGTCGGTGAGCAGATCCCCGTCCCGCAGGAGGTGGCCCAAGAGGTCGGCGCCCTGCGCCGCAGCTTCGAGGCGGGGCAGGGCATCGCCAGCCACTATCCCCTCGATCCCAAGGCGCGCGAAGCGATCGAGACCGTACTCGAACATCACCTGCAGAGCGCGCCGCTGGCCACGGACCAGCGTATCACGATCGAGCCGGCGATGGGCGTGGGCGGATCCCGACTGATCATCCTGCAGGCGCCGCTGGGTTCAGCCGTCACCGCGACGCTGGGTCTGCTTGTGGCCTCGCTCTTGGAAGCACGCATCGGGGTGGCCGTGCATGTGCGCACCGATCCCTACCGCATCCAGCTGGAGGTGCCGCGGCGCGTCGAACCCTCCCAGGTGGCCGAGCTGCTGCGGCGCTTCGAACCGGCGACGCTGCCCGAGACGCTGCGGATCATCGCGCGGTCGAGCCCCAGCCTCAAGCGCGAGGTGCTCCATGCTGCACGCAAGATTGGCGCCCTCCACGCGGGGATCGATCCCCGCAGCGTCCGGATCGACCGTCTCCTGGAGCGTTTCGAGACGACCCCGCTGGGGGAGGAGGCCATCGAGCGCACCATCGAGCTGCGCATGGACGAGCACGCCACCCTCGAGGTGCTCGGCGCGATCGCCGAGGGGCGGTTGGAGATTGTCGTGCTCGACCGACCGACGGTCCTGGGGGGGCTGGGGCTCTCCCGTGGGTTGGAGCTGATCGGGCCGGGCAAAGCCACCAGCCAGGTGCTCGCGGCGCTGCGCAAACGCCTCGAGGAACGGACCGTGCGCACGCTCTGCCTCCACTGTGGCAGCAGCCGCCGCAGTCGCATCGGCGCGATCGTCGCGCCGCTGCGCTGCACCAAGTGCAGCGCGGTGATGGTCGCATTGGCGACCCCCTTCCACGAGGAAGAATATCAGAAGGTGATCGCCGCCAAGGTGCGCGGCAGCACGTTGAGTGCACCGCAGAAGAAGTCCCTCGCGCAGATGCAGAAGGTGGCCAACCTCCTGCACACCTACGGGCGCGCAGCGGCGCTGGCGCTTGCAGCGCGCGGGGTCGGTCCCGAAGTCGCCGCGCGGATCTTGCGCAAGGAGCCGCAGAGCGAGGAGGACCTGCTGCGGGAGCTGCTCGAGGCTGAGGTGACCTTCGCTCGCACCAAGCAATACTGGGCCTAAGGCAGGCGGAGCAGCGACGCCTACTTGGGCAGAATCGGCGACGCCAAGGTCGGTACCATTGGGATGTCGACGGCGACGCGGTTCTGACTGAAGACGAACTCGTCGAGACTCCTGTCGTTGAGATTGCGCTTGATCATGCGAATGCCCTCACCACTGCCACGACAGACCCACACCCCAACCTCCCGTCCTTCAGAGACGGCCCCTGAAGAACGGCAGGAGGAGCTCCCTCCGCCGGGCATGCCCTTTATCAAGGACCACGGTTATAGTCCTTATTCATACTTGTTTCATGGTATCTACCCCAGTTTCTAATAGTCCCCTCGCCTTGGGTGACCAATGGCCACGAAAAGCCGCAGCGCGTCTGGCAGCCACCCCCCCCCGTCGCCGATAGGCGGGGGCCTGCAGGCTGCCATCGACCAAGTGCGGGGCGGCGGCCTGGTTCTCCTCTACGACGGTGACGACCGCGAGGGGGAGATCGACCTGGTCGCCCCCGCAGGCGTCGCGACCCCGCAGTTGGTGCGGCGGATGCGGACCGATGCCGGGGGGATGCTCTGTGTCACCATCCCACCCTCGGTCCACCTCGCCTGGGGGCTTCCCCTTGCCGAGGATCTGCTGGCATCGGCTGCGACGCAGCACCCACTGCTCAGGAACGTCATCGCCGGCAAGCCTGCCTACGACGCGCGCTCAGCGTTCAGCCTATTCGTCAATGCGCGGACGACCTTCACCGGCATCACCGATGCCGACCGCTCGACGACCATCCAAGCGCTAGCCTCGTTGGTCGAAGAGACGCTCGAGTCGCCAAGCCCCCGGATGGGTGAGCGCTTCGCGCAGACCTTCCGCGCACCCGGGCATGTCGCGCTCCTCAATTGCGCCATCGGCGGGCTAGCCGCACGTAGGGGCCACACCGAGCTGACCGCGACGTTGCTCGAGCTCGGCGGCCTGCCAGGGTGCGGGATGATCTGCGAGATGCTCGGCGATGATGGCGCAGCGCTCGACAAGGCGGCGGGCTTCAAATACGCCGCGCGGCATGGGCTGCCATTCCTCGAGGGCGCGGAGGTTCTGAGCGCATGGCAGAACACGAGTCGCAAGCCCGAGCATCCCCTGACAGCCCCACCCCGATTCGGGTGATGGCCACCGGTGTCTTCGATCTCCTCCATCTTGGTCATCTGCATTTCCTGAGGCAGGCGCGCGCACTGGGGAGTGAACTGGTCGTGGTCGTCGCTCGCGATGTCACTGCGGAGCGCTTCAAGCACCGCCCCATCGTCCCCGAGCGGTTGCGGGTGCAGATGGTCGGCGCCCTCAAGCCCGTCGACATCGCGGTGCTCGGCGACGAGCAGGATTACTACAAGGTGGTCGAGACGTTCCGTCCAGACCTCATCGCGCTCGGCTACGACCAACACTGGAACGAGGAGCGATTGGCGTCCGACCTGCAAGCGCGGGGACTGCATCCCAAGATCGTCCGCCTACCGGTGCTCCAACACGACCTGCATGCGACACGCAGGATCATCGGTCGCATCCTCTCCCTCTATGACATCGATGGCGAACGGCGCGACCCGAGCGGCGCCGAACCCTCGGAGCACAGCGCCCAGTCGCTCGAAGAGCTCTTCGAGGGTCCGAAGGAGGTACGCTGATGCGGCGCGTCGGTGTGGTGGACACCACCTTCGCCCGCGCCGACCTCGCCACGGCGGCGATCACCGCGCTCCAAGAACACGCCACCCACGTGCGGGTGGTGCGTCGCACAGTCCCGGGCATCAAGGACCTTCCCGTCGCGTGCAAGAAGCTGATCGAGGAAGAGGGCGCCGAGCTGGTGCTGGCGCTAGGGATGCCCGGTCCCAACCCCATCGACAAGCAGTGCGCCCATGAGGCGACCTTGGGGCTGCAGCAGGTGCAGCTGGCCACCAACACCCACATCCTCGAGGTGTTCGTCCATGCCGACGAGGAATCCGACGAGCGCAAGCTGCGCGCGCTGGCACTGGGGCGCGCCCGCGAGCATGGAATCAACGCCTACCGACTCCTGTTCCGCCCCGCCGAGCTGACCAAGCTCGCCGGCTCCGGCCAGCGGGAGGGCCACGCCGATGCGGGCCCCCTCGCGGGCGGCTGACCTCGGGGCGGCAGGTAGGGAGGAACACAGATGCGAATCGCGATCGTCGCTGCCGAGTTCAACTATGACATCACCGCCATGATGCTAGAGCAGGCCAAGGACCACATCGGCTTCCTGGGTGCGCAGCTGGGTCCCGTGGCCATGGCCCCCGGCGTCTACGACATCCCGCTTCTGGCCGCCGAGCTGGCAAAGCGCAGCGATGTCGACGCGGTCGTCGCGCTGGGCGCGGTCATCGAAGGCTGCACCGATCACGACGAACTCGTCATCAGCCACGCTGCACGCAAGCTCGCCGATCTTGCCGTCAGCAGTGGCAAGCCCGTCGGGCTCGGTCTGACCGGCCCCGGTCAGACTCGTCTCCAAGCCCAGGAGCGCATCGATCGTGGCAAGGCCGCCGTCGAGGCCGTCGTCAAGGTCCATCGGCAGCTCGCAGTTCTCCGCCAGACGTGAGAGGAGTTACGCGCGCGGCCGCGCGCCCCAATGCTTTATAGCAGGCTGCAGCATCGCAGCATTCCTCGTGCGGGTGTAGTGTAGTCTGGTATCACTGTAGCTTGCCAAGCTACAAACTCGGGTTCAAATCCCGGCGCCCGCATCTGCCGCCTCGCAGCATGCGGGGCGGCTCCCCTCGGGCCGTTCCCACAACACATTCTTTGTAGCCGAGTCCACCTGAAGAGCCTATGGCCCGCAGGCCGCGCGCCCCCCCGCAGGGCGTGTGGGCCTACCGTCCGCGTTTCGACGTCGTCGTCGAGCAACGGGAACGCAACGTCTCGGCATTGCGCCGGTTCCGAGCGTGGGCCGACCTGGGGCGCGCCCAGGGGATCACCTCCACGGCGACCATCGCCATCGTCGGTGCCATCACTTCGACGACGTCACTTGCCAGCGCCGGTGCGAGCACGCCGCTCGAAGCCTTCCTGCGGCTGTTCATCCTCGACCCCCATCGGATCGACGCCTTCGATCTTGCCATCCTCACCCTCGTCTCCGTCTTCACCCATGCCGTGCCCAACGCCTACATCGAACTAGGGGACTACCCACTCGATTCGCTCATCAAGGAGAGCAGTCGCAAGCCGATCGTCAGTGGGATCATCCAACCACGCCAGGTGTGGTGGTTCATCCTGGTGGGCTTGTCCATCAGCGTCGCCCTCTCGCTGGTGGCGTTCTTCCGCTATCCGGGGGACCCTCGTCTGCCCAACCTCCCGATGCTGGCCGCGCTCACCGGTGGGGCGCTGTGGGTGATGTGGTACGGCAATGGCGCCGGCAAGCGCCTGGTCGGCAGCTATGACTTCGCCTTCACTGTCGCCTATTGCTTCTACGCCCTGTACGGTGCTTTCGCCGTCGGGCTTCCGACGATCTGGACCGTGGCGTTCCTGGGCGTCGTCGCGACGGCTGGCACCACGTTCACCCAGTGGGAGAACGGTCTCAAGGATGTCCGCGCAGACCGTGTGACGGGTGTTCGTTCCCTGGCCGTTGTCAGTGGGCTGACTGAGGACGGTCCCCTTCCCTGGCGGCACCCCTTCCTCCTCTATGGGATCGCGCTCAAGGTGGCCTTTCTGAGCGTCCCGCTGTGGGTGTTGACGCTGATGGACCCGGCGTTGCGGCTCCCCTATGCCATATTCTTGGCGCTGGTGGCGCTCCCCAGCCAGGTGTGGGTGCTCTGGCGCTTCCACCGCTACCGCGACCGCCTCTCGATCCGCAAGACGATGCTCTGGGACGTGACCTTTGCGGCGACGATCGCCTTCTCGATCCTCATCCCGATCGTCGGGTGGTGGGGGCTGCTGGGGCTGATGGCCTTCCTGGTCGGGGGCTATCTCATCGGCTCCTCGGCGCAATACGGCACCGAGTTCAAGTTCGGGCGCTACTCCTCGCGGTGGGAGGAGCGCCTCTCTACCGACCAGCTCGTCGAGTGAGCGCACCCTGCAGCGTGCGCCCCCAAAGCGTTAGGACCTGCAGCGCCTAGGCGCTCCAGTGGTTCGATGAGTGACCTCGACAACGCGCTGACGGCCTGGGTGACCCTCTTTGCCGCCGTGATGTTCGTCACGGCAGCGATCAGCTGGTGGCGACTGCGTTCGGGTCGGCTCCTGCTTGCGACCTCCGCATTCGGGTTATTCCTGGCCAAAGGCGTGCTCCTGACCCTCGCGCTCATCGACCCTCGCGTCGCGCGACTGATGACCCCCACCGTGGGACTACTGCTCGATACGGTGGTGCTGGCGCTGCTGGCGCTGACCCTGCTGCGCCGATAGGATGCCCCGGGTCCGACCCTTCGTGCGATCGCAGGCACCATGGCTCCCCCTCTGGCTCCCCATGGTAGCAAAGCTGCCCAGGCGCTCGAGCTGGACAGCCGCCGTCGAATCTTCGTCTACGTCCAGGAACACCCGGGGGCGCACTTGCGCGAGGTCCAACGAGCCCTCGACCTGCCCATGGGGATGCTCGAGCACCACCTGCGTTTCCTCGAACAGGCGGAGCTCGTCTCGACCCGCAAAGACCGCTACTACAAACGGTACTACTCTAGTGCAGTCCGGGCCGGCGACAAGGCGGTCCTCAACGCACTGCGCCAACGCAACCCGCGGCGGATCGTCCTGCACCTGATGCTCCATCCGGGCAGTTCGCACAAGGAATTGCTCGATTGCCTCCAGCTGGGGCCGAGCACCCTGAGCTTCTACCTCAAGGACCTCCTCGCCAAAGCGGTGGTGCGTCGGGAACGCCAGGGGCGTCGGAGCCTATTCTGGGTCGTCGACCACGAGATGGTCGCACGGGTGCTCATCGCCTACCGGCCCAGTTTCCTCGACGCGATGGTCGACCGCTTCTTGGAGGTGTGGTTCGAGGCTTCTCCCGCAGCAGGTGGCCCTGAGGCAGCTGCGCCGCAGACGCCCACGGACGCCCTCGAGCCCAAGGGGTAAAGGGAGCCCGCCGTGGCCCGGCGCAAAAGCCAAGTCGGACCGGTCGCCCTAGCGTCCGATGATCCGCATCTACCGTCGGCTGCTGGTGCTCTCAGCCCTGCACAAGGCGCTGGTGCTCTACTACTGCTGAGCGCTCAGCAGAGACGGATGGTCTCGAGGTTCTGCGGTACACGGGTCTCTATCCCGTATTTCTTGTGCAGCGAGCTGGCCAGGTCGACCGACTTGCTAGGCTCCCCATGCCCGATGATGATCCGCTCAGGCCGAGGGGAGAGGTTGGCGATCCAGTTCATCAGTTGCCCGCGGTCCGAGTGACCACTGAAGCCGTCGACCGTCTCGACCTGCAGGTTGCAGGGGACCCGAGTGGTCTGGCCACGGTCGTTGTAGGAGAATTCGGCAAGTCCGCGCTGGATGCGACGCCCCATCGTCCCCTCGGCGTTGAACCCGACGAAGATGATGACGTTGTTCTCGCCCTCGGCCCAGGACTTGAAGTACTCCATGATCGGCCCGCCGCTGAGCATGCCACTGGTGGCCAGTACGATGCACTGCTCGCGGCCATTGATGATCTGCTCGCGCTGCATCTGGCTCTCGACCTTGTGGAACATCGGCTCCAGGAAGGGGTTGTGGCCCTCGGTGAGGATCATCTCGCGCAGCTGGTTGTTGAGGTACTCGGGGTAGGCGGTGTGGATCGCTGTCGCCTCCCAGATCATGCCATCGAGATAGACGGGCACCTTGGGGATCTGGCCGCTGCGCATGATCTCCTCGAGCACCAGCATCACTTCCTGGCTGCGCCCGACGGCGAAGACGGGCAGCAACACGTTGCCACCGCGGGCAAGCGAACGCCCGATGATGGAGCGCAGCTCGTCGCCGGCCTCTTGGCGCGATGGCTGGAAGTCGTTCTGCGCCCCGTAGGTGCTCTCCATCACCAGCGTCTCGAGTCGCGGGAAGTGGTCGGTGGTGGGGTCGAAGAGCCAGGAGCGCTCGTACTTCATGTCCCCGCTCATCGCGATGTTGTGCAACCCGTCGCCGATGTGGAAGTGGGCTACGGCGCTGCCGAGGATGTGCCCGGCGTTCTGGAAGGTCAGTCGGATGTCGGGGGAGATGTCGGTGGTCTCGCCATAGCCGAGGGTGATGGTACGCTTGACGGCCTCCCGGATGTGGGAGCTGTCATAGGCCGAGACCTTCCCCTCGCCGGAGCTGACCTTGATGTAGTCGAGCTGCAGCAACGAGGCGAGCTCGCGCGTGGGAGGCGTGCAGTAGACGGCCCCCTGGTAGCCGAACTTGTAGAGCGCCGGGAGCATGCAGCTGTGGTCGAGATGGGCGTGGGTGAGCACCATCGCATCAAGGCTCTCGATGGGGAGGACCTCGGGCGCGCTCAGGTAGGGGCTGTCATCGCTGCCCGGCGCGAACTTGACGCCGCAGTCGATGATCACCTTGCTGATGTTGGTCGTCAGCAGCGTCGCCGAGCGGCCGACCTCACGGTAGGCGCCGAGCATCGTCAATCGGGCATAGGGTTGGCTGTCCCCGACGTCCCGCAGGATGCGGCGGCTCAGGCGGTGGAGGAACTCCTGCCGCTCTTCGGTGACCATCCGCAGGAAGCTCCGGATCTCGGCGACGGTCTTGGAGGGGATCGGCGGTGCCCGCATCACCTGTGGCGACCACCCGATCCGCTTGCGCACCTCCGTGAGGATCGCCCCGTGGCGACCGATCGCCGCGCCAGGGTTGAGCGCCTCGATGCTGACCTCGCCGGTTGCTGGGTTGAACCAGACGTCGGTGACGCCCGCATCCTTGGGGATGATCTCATCGAGGATCTTCTGTGCGGCCTCGACGGGCTTGAGGATGGACTTGTCGGGGCGGATGAGCACGCGCTTGTGTAATGCGTGGGCCAGCTGTTTGACTAAGTCGCTGCCCTTGCTGAACTCCTCGATCTGCTTGGTGAAGATCACCACGTTGGCGGCCTCGAGTTCGACCTTCGTGACGTCGATGCCTCGCGGCAGCGTCTTGGCGATCACCTTCTCGGCATTGCGCAGGAATTCCTCGTGGCCCATCGTTAGCCTCCCGCAGCGCGGGTGCGTGGTGCTGACTTGCACGACGGCGCCCCATAGTCATGGGTCGCCGCCGTCCGTGCAGCTGGTGTCGTCCCTCTCAACCGCACCTTCGAGGCGCCGTCGCCTCCTCAGGCTGCTCCCAAGGAGGTCGTCCGCGCGACCTGCTCGCCCACCGGGCGGGGGTCGGCTGCAGAAGGACGAGCCCCAGTCGTCACCTGGGGTACATAAGCGTTCGCTTGCGATAGGGAGAGAACGTGCGACTGCCGTTTCGGGGCCCTGCCAACGCGCCGACTTAGATGTTGAGGGCCTTGCGGCGTTTGTCAAGGTCGGCGGCGCTGACCGGTGCGTACCCCTTACGGGTGATCACGGCGATGTCGACACCGTCGCCGCTGGCGCTGTCGCGTTTCATGGCGGCGGTGATGCCACGGAGGACGAGGTCCACCCCATCCTGTTCCTTGAGGTCCTCCTTCCAATTGTCCTCGAGGACACCGTAGACGTAGGGCGAACCGCTGCCTCCCGAAGTGAACCGGTCAGGGATCGAGCCGCCCGCGGCGTCGAGGGTGTAGATGTGGCTGCCACTCTCATCGACCCCGGCCAGGAGGAGTTGCACCCAGTAAGGGTACATGCGCCGGCCCGCGAGGATGTTGGCCATCAGCGTCGAGGCGGCCTTGACCGACATCTGGCCGCCACGCTTGAGCTTGTAGAGTTCCACCTCGGCGCTGAGGTAGCGTTGCAGCAGCTGCGCGTCGCCGACGAGGCCGGCGACCGCAAGACCGAGGTTCTCGTCGATCCGGAAGAGCTTCTGGGTCCCCTTGTGGGCGATGAAGTTCCCCATGGTGGCGCGATTCTCCGTGCCCATCACGACCCCGTCCTTGATGGTGATTGCCACGGTGGTGGTCCCCGTCTTGAGCGGTTCAGACCGGGTCTGTTCGAGGGAAGCTGTCATTGCTGCACGCTCCGATGGCTGCGCCGACCACCCTCTGCCCGTTATAAACATTCGCCGAGTGCGGCCTCACTCCCTCCACCCCCTGCGGAGTTGGCGGCAGAGGGCGGGCCATCGCCCACAGGCCTGGGGTCCACAGGCAGCGGTTTTATAGCGCACTGGGCGGTCCTTTGTCTTGCGCTCGAGTCTTGAATCGCTCTGGCGGGGAGTTCCATGGACGCACCCTTGCACATTGCCTCGCCTCCATCGACCGGTCCTTCCCAGGTCGGCGTCCAAGCCGTGCGAAGGCGCCACCTTCTGCCACTTGTGCTGTTGCTTGGGGGCGCGGTGCTGCTGGTGCTCGCGCTAGGCGCTGCAGCGCAACCCCCCGTCAGTGGCGACTGGGTCATCACCACCCCTGAGGTGCTCTCGGGAGGCGGCGACATGGTCAATGGTTCGGTGATCATCGGGGCGGGCGGCTCGCTCACGCTCCAGGACGGCGAGGTGCTCGTCATCAATTGCGGCGCGCCCGGTGAGTTTGGCCTTCAGGTCAACGCCAGCGGGACCTTCCGCATGCTCGACGGCGCGACCTTGTCCAGTTTCGACAGCAACGACCCCTACACCTTCGAGGCGCAGGCCGGCTCGACCGTCGAGCTGCGCGAATCGGTCATCGAGTCGGCCGGTTTCATGCTCGGACCCAACGGCACCGACAGCGGCGTGGTCGTCCGCACCTCCGACGCGACCATCGTCAACCTCACCATCTACGACTCCTACCAAGGGCTCGTCGTCGACGGCGCGACCGTCAGCGCCAGCGGTCTCCGGATCCAGTTCGTCTCGTGGTCCGCGGTCTTCACCAACAATGCCACGGTGACGATCGACGGTCTCGAGGTCCTTGGCGCCGCCGCTGGCCTGCGGCCCGTCGACTCCCGTCTGAGTGTCGTCGAGGGCACCTTCGCCCTGCTACAGAATGGGGTGTGGGCGCTCAACTCGACAACTGAGTTGGTCTCGCCGCTGTTCTTGTACGCCAACTCGGACCTCCTGATCCAAGGGGGGCAGGCCAACGTCACCGAGGGCTTCCTCTCGGTCGATGGTGCCTCGCAGGTGACAGTGGTCGACAACGCCACGGTCCGACTGATCGACACCTCCTATGCGCTCACCTCGCTGTTCTTCGATACCAACCCCAACACCACCAACTACATCGAGGCCTGGTGGACGCTTGCCGTCACCGTCGGGTGGAAGGACGGTCCGGCGATCAACGGCAGCGCGGTCACCATCTCCGACGTCACCGACACCGTCCTCTTCGACGGCTTCACCGACGCCAACGGGACGATACCCAACCTCGTCGTGCGCTCGGTGGTCATGAGCGAGGGGGTCACGACCCTGTTGACCCCCCACAACATCACCGTCGTCGCCGATCCCTACCAGCTGTCGACCTACCCCGTCATCCTCTCGCCGACCGACCTGCCGGTGGAGGTCAACGACTGGCTCGCGCCGACGTTGCAAGTCGATGCGCCGGGCACCGATGCGATGCTCTCAAGCAGCGAGGTCCTGGTCAACGGTTCCAGCGACGACCTTGGCAGCGGTGTCGCAAACCTGTGGTTGGCCATCGATTCGCCTCAGTGGGTGCCGGTTGCCACCAGCAGGGGCCCCTTCGCCTACCTCCTCTCCAACGTCAGTGACGGGCCGCACACCCTCTACTTCCGGCTCGTCGATGCCGTCGGCAACCAGATCGAGGCCGAGGTGGACTTCAGCACCGACACCATCGCCCCCGAGGTCGTCTTCGTCACGCCGATCGACGGCGAGCCGGGCAACGACCCCACCCCGCTCTTTAGCGGCTACACCGAATCGACCGCGACGCTGGTCATCAACCAAGTGGTCGTCGACGTCGACCCTCAGACCGGCTGGTTCTCCTTCTCCAACCTCTCGCTCGAGGACGGGACGTCGCCCGTCGGCTGGGCGGTCGTCGACCTCTTCGGCAACGGCGCCAATGGCACGCTCCAAATAACGGTCGACACCATCGCGCCGACGCTGACCATCGGCTCTCCGGCCAATGGCAGCACCTTCAACACCAACCGCGTCACGGTGTCGGGACACGCCGACCCTGAGAGCATCGTGACCATCAACGGCACCTCCATCAGCCTGCTCTCCAACGGTGACTTCACCGTCGTGTTGCAGCTCGCCGAGGGCCTCCAGGAACTCGAGCTGACCGCGGCCGACACGCTCGGCAACCTCGCCATTGGCACGCTGGTGCTGCACATCGACCTGACCGGCCCCTCCCTGCACCTGATCTCTCCGCAAGAAGGGGAGCTGATCGCCGCGACGACGGTGAACGTCACAGGGGTGACCGAGGCCGGCGCGCGCGTCTCGGTCAACGGCGGCCCCCAGGTGGTGGTGGTCACGGGTGTGTTCTCGATCGACGTCCCCCTCAGCGAAGGCGCCGACACGTTGCAGGTCGCGGCTCTCGATGTCGCGGGCAACGTCGCGACACTCAGTCTGTCGGTGGTGCGCGACACCATCCCTCCCGAACTAGAGGTCAACATCCCCGAGTATGGACTCAACGTCACCGCTGAACAGGTGACCCTCACCGGAACCACCGACATCGGCGCCTCCGTCTCGATCCTGGGGGACCCGGTCTTCGTCGACAGTGATGGCCGGTTCAGCCAGACGGTCGACTTGCCCCAGGTGGGCACCTTGGTCGTGACCCTCTCGGCGACCGACCGCGCTGGCAATGAGGTCCATATCATCCGCAAGGTCACCCGCGTCAGCGAGAAGGCCCCCACCAAACCCGGCGACTTGGTGTCGACGATACTCGACTTCAACGACCCGATGGGCCTCCTGTTGCTGCTGATCATCATCATGGTGGTCGTGGTGCTGGCCTTCACCGCGGTCTCGGTGCGCAAGCTCTCGAAGCAGTCTGCCGCGGCGGCCACCGGCGAGCGGCAGCCCCGCGATGGGTCGATCGACCTAGGGGCCGAGCGGCCGGCGCCGCGACCGATGCGTGCCCCCGATGACAGCTATGGCGATGGGTACCGCGAGCAGCGCTACCCCGAAGCGCCCCAGCGCTACCCTGAGGTCCAATCCACCTACGAGGAGCCTGCCCCGGCGGTCTATGAGGAGCCGGCACCGCCGATGCCGCCGCAACGTGCGAGCGCCCCGCCGCGTGCACCCGAGCCCCAACCGCAAGAGAGCGGCCCTGAGGCGTTCGAGACGTCGCACGCGGTCATCGACGACACGCCCCCCAACGTCCACCACGAGACCCACACCGACGACATCACATCGATCCTCAGCGGCCTCGAGCCTGGTGCAGGCCACGATGGCGTCCGGCCAGCGGTGCTGCCGCTCGAAGCGCGCAAGGGCACATCGGCGCATCCAGGTGCCACGGCCGCCTGCCCCAAGTGCGGCGAGGAGGTCCAGCCCACCTGGTCGATCTGCCCCTACTGCGACCACCGTCTCAAGGGCGGTGCGCCGCCGACCCCGCCGACCCCAGCACCTGCAGCGACGCCCGCCAGCGGCAAGGAGCCACCCAAGGAGCAGGAGGACGACCTCGACTCGTTGCTCTCCTCTCTTGGGGACTGACCCCCTCGACTTCGCGCGGCCCGCCCCTTGCGGTTAAGTAATGGGGTGCGATTGGGCGCCCCAGCCCCAGGCGGGAGGCCGTCCCATCCCTTTGCACACACCTCCTCCCGATCCTGTGCGTTCGGACGATGGGGCCCCCACCCTCGACGTCGCGCAGCTGGAGGCCAAGTGGCAAGCGCGCTGGGCCGATGCCAAGGTCTTCGAGGCCGAACGAAAGTCGGATGCCCCCAAGTTGATGATCACGGTCGCCTGGCCCTATCCCAGCGGCCCGATGCATGTCGGCCACGGTCGCACCTACACCATCCCTGATGTGATCGCCCGGTTCCATCGGATGGAGGGCAAGCGGGTGCTCTTTCCCATGGGGTGGCACCTGACGGGCAGCCCGATCGTCGGCGCGACCGAGCGCATCCGCAAGCAGGACCCCGCGTACGTGGCGATGATGCGCGGCCTCTACGCCGTCAGCGATCAAGACCTCGCACGCATGGTCGACCCTGTGGCCTTCGCCCGGTACTTCACCTCCGAAAGCCCGCTGGGTTACCGCAAGGGGATGCAGGGACTGGGCTACTCCGTCGATTGGCGTCGCGAGTGTACCTCGATCGACCCTCACTTTAGCACACTCGTGCGCTGGCAGTACCGCACCCTGCGGGCCAAGGGGCTGGTCGCTCCGGGTAGTCACCCGGTCAAGTTCTGTCCCGCTTACTCCAGCTCGGTGACCGACCACGACCTCTCGGAGGGCGAGGGGGCATCGATCCAGGAGTTCACCTTGATCCACTACACCGCTGGGGAGCTCCACTTCCCCGCCGCGACGCTGCGACCCGAGACCATCTTTGGCGCCACCAACCTCTGGCTCCACCCGCAGGCAGAGTACGTCGAAGCAGAGGTGACCCTCCACGACGGCTCGCGGCAGCGCTGGGTCATCAGCGCCGACGCCGCCTATCGGCTCTCCTTCCAGGGCTACGGGGTGCGGGAACTCACGCGGAGCACGGGCGCCGCCTACATCGGCCAGATGGTGCAGGTCCCGCTGTGCGACCGCAGCGTGCCGATCCTCCCAGCGACCTTCGTCGACGTCACGCACACCAGCGGCGTCGTGGCATCGGTACCGGCGCACGCACCCTTCGACCTCATCGCCCTGCAGGAGCTCCAGCAGGCGGGCGCGCCTCCTGCAGGGGTCGATGCCGCGGTGCTCCAAGCGCTCCTGCCCATGCCCATCGTAGCGATCAACGGGGATTCATCGTTGACGGCGCGGACCCTCACGAAGATGGGAATCACGAGCCAACACCAGCGCGAGGCGCTCGACGAAGCGACCCATGAGGTCTACAAGGCCGAGTTCGCCAAGGGGGTGATGACCGTCGGCTTCGTCCGCGGTCAGGGCGTCGGCGCAGCGCGCGATGCGGTGCGGCAGAAGCTCCAGGCCTCAGGGCATGCCTCGCGGATGTGGGAGTTCACCCTCAAGCCGGTGATCCACCGCAGCGGCGCTCCCTGCGTCGTGGGGCTGGTCAAGGACCAGTGGTTCCTGCGCTATGGCGACGAGGCATGGACCGCATCGGTGCGGGAGCATCTCCATAAGGTCTCGCTGATCCCCGCCGACACCCTGACGTACTACGAGAATGTCCTCGAGTGGCTCCAGGACTGGCCCTGCACCCGCGCCGCTGCCGTGGGGATGGGCACGATGCTGCCATGGGATTCGCGGTGGCTGATCGAGAGTCTCTCAGACAGCACCATCTACATGGCCTACTATACCATCGCCCATCGGATCACACAGGTCGATCCAAAGCGGATCGACGATTCCTTCTACGAGTACCTCTTCTATGGCACGGGTGACGCCGACGCCCTGTCGGTGTCGATGGGGGTGACCCCCCGCGACATCGAGGCTCTGCGCGCCGAGTTCGAGTACTGGTACCCGCTCGACTGGCGCGTCAGCGCCAACGAGCTGATCCCCAACCACCTGACCTTCATGCTCTACCATCACAACGCCCTGCTGCCCCACAAGCAGCCACGGGGGATCGCCAACCTGGGCATGGGGATCCTCGAGGGCGCCAAGATGAGCAGCAGCAAGGGCAACATCCTGCCCGTCTCGACGGCGGTCACGACCTATGGCGCCGATGCGGTCCGTCTCTATCTGATGAACATCTGCGAACCCTGGCAGGACTTCGACTGGCGCAACCGCGACTGCGAGATCGTTCGCCGTCAGCTCGACCGTTTCTACGCCTACGTCGACGGCCTCCCCGGCCGTCCTCCGGGGCGGGCCGAGCCCCACCTCGACACGTGGCTGCGTTCCCGTGTCGCTGGGCACATCGCCGCCACGCGAGAGGCGCTCGAGGGATTCTCGACGCGCAAGGCGGTGCAGCATGGCTTCTTCTACCTCGCGAACGACCTGCGCTGGTACGAGCGCCGCGGCGGGGACAATCGCGAGCTGCTGCTGAGCATCGCCCAGCTGTGGGTGCGACTGCTCTGCCCGATCGTCCCCCACCTGAGCGAGGAGCTGTGGTCGCGGATCGGTCCGCCGGCTGCGGCGATGTGCAGTCTGAGCCCCTATCCCCACCCGCCGATGGACTGGGCCAGCGGATCTGCCGAGACCCTCGAAGGGCTCGTCGAACAGTTGGTCGAGGACATCGGGCAGATCTACAAGGTCCTCAAGCGTGAGCATGCCCCGCGTGTGGTCCTCCTGTGCGCCCCTGCGTGGAAGCGTGCTGTGCTGCGCACGATCGTCGATGCCAAGTCCAAGGGTCCCCTGGAGGTCGGTGCGCTGATGAAATCACTGATGGCCGACCAATCGTTGCGCGCCCACGGCAAGGACCTGCAGAAGTGGCTGCCCAAGATCATCGAACAGGTGCGCACTCGCGACGTCGCGACGCTCGAGCTGTTGCTGCAGACCGATGAGGCTGCCCTCTGGCGCTCGGCCCTGCCATTCCTCCAAGCAGAGTTTGCCGACGTCTTCGAGGTCGTCGGGCCCGACGAAGGAGGGGATGCGGGCAACAAGCGCGGTGCGGCATCACCAGGTCGGCCAGCGATCTACGTCGAGGGCGGGGTCGCCACCTAAGGCTGCTCCCAGGCAGCCTCCCCCGCGGCGGCTCCCCGATGTCCCGTCACGACGTCCGCGGCCTGTCCCTGTGGCGAGGCCAAGGTCAGGAACTGCTGGCACCAGGCTTGGACCATCGGAAGGCAGATAGGGCTGCAACCCTGGGGCAGCCGCAGGCGAGGACCTTGGTGGGTGTATCGAACGCTGCGGTGGGCTCCTCACGGCTGCGGATGGACCACGCATTGCGTGGACGAAAGGCTCCCTCCTTCGCCGACGATGTCCGCACGTCCCTGTGGGACGTCCCCAAATGGCTACCCTCGAAGTACTTCTATGACGAACGTGGCTCGGAGCTGTTCGAACGGATCTGCACGCTGCCGGAGTACTACCTGACGAGCACCGAGGCGCAGATCCTGCGCGGGGCCGCTTCAGAGATCGTCGCGGAGGCCTCCATGGGAGAGGACCTGGTGCTGGTCGAACTCGGCAGCGGATCGTCGCGCAAGACCCAGACCCTCATCGCCGCGCTGCTGGCCGCCCAGGGACGATTGCTCTACGTCCCCATCGACATCTCCCCGACGATCCTGCACCAGGCGGCAGAGCGGCTGCTCGCCGCCTACCCGACCCTGCGGATCGTGGGCAAGGCCATGGAACACGAACAGGGACTGGCTGCGCTCTCGTTGGAGCAGCAAGGACCCAAGCTCGTGCTGTTCCTGGGCTCCTCCCTCGGGAACTACGAGCCTGCAGACTCAGAACGCTTCCTGCGTGAGATCCGGCGCCACCTCGGACCGCAGGACCACCTGCTGCTTGGGGCCGACCTCTGCCACGACCCCGCGGTCCTCGAAGCGGCCTATGACGACCCCACGGGGGTCACCGCCCTCTTCAACAAGAACCTGCTGGAGAGGATCAACCGCGAGCTGGGTGGGCGGTTCTCGACCGAGAGCTTCGACCATCTGGCGTTCTTCTCCCCCGAGAAGGTGCGGGTCGAGATGCACCTGCGCAGTCGCATCGACCAGCAGGTGCCCATCGAGGCGATCGGAGAGGTGGTCCGGTTCTCCGCAGGGGAGACGATCCACACGGAGAACTGCTACAAGTACACCCGCGAGCAGCTCACCACGCTCGCCGAGGTCTGTGGGTTCGCCCAGGTCACCTCGTGGAGCGACCCCCCTGATCGGTTCAGCGTCCAGCTGCTGCGGCCGCGTGGTGCCTCTCTCCGCTAGGCTCGGTCAGGGGGTGACCGCGCCTGAAGGGGGAGGCGCGCTCCCCTCAGGGGCGAGTACCGGGTGCACATGGCGCAAGAGAAGTGCGGCGCCGACCAACAGGATTCCCGCGCCCAGAGGTGCCGAGAAGGCCCCGGCGGTGGATACCAGCAGCCCTCCGAGCAAGGCGCCGCCCAGGTCCCCCGTCGCCTCGACCGCTCGGTACAGACCGAGGACCTCCCCGCGAAGGTGCGGGGGTGCCAGGTGGGCCGTCGCTAGGGTCCCGCTGATGGAGATGAAGGACCAGACGATGCCGTCGATCGCCTGGAACACCACCAATCCAAGCGCGAGGTAGAGCTGCGGCACCCCCTGGAACAGAAGGAGCACCGCAAGCCCCCCGAGCATCACGCCGCGCACCGCCGATGCACGCACGAATCGGCTGATGGGATTGCCCGAGGAGGAGATCCTGCCGACCAGCTGGAAACCAATCATGCTGCACATGACCTTGGTCCCGAGCATCAGGTAGACGTATCCGATGGGCAAGTGCCAGAAGACCACCACCAGCAGCGGCAACATGGTGAACAGCGCGTTGGAGCCCGAGAAGACCAGCATCGCACCAGCCATGTAGGTGGCAACAGCGCTGCGCCCGACGTTGTGCTCTGAGAGTGCAGTCTTGATGTGGCTCCATCGCGGCGGGGCGAGCTGCTTGAGTGGCAGCCACATCCCGCGCTCGATCGGGTGGGCATGCACGTAGGTGAGCAGGATGGTCACCGGCGAGCGCCGAGCCAGATGCAGGTCGTGCTTGGTGGCATGGGGATGGGGCAGGGTCAGCCGCCCCACGAGGGCAGCGGCAAAGGACGCGACCACCACCACCGCCAGGAGCCCCAGCAGCGGGTCACCGACCCGCTCCGTCAGTTGCGGTTCGATCGGGGTCAGCAGGATGATCCCCAACGAGACCCCGACGAGCCATCCAAGGCACCCGATCATGTTGAGATGGGCAAGGACCGACGTGCGCTCCTCGGCCCTGTACATCCGTACCAGGTAGGCGGTCAGCACCGGCGAGAGGGTGGAGGCACCGATGCCGAAGATGGTCCCCAGCAACGGCAACAGGGTGAGGATTGGGTTGAGCACCATCCCCAAGGAAGAGACCCCCATCAGCAGCCCGCCGACTGGTTGGAGGTCCCCCGGCGGCCAGCCGCGGTCGATGAGGTGGCCGATGAGGAGCGCACCGCCGATGGAGCCCGCGGAGAGCCCTGCAGCGATGCCCGCGACCTCGATGGCGCCGCCGTGCAGCCGGGTGATGGCAAAGAGCGGCAGCGTCAGGTTCGCCAGCGCCACGGCTAGGCTGTTGGGCAGCGCGGGCCACAACCATCGCGGGGCGGTGGACCGCCTCTCGTCTGCATGGGTCGTACCAAGCTCGACGCGCGGCGCGAGCGGGGGGGGTGCCGCCATCTGGTCGTGGTGGAACACGCCGTGGCCGGATAGGTGTGTCGCTCTGCCTCAGGTGGAGCACTAGGGCGGTGCAAGACCACGGTCGGCAAGGCCGGAGCGTGCAAGTCGTCGATGCTGTTGACCGAGGGTGCGCTCCATCGCCGCAGCGTCACCGCCGAACCATGCCGTCGTGGCCGCCTCCAGCTCCTCCTGCACCTCTTCAGGCGTCAGGCGGTACTCGGGCGGTTGTCCGCGCAGCAGGTCCCGCACATCAACTCCATGGAGGCCCCCGAGCACACAGCCGAGGTGGTACTCCCATTGGTCATTGTTTGCTCCCAGTTCGGCGATCGCTTCCGCCACGGAGAGGGCGGGGATCCTCATTGCTGGGGCGACCTGCCCCAGCTCAAGGGTAGGTGGGATGAAGCAGACCGCCACCGCCTTCCCAAGATGGACCGGCACCGGCACGTAGCAGGGGGACCAGTATCGCATCTGCTGATAGAGCTGGAATTGATATCTGGGGAAGTCGGCGACCTTCATTGCCAGCTGCCACAGGAAGGCCTCGATCCGCAGGCCCGCACCAGCAGCCTCACGTTCCAGGCCCGCCAGGATCTGCGCACACCCCGTTCGGGCGGCGATCGCCTGCCATCCACCCTCTGCCAACTGCAGCACCAGGCCCTCGACCGCAGTAGAGTCGACCGGGTCCTGCGGTGAGCGAATCACCCCGCCCATCGGCCAGGTGCGTGGACGCAGCCCTGCAGCCACACGCGCCTTGGCCGGTCCCTCCGGTGCGACGCGGACGCAGTAGCCGCGCTCCGCAGCCCCGATCGCCGCCATCTGGGGAGGTCCCTGGGTCGGCACGTCCGGCCCCTGGCGCAAGCCGGTGCGGCTGAGCAACGAGCCGTAGACGAAGAGCGTCCCGCCACCTGCGGGAGGTGACATCACCCCATCCCACCGTGGAAGTGGCCAGGGTGCGAATGGTAGCCGAAGCCCCGGCGGGAGCCGTACCACCGCCGCCGGTAGCCTCCCCAGTAGACGTGGTCGGAGTGCCCGGCGCGGTACCAGAACCACGAAGGCTGATAGTTGGCGACCGCCGCCTGCTGCACCTGGTAGTGGACCTTGAGGTAGTGTTGCGGCAGGAGGACCGAGCTATAGAAGGCCTGGCTCAGGACAGGGAACTGTGCACCGTCGATCCTGCGGGGGTCGAGCCCTCGGGCGATGGCGAAGACCGCAGGGTTCTGGAGCACCAGCAGGGCCAGAGAGGCGTCCTCGCGCGGTGAGGCCCCGACCTGCCGTCGCGCCATGGCCCGGATCGCGCGGTCGAAGTGCGCCAGCACCTCGGCGGGGCCCAGGGGCGAGAGGGCGGCGAAGGCCGCGGCAATCTCGGGATGATCGACCCGTTGGCGCAATTGCGGGAAGAGGGTGCCGAACCGGTCGATGGCCCGCTGGAGCTCGCCCGTGCCCATGGTGAGCATCGCCGCCACGGAGGTGCGGGTCGCCGGCTGGTCGATCCCGATGGCTGAGAGCGGTTGGTTGAGCCCCCCCAGGTGCTCGAGCGTCTGCTCGAGGGGCCGCGGCTGGACCAGGAGCGCCGCAGCCAGCGGGGGGTCCCCGGGGAGCAGCTGCATCAGCCGCGAGGCCAGCTGGCCCGCCGCAGGGGTAACCTGCTCGATGGGCAACGCTGCGAGCACCGCTGCCGCGGCCGTGCGCTTGGCAGCGTCCATCGGCACGCTCCAGAGCGCACGGATCGCTTCGTAGAAGGGACGATGGTCGGGACTGCTGCTGCTGGCGGTAAGGATCATCGCCGCGGCCAGCCCGCCCATCCCCGGATCCCCCTGGGAGGTCTGCTGGAAGTTGTCCAGGAAGCGCGGCACGGTGAGCTCAGGCGGCTCGGGCAGACCCGCCAGCACGAAGGCCACCGGGCGCAGGTCGGTCGGCGAGACCGTCGCGCCCAATCGCGCCATCAGCTGCTGGTGGATCTGGCTCCCCAGGGTGATGCGATGTTCGAGCCATGCATCGACCGCGGCGTTCCACTCGAGGACCTGCTCGAGGTTCGCGGTGCCCAGCACCTCAGGCGGGAGCGCCTCGAGGTCGCGCAGCACCTCCCAGCCCTGTCGGTTGATGGCGTAGGCGCTCTGGGTCGCTGCGCTATAGGCCAGCCGGGCGAGGGAGGCTTGGATCCGCATGATCTCGAGGGTCCGTGAACGGATCGCCGCCAGCTCCTGGCGCGTCGAGGTGCGCTCGGCAGCGGCATCGCGCTCGGGGCCCTCCTCTCCCTTGGCCCCCAGCAACTTGCCCAGCAGCGAGGCGTTGGAGCGGTCCAGCTCCATCTCGAGCCGGTGGACCTTGCCCATCAGCTCTTGCTGTCGCGCCACCAAGGTGGGAAGCTCGGCGACCTCCTTCTTGCGTTGCCCCAGCTCCCATTCCGAGAGGATGTCCACCAGTCCGCGCTTGACGAGGTCTTGTCCCTCGATGGCATCGAGGCTCACCTGGTCGTTGTCCCGGACGGTCCGCAACAGCGCCAGAGCGCGGTCAGAACGCATCAGTGGCCCCCTCCTTGGATCAGGTCGGGCCCCAGCATCCCGGCAGCGGCTCCCGCGATGGCCGGCCCGGTCGCTCCTTGCAGCGCCGCCGCCACGCTGGGTGGATGCACTGGTAGATCGAGCAGGGGCACGCGCACCGTCTCTCCGAGCAGTCCCGGCGGATGCAGCAGCAACCAGAGCCGCTGGCCCTCCCACTCGGTACGGGCGATGGGGTCATCCTGCAGTGCCATGGGCAACAGGCCAGCCAGCGTCTGGCGCCATTGCGCCCAGCGCACGGGTTGCCCTTCCAGCTCCATCGCGGCGCCCCACAGACGTGTGACGGCATAGAATAGTTCGTAGCACGTACGCCCGAACTGCTCGCGCTGCACCTTGTGCACCCATCCGGGGGTCGGCAAGCGCACCGGCTCGAGCCCTTCGAGGTCGGCAAAGTAGAGCGTGCCGTCGGGCGCGATCACCGCATCCTTGTCCAGCCACACGTCGCGGTAGTCCATCCCTACCCACCCAGGGCCCTCGAACAGGCCATGTTCCTCGCCAAGGTCTCCCCTGCCCGCTGGCCGCAAGGTGCGGCACAGCACAGTGGTCGCTGCCACCCCCGAGGCGAGCATGCGCAGGATGCGCTCCTCCAGTGGGAGGGAGCTGAGCTGGGCGGTGGCGGCGATGACCTCCATCGGGTCGTTGCCGGCGCTGACCGAGCCGCCGAAGTAGACACGTACGTTTGAGGGAACCAAGCGGAGCTCCTGGACTGCTGGCCCATCGAATCGCCGCAGCCACCAGTGCTGCGCTGCGAAATCTGCCGCCTCTTCTGGGAGCGCCACGACCGCGACCGACGGGCAGATCCGGAACCCACACACATCGGAGGGGTCGTCGGGGGATGCGAGGGCCGAGAGTGCCAGCGAGCCGTCGGTGTTGGGCAGCCCCTGCGCGCCATAGGCGCTCGAGCCAAACCACTCCTCGGAGGTCACCCACGGGCTTTCTAGCTCGGGCAGGGGCTCCCCAGCCCGAGCGGGCACACCGCGCATCCGCGCAGCGGTCTGCTCGGTCATCGGCCCGTCGCCATAGAGGTCGGACCGGGTACCGACCCCCTTGACGCTGAGGACGAACCCTTGTCCAGAGAGGTCGACCCGTTGCTGCGGCAGGATCGCACACCTGTTGTCGTCGGCGATCGCACGAACCTCCCCCCTGGCTGGGGCGCCGCAAGCTGCAGCAAAGCGCGGCGGGAGGAACCACCGAATCCCGCCGATGGATTCAAGGCTCTGCGCTAGGAGCGGGTTGCTGCGCAACGCCTGGGCCTCTGCGAAGACCAGGGGACGGTCCTCCTCGCGAACGAGCAGCGGCGGAAGGATGCCGATGTGATGGGGTTGCGGAGGAGTGTACATCAGCTCACCTGCGGAACACCGGCGAACCACCGCGCGACTGACCGCGGCTGGTCAGGAACGATTGGCCGGCGACGGTGAATCCCAGCTGCTGGTAGATGCGCGCCGAGGGGGTGTTCCAGGTGGCCACCTCGGTGAGCGCCTGCGGTATCCCCAGCGCGGCGAGCGCCTCGATGCGCGCCTTGACGAGGTCGGCGCCGACGCCGCGGTTGCGCCAGGTCGGGTGGACCGTCAGCCCATAGAGCCGTCCCAGCTGCGGGGAGATGTTGCAGAAGCCAAACCCGACGATGGCGCCCTGGTATTCGGCGACGAAGGCGAGGTCGTCGCTGGTGAGCGTGCGGTCCACCCACCGCTGCACGGCCACGCCGTAGACGCTCTTGGCCAGCGTGACGATCGCCGGGCCGTCCTTGGGTGTCGCCGGGCGCACGAGCTGCCCGTCGAATCCCAGACGCGCACGGGTCCCCCCGACATAGAGATCGTAAGTCTCGACGCGCGTGCCCTCGAGGCCGATCTCGCTGAAGAAGTCTCGCGACCGGCTGTAGCGGAGCAGTTCGTCGGCCAGCCGTGGGTCATCGGCATAGAGCGAGACGGTGCGCGACTCGCGGTCGCCGATCACGACCCCGCGCAGCGCCTCCCCATCGAGCGCGATCCAGACCCGCTCCTTGGCCTCGGCAGCCCGCTCGACCATCTCGGCGACGAAGGGGCTGTAGTAGGAGCGGAAGGAGAGGCGCAGGTGGTGGATCCCCTGGCCCGTGCCTAACCGGCGCAGTTTGGGCCGGACCGTCGTGCCATCGAAGGTGACGAGCCGCACCCGTCGGGGGCCGTAGCGGCGGTGGACGACCAGCCCGATGACCACAAAGAGGACGCCCAGCCCTAGTCCGTAGGTGGCCCCGACCATCCACCAGCTGACCTGGAACCCGAAGCTCTGTGGCGTGATCTCGGTGACGGTGTGGAGGTGGAAGCCACCGATGAAGTCGATTCCTTCGTCATCCTCGGAGTAGTCCGCCGTGATCAAGTACCCTGTGTGGGGATCGAAGTAGAGCGTGTTGCTGTAGGTCGCATAGGCAGTCCCGTAACTATCGTTGCGCTCGAATCCGCCACGATCCACCAGCCGTGTCGACTCCAGTGGCGTGGCGCCCCGCCACACGACTGCATGGGGCTCAGCGACGCTCAGTTGTTGGTCGCTGCTGGGGACAGAGCCGCCCAGGGCGGGGATGTGCTCGATGTGGAACCAGACGGCGAGGGTGCTGCTGTTGGCGCCTGCGTACGCCTCCCCGAGGTCGTTGTCACCGACGTAGGTACGCTCGACTCGGTCGAAGGTGAACACACCACGGATCCGTCCGGAATCCGTCGCGCCGTCGCTACCCGAGAAGGTCCATTTGACGTTGGCGCGGAACCGCACCTGGTGGGTATCGACCGTCAGGATCTCATAGGTACCCGAGCTCTCACTGCGGTCGCTATAGTCGTAGTAATCCCCCCATCCGCCATCGACGGTGACCACCTCGTGCACTGAGAACCTCTGCCCCGCATGGGGTGCCTGACCACCGGAGGCCGCAGCGCCGCCAAGCATGCTCAAGCCTGCGCCCAGAAGCAACAACCCGATGAGCGCAGTGGCAGCGCCGCGACGTCCCGTTCCCGCTCGTGCCCGCCTGCCCGTTCGCACGGGCTCGACCACAGCGGGCAGGCAGATAACGCTTGGCGTCGACGGCCCCTACTCCGTCGGCGGTGGCGGCAGTGAGCGTCGATGCGCGCGCACCCACCGGACGGCCACGAGGAGAGTCGCGACCAGCAGGAAGGTCGCCCCCAACCCCCCGCCCACAGGTCCATCGAGGCGCTCGGCGAGGCTGGGCTCGACCACGTCCACCTCCACCGAGGTGCGGTTGGTGTTCCCCGCGTGGTCCACCAC
Source organism: Thermoplasmata archaeon (assembly GCA_023265395.1). Classification (GTDB taxonomy): domain Archaea; phylum Thermoplasmatota; class DTKX01; order JAHFTX01; family JAHFTX01; genus JAHFTX01. Next base: position 39,796 of record JAHFTX010000012.1, read on the forward strand.
TTCCAAGCTCACCGTGTGGCGGCCGGAGCGCTCAAAGGCATGGCTGATGGTGCCCGCGGTGCTGACGCGCGACTGGCCTTCGTCGAAGAAGAAGCGGTAGGTGACAATCCCCTGGTCGTCCTCGCTGTCACTGCCGTCGAGCAGCACGAGGCTGCCGGCACTCACGCGCTGCGGGACCAGCAGCACCGGTTGTGGTGGGACGAAGTCGCTGCGCACCTGCAGGTGCTGTGGCTCCTGCTGGTTGCCCGCGGCGTCGGTGGCCCAGTAGGTCCACCGGTGGTCCCCCCCGGGCAGCGCCATCGGCCCCTCGTACCGCACGGGCGCCGCAGAATCCTCTTGGATGAGGACCGTCACAGGGGAGCCATGGTCCTCCACCTCGGTTGCGAGCGTCAGGGTGACGCGGGAGGAGAGCCACTGGGGCGCGCCGTCAGAGTCGGGGCTCGGCAACGGTTGCACCGTCGCTCCCGACCACGGGACGGAAGTGTCCACAGCCATCGCCAGGACGACCGGCGGGGAGCGGTTCCCCGCAGGGTCGGTGGCGATGCAGCGGACCTCGTGCGCACCCTCGGGGATTACCAATGGTGCCTTGACGAGCGAGGCGCCGGGCGAGACCACCTCCACATCCAGGTCGCACTGGACGGTCGCCTCAGGGTCGGTCAAGGGCTGGACGTGCGCGCGTGATCGGTACCACCCCTGGCTGCCGTCGGGCAGAGGCGGGTCGGCGACCAGCGCCAGGCTCGGGGGCTGCGAGTCTATTCGCAGTACCAGCTGCTGGGACGACCCGATGTTGCCCGCCACGTCGACGGCAGCGTAGTGGAGCGTGTGGGTCCCCTCGCGGCCGATCAACGGCCCAGCGTACGGGAAGGAGGCCTCGTCGTCCCACCAGAAGTCGATTGCGTCGTCGCTGCTGAGGGTGACCGAGGGCGGGTGGGTGTACCATCCCTGGGAACCGTCCGGCGTCACCGGGGTGACGAGCGCACTGGCGTTGGGTGGTGTGCGGTCGACCTTCAGATGCAACGCACGAGGCTCGCCGATGTTCCCCGCCAGATCGACGGCCCAGTACCAGAGGTCATGCACCCCCTCTGGTGCGAACAGCGGCTGGGTATAGTTGGTCGCCGCATCGGCATCGAGGCGAAAGCGCACCTGAGCGTCCTGCTCGCTGCGCAGCGTCACCTGCGGTGTTGAGCGGTACCATCCTTCGTCGCCGTCGGGTTGTGGCGGATCGATCTCTGCCGACGCCGTCGGCGCCGTCATGTCGAGCACCACATGGCGTGCCTGGGAATCCTCACGATTGTCCAGCAGGTCGGTGGCGAACCACTGCAGCAAGTTGTCTCCTTCGACGAAGGTGGGCTGGGGTGAGACGGCGCCGCCCGAAGGGCTCGTCTGGGGCGCCCCGGTGTCGACCCAGTAGGTCATCGTCGATGGCTCGTCGGTATGGAAAGAGACGATCGGTGGCTTGTTGAACGCCGTAGCGTCCTCGGGAGGCGCCGAAGGGCTGAGCAGGAGGGTCGAGACCGGTGGCGGTAGCCCGAGCCTCACGTCGAGGGAGAAGTGCGTCGCGCTGCCGCTGCTAGCGATCCCATCGAGGCGGACCCCGCTGTCGCTCCCATCGGTGCGCCGGCTGTCGGGGTTGGAGGTGTTGGTCAGCGTGTCGAACCCATCGCTCCCATCCCAGAGGGAATCCAGCGCGAAGATAGCGCCTCCAGGTGGCGAATCCAGCAGCTGGGGCCAGGTCCCCTCGACGAGGTCGACGCGTCGACGCGAGTCATCGCTGTTGGAGATCCGACCGAGGTCGACATGCCAGACGAGCAAGCCTTCGCCGGGCAAGCTCGCGTCGAAGCCGGTTCGTTGGCGGACCTCCAGGAGGAAGAACTCCTCGGAGTCGATGGGGATGACCGCCACCTGCCGGGAGGTCTCGACCGCATCCAGCTCCAGGTGAGTCGGCGAGGTGGTCACGATTTGCACCCTTACCCATCCTAGCTGCCACTTGCTGGGGCCGCTCAACTGCGGGGGAAGGTCCAGCGTGTCGCCCCACCCCAGCAGGTCCCATCCCCCGACGCCGAGGCTGGTCCCATCAGGGTCTCGCAGCAGAACGAGCCCGAGGTCCTCGCACAACAGGCGGCTGACCCGCGCGGTCGGCGCGACCACCGAGGAGAGCAGGTAGCTGGGGATCGTCACCCCGTCGCGGACGACGCCCGAGAGGGTGGCGTGATGGCTCCACACTTGTGGGTCGCCGATGGAGGAGGTGCCGCCGTCTCCGTCATCCTCGTCGGGGATTCCCGGATGCAGCAGCACCAGCACGTCGAGCAGCCCGTCCCCATCCTCGTCGTAGAGTGAGAAGTCCACAGCGGCATCGACCGCATCGATCGCCTCGAGGGCCAGTTGCTGGCCGTTGGCCAGTCCCGGTGGAGGGTCGCTGCTGGTGTCGAAGAGGCCGTAATGGCCCTCGCTGCCGGTAAGATTGACCCAATCGGCAGGTGCGTCCCCCTGCAGCGTGAGGTTGTCCCCGCTGCTTTGGGAGAAGTACTCGGCCATCGAGGCGGAACCGGTGGTCGGGTCGAGGTAGCGGTCGGCGATCTCCGTCGGCGTCGTCGACGGCGCTGGCACGTCGGTGAATGCGACCAGCAGGATGAGCACCCGTGCGTCGGCTTGCACCGGCGTCGGCGGCGTCGACGGGTCGTCGTTGAGCGACCGTGACGAAGGATCCAGGTGCGTCGGCGGCGCCCCCACCACCGTTGGAGTCGGAAGGCTTAGCAGCACCACGGCGGCGACGATGGCCACTGCGCCGATGGAGCCCATGTCCGATGGGTGGTCGCCCGGGTACAAAGCGTTCACGGAAGCGGCTCGAAACGCCGACTTCGACCTATTCCTCGGGATTGTCTGCGAATTCCGCTGGGGGGGGTGGGGTCACCTTCTCGGTCAGCGCTGGAGGTCGGTTCCGCCGGACGGAGGCCGGCAGCCGAGGACCGAGGCGTCGCCGACTGGAACCTCCGCCCGTCAGCAGCAGCAGGCTGGGGATCAGCACGACCGTCGCCAGCAGGCTGTAGGCGAGCATCAGCGTGGAGAGGATTCCGAAGGTCGCGAACATGTTCATCGGCGAGAAGGCAAGCACCATGAACCCCAGCCCGGTGGAGGCGGCGGCGCCCACGGAGGCGCTCCCGCTGTGCTGCAACGACAAGGTCACCGCTCCCTCATGACTTTCGCCGCGCCCGAGCTCCTCGCGATAGCGCTGGATGATGTGGATCGCGTAGTCGACCCCGACCCCGATGGTCATGGAGGTCACGGTCACGGTCACGACGTTGAGGCTCAGCCCCAGCAGGCGCATCGTCGCGAGGATCCAGATGGCCACCAGGATTACCGGGAGCACCCCGATCAGGCCCAGGCGGAGCGAACGGAACACCACGATCAGCATCAGGGTCACGACGATGATCGAGATGATCACCGAGGAGACCATGCTGTCGCTGATGTCGGTCAGGAGCTCATGGAAGATCACCGGGCTGCCCGTGGCAGTGACCTCCACGCTGTCCAGGTGCTGCAAGGACCGCACATCGTCGGTGACCTCGTCGAGCACCTCCTTCTGCTCGATGGTCCCCTTGACGTCGACGTTGCTAAAGCGCAAGACGGTGGCGTCGTACCTCCCGTGGTCATCACGGTGGAGCACGCTGGCGGCGACCGTTGCGCTGCGAGGGTCGTCCAGGAGGGCATGGAACACGATGGTGACGTGATCATCGTCATCGGGGAGCCCATCCCCGTTGCCATCGGAGAGGTCGAGGGCGGAGACCGCCTCTGGGTCGGCCATCAGCTCGCGGACGAGCGAGGCAGCGGTGAGGAGCTGGATCTGGCCTCCGATGCGGGCGATGTGCTCATCGTCAGCGGCCCGCCGGCTGACGTCATCGATCGCCTGGAGCACACGCAGCGTGTCAATCGGTCCGCGGACCAGCACCAGGGCGTTGTTGAACCCGACGCTCCCATAGTGGTTGTCGAGCGCCTCGAAGGCGACGATCACATCCGCGTCGTCCGCCACCAGGTCGGCGTTGCGCAGGGAGCTCTGAAGGGTCGAGCCCATCCACACGGCCGGGAGGGTCAGTGCGACGACCATCAGCACCACCAGGGGGCCGCGCTTCGCCACGCCGATGGTCGAGCGCACCAGCCATCCCGGAGGCCGCCGGTTCTCAAGGCTCTTCCCCGTCGCGTGGGAGGCGGTCTCCCGTCCGGAGGCGATGAGCAGACGCAGGGCAGGCAGCAGGAGGGAGTTCGCCACCAGCGCATAGGCCATCCCCAGGGCCAATGCCAGCCCAAAGTCGCGGATGGCGCTGATCGAGCTGACCAGGTTGCTGGCGAAAGCGGCCGAGGTGGTGATGGTCGTCAGGAACAGCGCCAGGCCCACGGCGGAGATGGAGCGGCCCATCGCGGTCGTGGGGCCGTTGCCGTTGGACCCTTCTTCACGGTATCGATGGAGCAGGTGCAACCCGTCGTCGACCCCCAGTGCCAGCAGCAGGATCGGCGCGAAGAAGGTCAGCTGCGAGAAGGTCAGGTGCAGGTAGGTGATGGATCCTGCCAGCCATACGAAGACCATCGGGATCATCGCGAACACCAAGATTGCGTCGAGGAGGCGGCGCAACGTGAGCGCGAGGACGACGATGAGGAGGACCAAGGCGATAGGCAGCAGGATCCGCAGACTCTCGATGCTGCTGTCGTTCATCTCCTGGATGAACGCGCCAGCGACCTTGGGCTCGATCCCGCCTTCGCGGAAGTGCTGCGCCACCGTGCGTACGGCCACCTGGTCCTCCTCTGCCCCATCGGTCAGTCGGGTTTGGAGCACGAGCAACGCGGAGCTGCGGTCATCAGCCATCAGCGCGCTCACCCGAGGGTCCTGCAGGACCGCATCGAGCGTGGCATCGAGGGTGACGTCATCGACCGACGCAAGGGTGAGATTGCGTGATGCCAGGGCGGGGGTGATGGCACTGAGCACAGATTGGAACGCCTCGTCGCGGGGAACGTCGACGTAGCTGCGGACACGCTCGTCCGCCCACAGCGCATCCTCGAAGAGCGCAAGCCCGCGGATCTCCTTGGCATCGATGCGTCCATCGTTTGCGAGGGCGACGATCGCGACCGATTGGCCCGTGGGTGGGAAGAGCTCCTGGATGTCGTCGTCGGCGTTGATCACCGGGCTGTTGGGGAAGTAGTCGGCGATGTCGACCTTGATCTCCAACCGCAGGACCCCAGGGACCATCAGGATGGTCACGAGGACGAAGGCGATGACCACCAACCGCGGCCGCGTGGTGACCAATGTAGAGACTGAGGCAGCGACCGGGCGCCGTTGCGGTTCCGCGCGGGGGGAGGCCATCGGCTCGCGGGCAACCGACGCGCCGCCCATTAGCCCTTCGATGGGCTTGCGGCCGCGGCGGTGCGCCCGCATCATCGCCGCACGCCAAGGCCTTCCCCCGCGAATCTTAAATAGGGTTCGGAGCCCACCTGCGACCCCGATGAGGGCCCTTGCTCCCGCGCAATCGCGGCCTGGTTGCCAGCCCAGGAGTGTGCGATGGCCGACTGGGTGACCCTGCTGCTGCCCTTGGCGGCGGTCATCGGCGTCTGCTATTACTTCCTCAATCGCAACGACCGTGCGTTTGCGGTCGCCACCCTCTGGTGCGGTGGGTGGGTCCTGCTGGTGATGGCGGGGAACGCGCCCGAGTACATCCTCGGCGAGTACAACGCCGGCCCATCGGATCGGGCAGCCATCCTCTCAGTGACCATGCTCGATGCCACCGACTCCATCTACAGTCCCCTCGTGGCGGCGGTGGATGCCAGCCTGTTCGCTGGCCTGCTTCTGCTGGGCCTTGCCGCCCTCTCATACCGGGACCGGGGACATCTGCTTGCGGCAGTGGGTTGGCAGCTCTTCGGTATCTATTGGCTGTTCCAGATCCCCAAGAACCTCCTGATCAACGACACCGTCAACATCCTCTTCATCACCGGCGGTTTCTCCCTCTTTGCGGTCCTGAGCTACCACGAGGTCCTGTCTCGTGCATGGGATGAGCAACTGGCATCGATGCGCTTCATCGCGGGCGCCTCGGCGATCGCGGGGGGGTTGTACTTCGCCTTGGCCAAGCTCCACGTGCTGGGCACACCGCTGATCTTCACGGTCGCCAACCAGACCACGGTGCTCGCGCGCGCGTTCTTTGGCTACCACGTCGGCCTCGCGGCCCCACCATATTCGATCACCGCCGAGGATGGGGTGATCATCCCCGTCACGGGGATGATCGGCGGCACCGACATCGCGCTCGTGCTCGCCTGCACGGGGATCGAGGCGATCGCCCTCTTCCTTGGGGCGATCCTCGCTGCACCCTACGTGCAGAACCCCTGGGAGGGATGGCGCAGGGCCCCTTCGCGACTGAGCATGACCTGGCGCCGACTCTCCCCACTCGGGCGGTGCCTGCTGGCCTTGTCGTTGACGGGCCCTGTCATCTACGTCCTCAACGTCCTACGCAACGTCGCCATCATCTTCCTGCTCGAAGAACACCAATTCGCTGGAGTTGCCCAGTCCCTCGGCTACACAGAGTTCGATTTCGTCCATGGGATCCTGTTCAAACTCTTCGCCCTGGGGGTCCTGATCGGTCTCTCCCTGGTGGTGTTCGAGATCGTACCCGAGCTTCACACCGCCGTGCTGGGCCTCTTTAGACTGGTCAACCGGCGCCCGATGCACGCCTCCACCCCTTCATCGACAGAGGGCAGCTTGCGGACGACGAGACGCTCCGTCATTCCATCCCCTGCGGTCGTCGGCCCCGATGACGAGGCTGAGTAGACTCGCCGGCTCCCGCCGTAGGTTGAAGTAGGGCCAGCCCCTGGCTTGGACCGTGCTGGCCCCGCGCAGTGGCCCCTGGATCGCGGCACCGCTGGCGGGTGCGGCGGCGTGGATTGCCCTTTGGCTGCTGCTCCCCCTCCCCAGCGGCCCTGCACCGATTGCCCCCATGGTCGCCCTGGCGACGGTCTCCCTGGTGCTGCTGGTATTCTTCCGCGACCCCAATCGGGCGGTGGGTTTGGGGGTCGTCTCGCCCGCCGACGGACGGGTCACGGCGCTGGCGCAGCGGGAGGGTCGCTGGGAAGTCTCCATATTCATGAACCTCCACGATGTCCACGTCAATCGCATGCCTCTTGCAGGAAAGGTCGAGGCAATCACCCACCATCCCGGGAGTCATCGGTTCGCCTTCTCCAAGGACAGCATCCACAATGAGCGGATGGTCTACGAGGTGTCGACCCCTGCAGGGCGGATGCTCGTGACGCAGATCGCCGGGGCGTTCGCCCGCCGCTGCGTCAGCTACGTCGAGCCGGGCTCGGTGGTCGAGCGTGGATCTCGCTTTGGGATGATCCGCCTCTCGTCGCGGGTCGACCTTTCCCTACCGGCCCTTCAGGGGCTCGAACCAGCCGTGGCGGTCGGAGACCGTGTCCTTGCCGGGACATCGACCCTCTTCGTGATGCCGTCCGCAGGGGGCTAGGGTCGTGCGGCTCCTGCGGGCGATCTCCATCGCCGATGTCTTCACCCTGGTCAATGCCTCGTTCGGTTTCCTCGCCATCGTCGCGATCATGGCCAGCCGCAGCGTGGCCTTCGACGGTGGCCAGAGGACCTGGGGACTGTTGCTCAACACGAGGGCGCTCATCTGGGGACCGGGCACCCCCTCCCCGGCAGGGCTGGCGGTCGCGCTGATCTTGCTGGGCATCCTCGCGGATGGATTCGATGGGATCGTCGCACGGCGCTTCGCCCAGCAGTGGGTCCTGGGCGACTACCTCGACCTGATGGCGGACACCATCAGTTTCGCGATCGCCCCCGGACTGCTCTTCCTGCGGATGCTCCTCTCTCTGGCAGAGGCTTCCAGCACCCTCCGACCGGAGGGTGCCTTCTCGCACCAGCTGTTGATGCTCATCGTCATCCCAGCCCTGATCGTATTGCCCATGGTCATCGGCACCGTGCTGCGCCTGGCCCGCTTCGCACATTCCAAGGGTGGTCGACAAGTTGCCTTCCGCGGGCTGCCCTCTCCAGCGTCAGGTCTGGTCGCCGTCCTGGTGATCCTGATGGTCCTGGAGGCACCACCGCAGTTGCAGCAGGACTGGCGGTTCTTCACGTTGGTGGCGCTCCTCCCCATGGCGTTGTGCGTCCTGATGATCAGTGAGATTCCCTACCCCAAGGTGCGCGGTATCGAGGCGGTCGTCGCGGCGGTGCTCCTGCTTGCCCTGGTGGGGGTGCTGCTCTCCGCCAGCGGTGGGTTGTTGCTCACCTGGAGCATCGCTGCCATCGCTGGGGCGCATCTCGCGTACCTGGTCGGCGGACCGCTCTTGGCAAGTTTCCGACTCCCCGATCCTGAAGACCTCCGGGCCTGGGAGGCGCCGCCGCGAAGCGGTGGCGAACAAGCACCCCCGGCGCAGCAGGCTCCTGCCGCAGGGAGAGGGTATGTGATCCCGCCACCGCCCTCCGCAGGCCTCAAGATGGGCCGCCCGCATCCCCCAACTCTCGAGGAGGAGTGACCATCCCCACGGGACGAGCGACCAAGGACGATCCGCTTGCCGGTCATTTCCACTGCTCGGCGCGGGAGCGCGCGGCCTTCGAGGCGGGAATCAAGCTCGGGAGCGCCCTGCATCAATACAGTGGCACACCCTTTCGCCGCGCAGCGGCGCCGACGATCGAGGCAGCCATCGCCGCGTCGATTCGCTCGCAACCCTACGTCGTCGACGCCAAGGCGACGATCGTGCTACCCCGCCCGACCGGTGACGGGGAATATGACTACCATGTCGTCGACCAACACAATCTGCGCTTGGATGTGCTCATCGACTACATGGGCGTGCAAGTCCGGGGGCGCATCGAGTATCTCGACGACCGCGCCTACCCGCTGATGACCTTGCATGAGATCCCATCGGGGAGCTCGTCCCTCTAGGAGCGCGCGAGGGTGCGCGCAAAGGCGCGATCGCACACCTCGTTGGTCCGGTCGACCTATTGCACCCTTTATATGGACCTCCCTCGTTATGGGTAGGGCGTGCCCACGGAACTGCGGACAGGGTCTAGGGAAGGTGGTCTACCATGGCTGGCGCCATGAAGGTCGGGATTACCGGTCTGCCTGGTTCGGGCAAGACCCACACACTGCTCAAGGTCATCGAGATGCTCGAAGCCGATGGCTCCGCGGTCGGCGGCATGATCACCGCCCCCATCCGTGAGAACAACTCTCGGGTGGGATTCGAGGTCACCGACTGGATGTCCAAGGACCACGGATGCCTTGCGCATACCGCAATCGAGAGCAAGGTCCACGTGGGCAGCTACGGAGTCGATCTGATCACCCTCGAGCGAGTCGGCGTTGGCGCGATCACCCACGCCGTCACGGACGCAGACATCATCGTCATCGACGAGGTCGGCAAGATGGAGGTCGAATCCCCGGGCTTCATCAATGCCGTGAAATCCGCCCTCGACAGCTCCAAGCCGTTGATCCTCACCCTGCACAAGAAGAGCCGCAACCCGTTGTTGCAGGATATCCGGAGGCGTGATGACATCCGGATCCTCGAGGTCACCCCGATCAACCGCAACCTCCTCCCCTACAAGATCATGAAGCTCCTCAAGGGCCAGGAAAGAGTCTGACCTTCGGAATCGTCGGTGAGGGAACCGCCGACGCGGGGGTCCGATGACGGGGATCTTGGTGGGGGGAGACCCCCGGCCTCTGGTCGACTGGACCGAGGGCGCGGCCCGCTTGCGGGTCCCGCAGCCGCGCTCGATGCGCGGCCCCGGGACGGTCGACGGCGAGTTGTTCTTCAACCCTGCGATGGCGCCGTCGCGGGACCTGGCGATGGTCGTGCCTGCGCTGTGGTTCGCACTCCACCCCCGGCGCGGCAGTGAGCCACTGCGGGCCATCGACCCGATGGCCGGCAGCGGGGTGCGCGCGATTCGCTGGGCTGCCGAGCTGGGGCTCGAGGTGGTGGCCAATGACATCGATTCCTCCGCACGCACTGCGACCATCGCGAACCTGGCACTGACCTCAGCGCACCTTGCAGCGTCGAACCCGCAGGTCGCCGCGGCACTGGAGCAGCGGGTGGCCGTCCACGACAGGCCCGCGCACCTGCTGTTGGCCCAGGAGCGGGCCCACTTGATCGACATCGACCCCTTCGGCTCACCGATCCACCTGGTAGCTGCGGCCACCGGTGCGCTGGCCTACCGAGGGTTGTTGGCGCTGACCGCCACCGACACCCCAGTGCTCTGCGGGGCGATGCCCGAGCCGGCGATGGCCCGCTATGGTGCCGTGCCCCTGCGCTGCCCCATCACCAAGGAGCTGGGGCTCCGAATCCTCGTGGGCGCGGCGGTACGCATCGCCGCCAACCAGGGTCGCGCGCTGCGGCCGGTCCTCTGCCATGTCAGCGACCACCACATGCGCGCCTATCTCGGCTGCGCCGGTGGGAGCACGACCCACTTCCTGCAGGAGTCGGTGCGGCAGCTGGGGTGGGTGCGCTACGACCGCACCGTGGGCGTGGGCACCTTTGTCGATGCGCCTCAGCCCGGTTGGAATGCCCAGGGACCGCGGACGGCGACGATACGCTCCCAGCAGAACTTGCCCGCCGACGTTGGCCCGCTCTGGACTGGCCCCTTGTTCGACCCGGAGCTGATCGCGACCTGGGCCTCCACCGCTTCAGCTTGGGATATCCCCAGCGTGTCACAGCCCTGCACCGGGATCCTCCCCTCGGCATCGGCACCGCTGGCGCGCCTTCAGGCGGCCCTCATCGACGAATCTCCCGCAGACCTCTTGCCTATGGACCTCCCCACGCAAGGGCGCCTTTTGCGCTGCAGCCTCCCCCGAAAGACCGAACTCATCGCTCGCTTGCAGCTCTTGGGGGCGCGGGCTAGCGGCACCCACATCGATGGCCAAGGGATTCGTACCGATGCGCCCATCGCGACGGTGCAAGGCCTGTTGTCGCCCCGCTAGGGGAGGAATGTATCACAGACGTACTGGAGCGCCGAGGCGAAGATCAGGCGCCCATCACCGACATCATCGGCCGTCCGTGTGCGAGTCCAGTCGGGGTGCTGGTGGCGGTAGAATGCCCGTTCAGGGTGGGGCATCATCCCAAAGACCGTGCCTCGCTCGTTGGTCAGGCCGGCGATGTCCCCCATGGCGCCGTTGGGGTTCCACGGATGCGGGACCTGCGGGCGGACGCTCGCGCGAGACCCGCGGCGGCGCCCACGATCGCCTTGCTGCGGCTCGCAGTAGCGGAAGACCAGCTGGTCTTTGGCGACCCACCGGCGCAAGGCTGCTGACGCCCGCTCGGGGGCGACCTGCAGGTTCCCCTCGCGGTGCGCGACCGCCAGGGTGAGCATCGCGCCCTTGGGCAATGCGCGCGTGAAGACACAGCGTCCCTTGTTGATGTGCCGCAGATGGATCGGCCGGCATTCGAAACGGCCCGAGGTGTTCTCCGCAAGGACGGCGGTGGGCCGGGTCGTCGCCCTGCCCCCAGGCCCACCTGGGAGCAGACCCATCTCGACGAGCACCTGGAAGCCGTTGCAGGTCCCCCCGACGGGGAGGTCGGCAGCGACGAAGGTCTCCACGTCCTCCCACACCTGGGCTCGCAGCCGCGCCGCCATGATCGCGCCGGCGCGTACGTAGTCGCCGGCGCTGAATCCCCCCGGGAGCATCAGGACGTGGTAGTCGAGCAGCGACCGCGAGTCCTTGCCCCTGCGCGTCAGTTGATTGAGGTGGACGAGCTCGGGCATCGCGCCCAGGCGGTGGTAACAGTCGAACATCTCCTGCTCGTTGTTGGTCCCCTCCATCCGCAGGATGCAGACCTTGACCTCTGAGACGTCCATCGCACCCGCCGATCGGAGCATCGATGCGACGACGATAAACCTGGTGGGCTGGCCCTGGTAAGTGAACATTCAAGCCCTCGGAGCGCCGCGCCGGCATGGCGAGGCACCATGGCGCAGGCCGATTCCCCAGCTCGAGCGTGGCTGCCCGAGCTGCCGGTCGCACCTGGCACCGATGCCGTGGTCCTGTGCCACGATTCATTGCGCACACCGCGAGCCAAGACCACGCATGGCCTGCTGCGCCACGGTCTGCTCTTGCGGATTTGCGCGGTCGTCGACCGCGGTTGCGCTGGGGCGGATGCCCGACAGGTGTGCGGGATTCCCGCGTCGTCCTCCTCGTGCTCGCCCCCGCACGTGCCCGTGCTGGCGGAGGTTCCTGAGTCGACCAACGTGCTCGTGATCGGTGTCGCGCCCCCTGGTGGTGCGGCCCCCCTCGCATGGCGCGAGGAGATTGCCGCGGTGCTCGCACGCGGTGGCCTCGTCATCAGCGGCATGCACGAGCCGCTGCTCTCGGATCCGGAGCTGGCGAAGGCCGCCGTGAGCGGCGGCGGCGGGGTCTGGGAAGTGCGGGCGGCCCCACCGACCCTGCCCCTGGCCCACCTGCCTCGACCCTGGCCCGTGCCGGTGGTGCTGACGGTCGGAACCGATGCGGCCTGCGGCAAGCGCACTGCTGCGGTAGCACTGGTGGAAGCAGCGGAGGAGCAACGGATCGATGCCCGCTTCGTCCCTTCGGGTCAGACGGGGATCCTCCTGGGTCGGGGTCGGGGCGTGGCTGCCGATCATCTCGTGGCCGACTTCCTCAGTGGGGTGTTCCAGCGCCTCGTCGAGGATGCGATCGATGAGGGCGCGCAGCTCGTCGTCGTCGAGGGCCAGGGTGCGCTCTCCCACCCCGCCTATGGTGCCGTCAGCTATGGCCTGTTGCAGGGGGTCGCTCCGACTCACCTGCTGATGGTCCACCCGCACGGTCGACAGGAGCGCCAGAGCTTCGCGCCCCAGCCTGTCCCGACGCCCATGGAGGAATGCACCCGCATCCGACAGTTGAGCCACGCACGGCTGCTGGGCCTTGCACTCAACCCCGGTGGTGCCGGGCGCACCCTGCAGGCGGCACTCCCGCTACCCCCGTGGGATGCGGCGCGCGACGGCCCGGTGGTCGATGTGCTGCGCCAGGGTGCGACGGCGCTGCTGGCGAACTTGGCTCCGTCGCCCTAGTGCGCGGCACCGGGCAGCTCCATCTCGGACTTGATCAGCGCCGCCTCCTTGGGATGCAGCGAATCGGCGTTGAGCGGGATCAACAGGATGATCCCACGGGTGACGACGTGCTCGTTGATGTACTGCAAGAAGCGCAGGACGGTCTCGAAGCCATTCTGGATGATCAGGTATTCGAGTCCCTCGATCAGCACGACCCCTTGGTCGGTCTGTTTGAAGAACTCCTTGAGGATGTTGATCAGGATTCCGAGGTTGGAGGGGTCGACGTGCTCCTCCTCCCCTTCGGTGTGGCTCAGCCAGAGCATCGGGGTCTTCTCGAGCTCAAAGCGTGTGCGCAACTTGCCCGGGTAGTAGCGGGTGATGCTCAGCCCGTGGTAGCCCTCCTTGACGAAGTGAGCGAAGGTCGCAAAGGCGACGTCCGGTCGTTCCCCGATGATGAGGTAGCTGTGCCCCTTGCTCAGGTCGGTATGGGCCACGATGGTCTCGGGTGGAGGCTGGGTCGGTGCGCTCTGCGGTCCTTTCGACCCCCCCGCTGGACGCAGCCCCACAATCTCGCGGATGGGGTCGATCACCAGGCGCTTGGTGCGGAGCGCATGGTCAAGTCGGCGATGGATGCTCAGCGGGTCGGACGCCCCTACCGAGGCGACGGTCCGATCCATCGCGTCCTCGGCGATGCCGGGGCTCAGGATGCTCTCCTGAGCGTCGAGGATCCGCAGGAGAAGGTCGGCGTATTGCGACTGCAGGCGCTCGAGTCGGTATCCGCGTTGCACCGCACGGTCGTAGAGGACCCGAGGGACGACGGTGGGAATCTGCATCCCTTGGAAGATGGAGGTCGGTCCGACCAGTGCTACCGCCATCTTGTAGATGTCCGCGCGCTCAGCGGGAGCGATGGCATCGAGGGCGCTATCGACCTGCTCGAGGGAGGTGGCGATACAGGCACAGGCCTCCTCGAGGTTCACTGGGGCCCCCTCAGCCGAGCGCCACCCTTCGTCGGTAGATGAACCCTTCGCCGTGGCCGCAGCGCTCAATCAAGGTCGCGGCTCTCGAGCCGCAGCACACCCAGCGCGAGCATGATCACCATCACCAGCAGGGGCACGGCGATGGCGATTGCCAGCGGGGCCGGTTGCACTCCAAAGGCTCCCCCCGAGATGTTGGGGAAAATCAACCTCGCCGAGACCGCGTGGTCGGGAACGATCAGGTCATAGGCGACGGACTTGAGGTAATGCATGATGGAGGATTGCGACAGCGAGCTCGCAATCGGCCCGCACAGAGCGCCGCCAGTAAAGGCCGTGTTGAGCTCCCACATGAATACGTACAGACCGGAGATCGCCAAGGGGTGCTTGGTCAGGGTCGAGATCATCATGAACAGTGCGCTGTAGGCCAGCAGACCCAGGAAGGCCGCCAACAGGAAGGCCCCGAGGACGGAGAGGTTGCTGCTAAGGAAGGACCCGCCAGCGCCGATGCCGAGGATGAGGTAGGAACCGACGATGGGTGGGAGCACCAGCACCGGCAAGGAGAGGGCGGTCCCGATGTACTTGTAGAGCAGGATCTCCAGGCGGCGGATTGGCTTGACCGCCATCATCTGCAAGGTCTTGGTCTCGACCTCGCTGCTGATTGCCGTCCCCGCGTAGACCAGGGAGACGAAGGTCACCCCAAACGTCAGGTAGACGAAGGTCGCCGAGAGGATGAGGATCCCCCGGGCCTGGAACTCCTCGGGGTCTTCATCGATGACGCTGACCTCGGTATATTCTTCGACTGAAAGGAGCGACTGGTCGGCGCCGGGGAAGGCCAGCCCGTCGGCCGTAGAGACGTCGATTCTGATCTGCCACGATTCGCCCCCCGTGCGGGTGGCCGCGGGTATGGTGACGATCAGCGGTGACTGGCTGTGGGGTTCGAGGCGCACCGGGACCGAGGAGTAGACCCGGCGGTTGAGGGTCACCTCCGCCGAGAGGATCAGCGGGCGCGTATGGTGGGAGGTGCCTTGGACCACCAGCGTCCGCGTCACTCCCACCTGCTCCATGAGGTCTGTCGTGATGGTGAGGTCGACGATCGACTGGCGCACCGAACCGTAGTGGACCTCTTGCGTCAGGGCCAGTACCTGCCGCATCGTCGAACTGGTGTTCGAGTGCAATCCACCCGATTCGAGGGAGAGGAAGAGGTCGATCACCTCGCGCTCTGGGGGAAGGTCTGCAAGGTCGAGCGCCACGACCTGCCCTTGCATGAATGCCGGGACGGTGACCGAGCGATTGAAGATCAGCCCCTCGGTTCCGCCAGCAGCGGCGACCGACACGTTCGCCACCATGGAGGTCGGCGCCGTGTTGGCGAGCAAGAACCGGACTTGCGGGGTTGCCCCGGCCAAGACATCAGTGTCGAACTCGACGGTCGCGCTCAGACCGTTGTTGATCACTAGGGCGAGGGGCAACTCATTGACCTGCGGGATTGCGACGGCGATGAAGAGGGAATAGTAGTCACCCCCGCCCTCATAGGGCCTGGTCGGGTCAATCGTATCGAGGTAGAACACCGGATTGTTCCCATACCGGACCAGCCGATCTGAGGTGATTTGGAACACCTTGGTGACATTGGACCCAGGGTCCATCGTCCAGCGCACGATATCAATCCCGTAATTCCCACCACTGTTCTCCCGCAAGCTGCACTCGATGGGCTCGCTCCCGGTGAACTCGAACGAGAAGGTGATGACCGCTTTCTGTCCTTGGGCGATTGCCGAAGGATAGGTCACATTGGTCAGGAGGGTGGGGAGGTCCAGGGACTGGTGGTTGATGTTCGAAGTGGCCGCCAGGTCCGGGCTCGAGACCCACGCGCCGGCAACGATCGCTGGCATCAGCAGCAGGGCGATGACCAGCAAGGTTGCCTTCCGCAGCAACGTCTGCCGGATCGTCCGGTCGACGATGGCCCACCCGCGGGTTGACGCGCCGTCGAGGACATCGGAAAGTGCGCTCTTGGGCGGGGCCAGGGGTGTCAGTGCGGGCGTCGTGTGGACACTCGGGGGTGGTGTCCAGGGCTTGATCGGCTTCTCGGCCTGCGCCGGCGGCCCCTCGGTGAGGGGCGAGCCCGAGGGTTCTGCCGGGGGCGTCATCCTAGTAGAAGCCCCCCATCTGCGCCAGCGCTCGGAAGAGCGAATCGAGGTTGTCGTCGGGCGAGCCGATGTGGCGGATGCGGATCCGGCTCTCCACGAGGACTTTGGGCAGGTCGACATAGAGCAGCTGGGGCTGGTGCGTCATGATCGATAGCCCGCGCGGGTTGACGCTGATTGCCACGGACACGACGTAGGGCAGCTGCACCAGCAGCGCCCCGAGCTCACGCGGATAGTCGGTCTCCACCCACACCCGGTGGGGGATGGTGTCGATGAGCGAGCGGACGACACCGACATCGCCCTCGGCCACCACGCGGCCGCGCGCCAGGACGATGACGTTGCGGGTCAGCGTCTCGACCTCATGGAGCACGTGGGAGCTGACCAGTAAGCTCCGGCCCTCGCGTGCCCACCGCAGGAAGAGCTGGCGCAAGCTCGCCTTGGTCAGTGGGTCGGTACCATTGAAGGGCTCGTCGAGGATCAGCACCTGCGGGTCCGTGAGGATCGACTGGGCGATCTTGACCCGCTGGCGCATGCCTCGGCTATAGGTGCGAATCTGCCGCTGAGAGACCCAGTCGAGCTCGACAGCCTGCAACGCCCACTCGGCTTCAGCGATCGCGTCGGTCGGCGAGAGGCCGTGCAGGCGTGCCATGAAGGTGAGGTATTGCAGGCCGGTCATCGTCGGGTAGAAGGCGTCGTAGTCAGGACAGAAGCCCAACGTCGACATCACCCGCGGATTGTTGAAAGGGTCCTCACCCAGGACGGTGACCACCCCCTTGTTGGGCCGGGAGAGCCCCGCGATGAGTTTGAAGAGGGTCGACTTGCCCGAACCGTTGGGCCCGACCACCGCGGTGATTCCCGGCCGCAAGACGAGCGAGACTTCGTTGAGCCCGAGCAGCGTCCCGTAGGTCTTGGTGACATTGCGCAAGACGATGGGGGATCGCGAGATGTCGACGTCATCGAATCGCATCGTCGGAACGACCGGTGCGAGGTCGGGGGGGACCGCAGGATAAAGGGACCACGCGTCGGCAAGGGGGGCCTGGCCCGCCTGCGGGGGGCCGTAGGCCATGGGTGCCTGCGGGGCCGGATAGGCCGGCCCCGGGTAGGCCGGCCCCCCGTAGCCGCCTGGCGCACCCGGTACACCCTGCGGGGGCCAGTGCCCTTGGGTCGGGCTCATGACTCGACCTCGATGTCGGCGACGCTCATGCGATGGAACATCAAGCCCCAGCAGAGGGCGAGCACCCCACCGAGCACGGCGGCCGCGCCCGCAGGAGGCCGGCCGGGCGTGTCCGGCTGCTGGTAGACCCAGTTGAGGACATCATGCCAATCATCGATGAGGGAGAAGTAACTCAGCATGTTCTGGTGGGTGATGGCAACCAACAGGTTGCTGAAGAGGAAGCTGAAGAGCACCAGCGCCAGCACCGCGGCGAAGGCCCATCCGCGCCGCTTGAAGAACGCCGAGAAGGCCAGCCCCAGCGTCCCCCAGAACACGATGCACAGCAGGGAGATCAACACGGTCACAGGAAGGGTCCAGAGTTTCTCGTTGCGATCGATCGCGTCGATCGTCCCGATCGACAGTCCACTGATGTTGAAGATGAGGGCTGGCACCAATGAGAAGAAGATGAGGATGAACTCAAGCGAGAGCAGCTTGCCGACGAGGTAGTCAGTCCGGTGGAGAGGGCGACAGAAGTACAGGACGATGGAGCGACTGGCGAAATCATCGGCGATGAGCTTCGAGCCCAGCCCTGCTGAGAGGACGACCATCGCGGGGATGACGGCGACCATCATGTAGGTGGCCATGTACGCACCCCCGAAGCTCACCAATGGTGATTCAGGATCGGCGAACTGTCCCAGGAAATAGAGGGCGCTGATCAACGCGAAGGTCACGCCAAGCACGTACAGCCCGGTGAAGATGGTCAGTACCAGGCTGGCGACATTCTTCAGGTTGGCCATCGCCTCCCCCGTGGCTAGGGCCAAGAGGCGGTGCAGCCGATCCTTGCGCTGGCCTCTCCAGTCCCGGTAGCCTTGGGGCCCGGTACTGATCCGGCCGGTGGGGATGGCCGGCGCTGGTGCGTCAAGGGTGGGCGCAGTCACGGTTCGAGCTGGCCCCCCGGTGGTGGCGACGATCGGTCGCCGGGTGCAAGGTCGGCGGCCGCCGCGCCTTCGCCTTGTCGATGGGTAACGAGCAGCTCGATGAACGCCTCCTCGAGGGTGCGCACCCCGATCGACGCGCCACGGACCTGGATGCCCAGCTGGGAGGCGACCAGGATGCCGTCATCGATCGCCTTGGGCAGGGTACTCTGGATGCGCACCTCCTCGCCAGCGATGGTGACGGCCCAGCCACGGGCCCGCAGCCCTGCGACGAAGCTGGGCAGGTTCCCGCCGATGCGGAACGCGACGTACCCCAGGTCCTTGCCCTTGAGCTCGGCGACCTCCCCCTGGAGCACGAGCCGACCTTGGTTGATGACGACGACGTGCTTGCAGAGGAACTCGACATCGGCGAGGATGTGTGTGGAGATGATGATCGTCTTGTCGGTGGTTCGCGTGACGTGCGCGAGCAGGCCGAGCATCTCGTTGCGTGCCCAGGGGTCGAGGCCCGAGGTCGGCTCGTCGAGCAGCAGCAGGTCGGGGTTGTGCAACAGCGCCTGGGCGAGCTTGACCTTCTGGCGCATCCCCAGGGAATAGGTGCGGATCTTCCGGTTGCGCTCCTCGCCGAGCTTGAGATACCCCAACACCTCATGGGCACGCGAGAGCGCATCGGTACGAGTTAGGCCGCTGATGCGTCCCATCTGGACGAGGTAGCCCACCCCCGTGTAGTCGGGATTGAGGCAGTCATACTCGGGCATGAAGCCGATTCGCTCCTTGACCTCGAGTGGTTGGGCGATCATGTCCAACCCGAGGACCTCGATCTGGCCAGCGGTGGGCAACGTGATCCCGGCGAGGATCTTCAGCAGTGTCGACTTTCCCGCACCGTTGGGGCCGAGCAACCCGACGGCGCCGGTGGGGATGGTCAGATCGACATCTTCGAGGGCCGTGACCACCCCGTAGCGCTTGATCAATCCCGAGGCCACGACCGCTCCCGCAGGGGGCTGCCCGGGAAGTGGCGGCAGCGCACCCGAAGGTCCGCTGGTGAGGCCCTCTTTCTGGGTCAGGGGAGAGCCGAGCGGTGCCACGGCAAATCAAGTGGGGGTCGGTGGATAAACCTTCGGAGCTGGTTGGGTGGTGACCCCGCCTGCCGAGGTTCAGCTGTCACGCGCCGCTTCGCGGGCGGCTGCCACGGCGAGCTTGGGCGTCGCCGGCTGGTGGTCGAGGGGGCGCATCTCACGCAACAGCAGGTGCAGCTCCCGTTCCTCCATGGTCAACGGGTCGATGCTCACGAGGATGATGGCCGAGGTCAGCATCACGCGGTCGTTGAGGAGCTGGATGAGGTTGAGGACGGTCTTGAAGGAGTTCTGGGTCACTAGGTACTCCAGACCGTCGAGGACGACGACTCCCGCGTCGCTCTTCTCGATGAAACTGGTGATCAAGGAGCTCAGTTCCGCGATCGCGCTCGGCGCGATGCAGTGGAACTCCTTGGAACGGTTGGTGGTCAGCCACACGACCGGAGTGACCTCGAGGCGGTAGCGCGCCTTGAGGCGCTCAGGCAACGTCCGCGAGATCACCAGTCCGTGCAAACCCCGGTCAAGGAGGGCCCGTGCCACGCCCAAGGCCTGATCCGTGCCTCCCGTCAGCCCGTAGACGGCACCGCCCTCGAAGCCGCCTTGGTCGGTCACAGGGGTCAGCGGTGCGCCGACCTCCCGCTTGGGTTCGATCGTCAGCAGCTCCTTGAGTCGCTCGCTCTCCTCGACCAAGGCGATGTTGTGGGACTGCAACCGTTCGTAGGCATGCTGCAGCTCCTGCTGGGAGGAGCGCAGCTCGCGCTCCATCTGCAGGCGCCGACTGATGTCGCGGATGATCAGGCTGACGCCGTCGATCGCCCCCGATCCTCCGGAGATCGCCGTAGCGTTGACCG
Source organism: Thermoplasmata archaeon (assembly GCA_023265395.1). GTDB lineage: Archaea > Thermoplasmatota > DTKX01 > JAHFTX01 > JAHFTX01 > JAHFTX01. The sequence goes on from JAHFTX010000012.1 coordinate 59,920, forward strand.
AGCCATCGATGCGCAGGCCCGATTGGGTCAGGAGCTGGATCTCGACCTCCCGGGCGTCGCCTGCGGCCAGCACCCGCTGGCTGAGGTCGGCAAAGAGGTGGCGCTGGTCCGCGGGCACGATACCGCGGAAGTTCTGCCCGAGCATCTGTTCGACCCGATGACCGAAGATCTCCTCGGCACCGCGGTTCCAGGCGGTGATGTTGCCGCCCGAGTCGAGGGTGATGATCGCATCGCGGCTGTTGCGCACGACCATCGCCAGATGGTGCTCGTACCGTCGCACATCATCTTCGAGCTGCTTCTGTGCACTGAGGTCGATGAGGGTGGTCAACGTCCCGAGGATGCGTCCCCCATCCTGCAGCGGCACGCCGCTGACGAGCACGGGGATCGTCCTGCCACCGCTGTCGACCACCTCGGCCTCGTACTTGACCCGTTGTCCCTTCAGCTGCCGCTGGAGTTCCTCCTGGGCGATGTTGGCATAGGCCGGCGCCAGCAGGTCGGTCAGCTGGCGGCCCACCAGCTGGTCGGGGGGAAAGCCCAGCGTCGCGCTGGCCGCGGGATTGGCCAACACGCATGCCCCCTTGGGGTCGAAAAGCAACACCATCTCCTGCAACTGCTGGATGATCGAGCGATACTCGCGCAAGCCCGTCAGTTGGTCGAGGTGCAGCTCCCACGAGTAGCTATAGAGCCAAGAGAGCAATTGATCAAAGAGCTCGTAGGTCGTGGCCTCGAGGCTGGCTCGCTCGGTCGGGTCCTTGGCGAGTTTGGTCGTGACCCCGATGATGGCAGTGCGCAGCAGCTTGGCCTCGCGCACCAGTTCGGGGCCAGGCATGCCTTCGCGCATCCGTTCGTCGAGGTCCTCCTTGAAGGCCCAGAAGAGCGCGCGCAGGTCATGGTCACGCAGCCCCGTGGCGGTCAGCTCGAGATAGTGCCGGCCTTTGGGCAGCAACTTCTCCGCGGGGACCTGGAGGTAGAGGCCGCCAACCTGGTCGCGGGTGCCAATCCAGGCACGGAGGATCTCCTCCTTGTGGTCCAGCAGCACGTCGGCCAGGCGCGCGCGCGGATCGGACGCCTTGCTCTCGCCCACGGTCGACTGAGGCGCCCTTGTGGCCTTATAGCACTTCTGTCTGCGTCAGGTGGTACCGGCGTCCTCGAGGGGCGTCATCTCGTGCAGCAGGAGCTGCGCCTCCCTGGGCGGGACGGTAGCCTGGTCGAGTAGGATCAGCACCGCGGCATCGCTCAAGGCGACCTTGTCATTGAGCAATTGCACGAGATTGAGCACGGTTCGGAACTCGTTGGTGGAGAAGAGGTATTCCAAGCCGTCGAGGACGAGCAGCCCGCCCTTGCCCTCACCGATGAACCGCAGCAGCAAGGAGGAGAGGTCGACCAAGGCGCTGGGGTCGATGCACCGGACGTCAGGCACGCGGTTGGAGGTCAGCCACACCACGGTGGCACCGCGGAGGTCCACGCGTTCGCGCAGCTGCACCGGGTTGTGGCGGCTGACGATGAGCACAGGGCTGCCGCGCGCGCTGGCTTGCTGGCCCAGCCGCATCGCCAGCGGCAGGGCGCGCAGGTGGTAGAGTCGCCCACCCTCGGGCAGTCCGACCCGATGCGCTGCCGCCGCCTGGTCCGCCGGAAGTTCCAGCCGTTGGCGCAGCACCTCGTTGTCGTGCTCAAGTTGGCTGGCGCGACGGGCGAGCTCGTCGTTGGCCTCCCGCAGCTTGTCGCGGGAGAGTTCCAGCTCGGTCTGGAGGCTCTTGAGCTCGCGGATGTCGCTGACGACCGTCAGCACGCCTTCGAGTCGGTCCCCGGTGAAGAGCGGCGTCGCCGATACGATCACCGGGATGCGTCGGTTGTCCTTGGTGAGGACCGCTGCCTGGTACCTCCCCTTGACCCCCTGGCGACGGGCGCGGGTCTGCTGCTCGGCGGTGGGCCAGAAGTCTGGGGCGATGATGGTGCGCCAATGGCTGCCGATGAGCTCCTCATGGGCATAGCCGGTCAACGCGCTGAGCTTGGGATTGGCGAAGGTCATGATTCCCGAGGGGTCCTCGAGGACCACCGACTCCTCGAGGTTGAGCAGCAGGTTGTCCTGCAGCTGTTGTAGCCCCGCCACGCGTCCTTCGAGGACGGCGATGGCAGCGGCGAAGATCTCGGCGGTGATCTCCTCGAACGCCAGGTAGATCACGGCGGTCGCCTGGTGCCGTTGGAACGCTGGGAGGTTGGGGACGAGGATCTGGAGCAGGATGTCGCGCAAGAGGGCGATGCCAGCGCGCAGCTCGGTGGGTGCCATCCCCTGCTCGATGCGCTCGGCCACCACCCGTGCGAGGAAGATGTCCAAGGCATCGCGCTCGCCGGTCCCGAGGAAGCGACTCATCTCATCGAGGAAGTCGCGCCCGGTGGTGCGGAGCTCCTCGATGGTGACCTTGGAGTTGGGCGCGCGCGCCTCGATGCGCCGGTTGAGCCACAGGACCAGCAGTTCCTCCTTGGAGCCCTCCAGCTGTGTGGCCAGCCAGGAGCGGAACTGTCTGGGGGTCCGCTGCAATCCCGAGAGGTTCTCCTCCTCAGGTTCGTCCTCTTCGTCGGGGGGTAGGGTTCGTGGGGCATTTGGCCGTGGCACGACCGCAGAGGGGAGCAGTTCCCGCGGATTGTGCAGGAGGGCGCGACCAGCGACCACCGGTGGGACCGTCGTCGGCGGGAGAGGCAGTTGCGGCAGCGGGCCCGCCCCCGTCGGTGATGTCGGCGGCGCGATGGGGTCTTTGGGCTTGCGGGTCCCGGGCGAGGACGCCTTCCTCCGCGTGCCCTTGGCCATCGGTGCTTGACCCGTGCCAAGGCATTTGAGGTTTGGCCGTAGCCCCCAGCGGCCCCCAGCGGGCGGTCGTCGTCGAGTGTTGCCCGCTGCACGATGGCTGCTTCATATAGGGGTCGGCACCAGATGCGACCTTGCGCCAGAGCGAGCGGCCCGCGTGGCCTGCAGCTGTTGTCGCCAACACTTAAGGGCAAGGTTCGGTTGGGGGCGCGCAGGGACGTACATGGCCGACGATGGGGTGGAACTGGTCCACAATCACCTGCCCGCCTCGGGCGCCACCGCCGGGCTGCCGGAGAAGATCATCTTCTGGGATGAGACGCTGCGCGACGGCGAGCAGACACCCGGCGTCTCCTTCAGCGCCGCGGAGAAACTCCAGCTCGCCAAGCTGCTCGATGACATCGGCATCGGCATCATCGACGTCGGGCTGCCGGTGGTCTCCGAGGGCGAGTTCGCCAGCGTGCGCGCCATCGCCCGCGAGGGTCTCGGGTGCACGGTCCTGGGCGCCGCACGGACGATCCTCAAGGACATCCAGGCCTGTGTCGACGCCGAGGTCGACGAGACCTCGATCTTCGTCGCCTGCAGCGACCTGCATCTCAAGTACAAGCTCAAGAAGACCCGTCAGGAGGTCATCGACCTCTCGGTCGAGTGCGTCCAGTACGCCAAGGAGCACGGCCTTGCGGTCAGCTTCGTCACCGAGGACACGGTGCGGGCCGACATCGACTACGCCGTCGCCTTGAACACCGCTGCGATCGAGGCGGGCGCGGACCGGATCGTGCTCTGCGACACCGTCGGCGTGATGGTGCCCGCGGCGGTGCGGTGGTGGGTCGGTACCATGCGTGCACGGCTGCCCAAGGTCCAGCTGAGCTGGCACGGGCACAACGACTTCGGCATGGGCGTCGCCAACACCCTCGCCGCCCTCGAGTCGGGCGTCGAGATCCCGCATACGACCATCAACGGCATCGGAGAACGCAGCGGCAACGCCGTCTTCGACGAGGTGGTCATGGCCCTGGAGCTGCTCTACGACAAGCGCACGGGCATCAAGGTCGATCGCCTCTACGGCTTGAGCCGCCTGGTAGAGGACCTCACCGGCATCCCGCTGGCCATCCAGAAGCCCATCGTCGGCTACAATGCCTTCAGCCATGAGAGCGGCATTCACACCGATGGGATCCTCAAGCACACCCTCACCTACGAGCCCATCGATCCCAAGATCCTGGGCCGGGAGCGCTCGTTCATCTTCGGCAAGCACACCGGCACCGCGGCAATCGCCGCCAAGCTCTCCGAGCGTGGTGTCCAGGTCGACAAGCCCGTGCTGCTGCGACTGGCCGAGGAGATCAAGGTCCTGGCCGAGGGCAAGGAGAAGGAGCGGCACCGGGAATGGATTTCCCAGTACCGCCATCATGAGGCGCTCCGGCGCGGGATCAGCGACGACGAGTTCTGGTCCATCGCCACCCGATTGGGTCTGGGGGGCAGCGGGCTGCCTGCGCACCACTAAGTGGGTTCCAACGGTACAGGACACAACGGAGGGTTCAACCTTGGCGATGACGATGGCGGAGAAGGTGCTGGCGCGCAGCGGAGGGGTCGATGAGGTCGCGCCGGGGGACATCGTCACCTGTGAGGTCGACATCGCCATGTCCCACGAAGCCACAGCGCAGATGCTCGAACCCATGGAGAAGATGGGTGCCTCCAGGGTGTGGGACCCCACGCGGGTCGTAGTCCTGGTCGACCATTGGGTGCCTGCCTCCAACGAGGCCACCGCCACGATGCACAAGCAGGTCCGCGAGTTCGTGCGCCGCTGGGGCGTGACCAACTTCTACGACGTCGGCCGACACGGGATCTGCCACCAGATCCTCGCAGAGAAGGGCTGGGTGCTCCCTGGAGACCTCTGCATCGGTAGTGACAGCCACACCACGATGCTCGGCGGCCTGGGCGCCTTTGGCACCGGTGTCGGGCCTACCGAGATGGCCGCGGTCTACTCCACGGGCAAGATCTGGCTCAAGGTCCCCAACAACCTGCTGATCCACTGCAGGGGCAAGCTGCAGGAGTACGTCTACGGCAAGGACGTGATCCTCCATGCGATCGGTCGACTGACCGTCACCGGAGCCATCTACAAGGCCGTCGAGTACAGCGGCCCGGGAATCGCGGCGATGACCGTGCCCGACCGCCTTTCGATCTCCAACATGACCGTCGAGATGGGGGGCAAGGCGGGTCTGTGCCCGCCTGACGAGAAGACTCGCGAGTACCTGGAGAAGATCCATCAGCGCCCCTTCCGCCCCTTTGCGACCTCGGACCGCGAGGCGACCTTCCAGGAGCGCCTTGACCTCGACCTCGATACCCTCGGGCCTCAGGTGGCCTGCCCGCCCAATGTCGACAACGTCAAGGACATCTCGGCAGTAGCGGGCACCAAGGTCGACCAGATCTTCGTGGGCAGCTGCACCAACGGGCGCATCGAGGACCTGCGGATGGCCCTCGATGTCATGGATGGCCGACCGGTGCATCCCGATGCGCGGATGATCGTCTCACCCGCTTCGACTGATATCTACCGCCAGGCCTTGGAGGAGGGGCTGGTCGAGAGATTCGTCGACGCCGGTGCCCTCGTCACCCAATCGAGCTGTGGACCGTGCTTTGGAGGGCACATGGGCATCCTCGCCGAGGGCGAGGTCTGCCTCTCGACAAGCAATCGCAACTTCATCGGCCGGATGGGCAGTCGCAAGTCCTCCGTCTACCTGGCCTCGCCTGCTGTTGCTGGTGCGACTGCGGTCGTCGGGTCCATCGCTGACCCGCGGATCACCTAGGAGGGGACGCATGGAGACCGGATTCGTCGGCAAGGCCTGGACGTTTGGCGACCACATCGACACCGACATGATCGTCCCAGGCAAGTTCCTGCAGATCCTCGAACCTGCCGGACTGGCAAAGATCGTGCTCCATGGCGCCGACCCTGAGTTCGCCGCCAAGGTCCGCCCCGGCGACCTGCTGGTGGCCGGCATCAACTTCGGGTGCGGCTCGAGCCGTGAGCACGCGCCGGTCGCGCTCAAGGCCGCGGGCATCCCTGTGGTGCTCGCCGAGTCCTTCGCGAGGATATTCTTCCGCAACGCCATCAACATCGGCTACCCCGTGTTGGAGGTTCCCGGGATCCACAAGGGGGTCACCCAGGGCGACCAGCTGTCGGTCGATCTGGCCACAGGGGCCGTCAAGAACCTCACCACCGGCGCCACCTTCAGGGCCAAGCCCCTGCCCCCCAACATCCTGCAGATCCTCGACGCCGGTGGCCTGGCCCCGCTGGTCGCACGGGAGATCGCCGCCCAGAAGCACTAGGTCGCGGCGGGCCGGCGCGAAAGGTCCTTGAGGGCCATCACGTTGGAGGGGGACGATGGGCACCACGATTGTCGTGCTGCCGGGGGACGGTGTCGGCCCGGAGGTGATGGCCCAGGGGCTGCGGGTGCTGCGCACCGTCGGCGAAGGGCTGGGGATTGATTTCGAGGTCGTCGAGTTCCCCTGCGGTGGCAAGTACTACCTCGACCACGGCAAGGAATGGCCCGATGACGCCTTCATCACGTGTCGTGACGACTCCGACGCCATCCTGCTGGGCGCCGTCGGCTGGCCTGGTGCCTGGATGCCCGACGGGCGCCTGGCTGGCTCCTCGGTGGTGCTGGGCTTGCGCTTCAACCTCGACCTCTATGCCAACATCCGCCCGATCAAGCTCTATCCCAACGTGCGCCACCAGGTCTCGGAGCGCTTCGCGCAGGTCTGGGAGCCTCGCGACGTCGATCTAGTGATCGTGCGGGAGAACACCGAGGGCATCTACGCCGACACCCACGGCCAGCTCAACCGCGGCGGCAAGGTGGAGGTGGCGACCGATGTCCGAATCATCACCCGCAAGGGGGCCGAACGGATCATCCGCCATGCCTTCGCCATCTGCGCGGCGCGCGGTGGTGCGCCCAAAGACAAGATCCACCGGGTCACCTGCGTCGACAAGTCCAACGTCCTGAGCGGCTGCAGGCTCTTCCGCAGCGTCTACGACGAGGTCGCCTCGGAGCATCCGGACGTGGCGAAGGACTACGCGTACATCGACGCCTTCCAGCAGTGGCTGGTGCGCAGCCCCGAGCTCTATGACGTGGTGGTGACCACCAACATGTTCGGGGACATCGCCACCGACCTTGGGGCCGTCCTGCAGGGGGGGATGGGAATGGCCGCCTCCGCCAACGTGGGGGAACGGCACGGGATGTTCGAGCCCATCCACGGCAGCGCGCCCAAGCACGCTGGACAGGATCGAGTCAACCCCATCGCGATGGTGCTCTCCGTCCAGGCGATGCTCGCGTGGCTGGGGGAGCGGCGCAAGGACGCGACGCTGCGTCGTGCAGCCGTCGCGGTCGAAGGCGCCGTGATGGATGTGTTGGCCGATGGGTCGCGACTGACCTATGATTTGGGTGGCACGGCTACGACCACCGCCGTAGGCGATGCGCTCCTCGTCAACTTGCGCCGGCGCCTGGGCAAGCGCTGAGCAGCCCTACCAGGACTGCTCGAACTCCTCCTGGAGATCCAGGATGAGCTGCTCGACCAAATCATCACTCTCGTCACTGCGGATTTCCCGTGCTCCACCCATCTCCGTCTCCACACGGGCGATGAAGCGGTCCCCGATCCGACCGATACGAACCGAACAAATCTGCTCTTCCAGGGTCGCACCCCTGGGAGACCCCTATCGGCGACGGCGCATATGAGCGTTGGCCCCGACGTGGCGGGTGGGCAGACCAGCTGGCCGTCTAGGGGCGCAAGGGGGTAAGTTCCCGTTCGAGCAAGCCCCGCTGTTGCTCGTCGATGAGCACGGGGTCGATGACGACCACCATCACGGCCTCGACCTCCCCGATGATCTCCCCCAGTTGGTGGATGAGGTCGAGCACCCCGCTGAACTGGTGGTGGTGGAGCAGGTAGTCGAGCCTGTCGAGCAGAACGAGGGTTCGTCCCCCTCCAGTGGTGACGAGGCGTTCGACCTCCTGCAGCAGTCGCGGAAGGTCCTCGACGTTGATGTGCAACGCCGAGGGACGTGTCGAGAGCGTCAGGAAGGTCGTCGCGGGCAGGCCGAAGCGGTCACGGATGGGCTGCAAGGGCGGTCTGGTGATGCAGACGGTGCGCCACCCCTCCTCGTCGGCACGGGAGAGGAGTCGCAAGCCCAGGTCGTGCTGGCCCGTCGCCAGATGGTAGTTGTAGTGCGGGCGCAAGAGCCGGACCAACACCTCCTCTGTGGTGCCACCGCCTGCGGCTGGCTCGACGTCCGTGTACCTCTCCTCCAGCGGGGGGGCCGCCGAGAGTACGGGTTCGAGCGGCGAAGGGACCTGGGGACCCGAGCGTACCACCGTGACGATCCGAGCGGCTTCGGCCCGCAACGCCGGAGCCGGGGGGAGGGTGCGCGCGACGAGCCGTTCGGCCGGGCGGATGCCGCCCAGCAGCGGCGCCGGCGTCGCCTTCTCTTCTACCACTGCTGGGGGGGGG
>JAHFTX010000013.1 GCA_023265395.1 Thermoplasmata archaeon
GTCGGTCTTCTCTTTCGGTGAGATGGATTACGCAGGAATCGACCGCTACTCCAAGGGCTTGCTCTATCGCAACCTCGACCTCTACGAGATCCCTCGGCGACGGTGCCGGGTCGACGGCCATGAGTACCTGGGGCTCACCCTTGGCGTGGGGATCGACAGCGATCCACCGTTGCGACTCGTGCCTCGCCATCCTGAGCCACCCCACTTCTCCGTCGGCGACACCGTGACCTTGTCCCTTCCCCAGGGTCACGACTGATCCCCCATCCGCGTCGTGTCATCCCTGCCAACGGGCGGGCGCTCCTCCCACAGTCGCTCCGGGGCGGCGGGGTCATCCTGGCACAGATACAGCCCCTCCCGGACCTTGACGCGACGCCCGGTCCCTCGACGGGAGTCGGGTCGCAGCAGCCAGGCGGCATCGGTGTACTCAGGTGCGAAACCTTCGAGCCGTTGCTGGAGCTCCCGCGTCCACACTCGCGGCTCCAGCGGGCCCAGCCGTTGGTCAAAGGCCTGGCTCAACCGCTCCTCGACCATCCGCAGACTGGGCGGTCTGGGGCAGAGCTCGTCCAACGTCACGATCTGTTGGCGGAGGAGCTCGGCGAAACGACGTCGGAACTCCTCTGAGGGGCACCGCAGGACGTGGGCCATCAGCGAGCGGTCGAAATCGAGCAGCACGTTGCCGATGACGACGCGGCAATCGCCAACTTCTCCGCCGGCATTGCCACTGATCTTGCGCTCCCCTACCAGCAGGTCACAGATGGGGGCGAACCGGGCATCGACACCGAAGCTCCGGAGTGCGTCGCAGACCGGCTGGAGCACAACCTCGTAGAGGAGGTCGTGACGACGAGGCAGGCCCTCCCTATGGCGGTCGACGATCACCTGGTAGAAGGCCTGCGCAGGCTCGAGCAGAACTGCGCCGCCACCGGGCTCACGACGGAACAGCCCGATCCCGTTGGCGGTGCAATAGTCGATCTCGACCTCTGCCGCCAGGTCCTGGTGGTATCCGACACAAACGTAGCGCTCCTTGCTGCTGCATGTCACCACCGCCTCGAGGTGCTCCCGCGCCAAGGTGTGGTATACCAGTTGCGTCTCGAGCCAAGGCAGGGGGCCGAGGCGCAAGAGCGCCAGCGGCTCGGTCATGGAGGTGCCGGTGCCTCTGCCGGCGGTTGGTGGTCGTTCTACTTCTGGTGCTTGGCGCGCTCGGCCTTGAACCAGGCGGCGAAGTCGGGCGTGCCCACCCGCATGAGCGCCGCGAGCTCGCCCTCGTTGCCCAGCTTGACCTTGATCAACCAGCCGGCACCGTAGGGTTCACTGTTGATGCTGCCAGGCTCGCCGTCGAGGTCTTCGTTGACCGTGGCGATCTCGCCACTGACGGGCGAGTAGAGCTTCCCGGTCCATTTCCCGGTGGACATGGTCCCGAAGGGCTTGTGCTGCTCGACCTCGTCGTCCTCCTCGAGGGTCTGGACGCGCTTGACCGTGCCTGCCATCTTCTGGGCGTAGTCGGTCACGCCGATGACGATGATGGTCCCCTCTTTGCGGGCCCAGGTGTGCTCCTTGTGGAAGTACAGGTCGTCGGGGAAGTTGTAGCCCTCGATGTTCATCGCCGTCACCCTCGCTCGGTCGCGATGGGGCTGGCAGGGGCCTGTACCCCTTAAAAGAATGGGGGTCGGCCCCGTCAGGGTGCCGCAGCACTTCCTGACGGGGCCGTTCTGTTGCGTGCGCTGCCTCGGAGGCCTAGGTGCTGCCGCCCTTGCCCTTGGCCTCCGACTCGAGGCGCTTGAGTTCCTTGACGTGGCTTCCCGAGACGCGGCTGACGATGGTCGAGCCCACCGCGATCGCCAGCGTCAGGACGACGACGACGACCAACAGCAGGATTCCCGGCTCCATGCCCAGGAGCAGCTGGGTCTGCTCCGTCGCCTCGTCATGGTGGACGGTCGGGGGCGTCGCCGCCCCGACGGTGAAGCTGACAGGGTCGGCGGTCACGATGTGGCCGTGGCCATCATTGACCGACAGCTCGACGACGTGTTGCCCTTCGGGGATGGTCGTGCTCATCGAGTGGCTGACACCGAAGCGTATCCCATCGATGGACCACGTGAAGGTCAGCTGGTCGCCCTTGTCAGCGTCTGTGGCCTCCGCCTCGAACTTGATCAGGTCGCCTTCCTTGAAGGTCCCCGTCGCTTCTGGCGAGGCGATGCGCACGCCCGTGGGACCGGTGTTCTCCTTGAGCACGGTCACCAGGAAGCGGACCGTCGCTGAGGCTCCCTCGCTGTCGACGACGGTGACCGCGACCTCGAATGTCGCGAAGGCGAGGTCTCCGACCTTGGTCTGCCAGGTGATCGTGCCGTCGGGTCCGATGGTCATCGGCGGTGTCGCATCGCCAACGGGGAGGCTGGGGAAGGAAATCCCGAAGGTCAGGGTCTCGTCGAGTCCGTTGACGAGGTCCTGGTCCGTTGCGACCACCTGGAAGGAGAAGGGGTCCCCCTCCGAGACGGTCTGCGCAGGTACCGGCAGGAGCTGCGGCGCATTGTTCTGGTTACGCACCTCCAAGGAGAAGCTCGTCGTGGCGGTCCCATCATTGCCGTCGTTGGCCGAGACGGTCAGGGCGTAGCTCCCCAGGTCGCTGATGTCGGCATCGAGGTCGAGGCGGCCGGTGTTGGTGTCGATCACCAGGTGGCTGTTGGGGGGGATGACCGACATCTCCCAGGTATGGAGGTCCTTGTCGGGGTCGACCACGCCCAGCTGCAGGGACCACGGTTGCCCCACGACCGCCTCTTGGGCGGGAACGGGGACGATGGTCGGATCATCGTTGACGTTCTGCACTTGGACGGTGAAGGTGTTGGAGCTGGTCTTGAGCCCATCACCATCCTTGGCTTGGACGACGAATCGGCGCGAACCGACCCAGTCCTTGGAGGGGGTGGTAAACGACAGGAAGTGCCCGTCCACGACAGTGGCGGTGATCTTCGCGGGTTCCTCCTGGAACGAGAGCACGAAGCCGAGGTCACCGTCGTCGCGGTCGTCGGTGAAGAACTTCTCGAGGTCCACCGCCTTGTCAGAGGAGGTGTCCTCCTGCAAGGTGACGTCGGGGACGGGGTTGAGGAGCACAGGAGGCAGCCCATACCCGATGTCGAAGGAGGCGACCCGGACGACCCCAGCGCTGGCGCTCGTGATGTTGAGGAAGATCTTCGTCCCACCTGCCCCGTAGTGGGGCAGGAGTCCGTTGAGCTCTTCCACCAGGGTGTCGCCCTCGATGGTGAGCGTCCCAAGGTCGCTGAAGAATATCCCTTCGAAGGTCCAGCTGGTGGTCTGGTCGGAACCAAAGTCGACCACCACATCGGTGGGGAACATTGCGATGTGGGTGTAGAGATTCATGTCATTGAGCACGGGGGTGGCGAGTTGGTTGGAGGAGATCAGCTCCACCTTGAACTGCAACCCGGTCATGGTCAGGTGTTCTGGACCGGTGAACAGCATCGGATAGGTCTCGCCACTGGTGACCTCGATCCATTCGTCGCCCCCATCGCGGGTGAGGAAGACCTTGACCTCCGATCCGGTTGCGCCCGAGACGTTGAACATGGGCGTGACCTCGGTGATCGGCCACACCTGCTGATGCGTCACCGAGAGGTATTCCTCGCTGGGCGAGAGGAGCCGCTGGATCGTGATCCAGACGTCATCGAAGATGATGGGTGTCTGGGTCGTCGTGGCGCTGAAGTGTGCCCGCCATCGCAGCTGGCTGCCGACGCCTGTGACGATGAGGGAGGTGTTGTTGGCCGCTGGCTCCCAGGTCCCGCCGCCGTTGACACTCACGTCATAGGACAGCGCCGTTCCTGAGGGAATGAGGCTGCGCGCAGCGAAGGTGACGTTGTAGGTGCTGTAGCCGGGTTGCCAGCCGCTGATGAAGGTCGCGGGGTCGATGACCTTCGAGGTGTAGGTGGTCGAGGCCTTGAAGTGGTCGACGTCGAGGTTGTAGTAGAAACGCACCTGTGGGTTGTACCAGGTGTAGGAACACTGGACCTTGACCGAGACTGCGGTGATGCGCCCGGCGGCATAGACCTTGTCGAGGGCCTGGTAGTTGCTCGGGGCCCAACCGATGTTGAGGCTGTCAAACTCGGTGATCCATGTCGGCGGGTCTGCCGTGGTATCGAAGACCTTGATGGTCGCTTGGGCGTAGACCCAGGATTGGCCGCAGTTGCCCGTGACGTCGATGTCGACGTGGCGGATCGACCGGCCGTCATAGAAGAATGTCTGTGATTGGCTGGCGGCGTAGGGGGTCCATGCCGAGACTGGCGAGTGGGCAGCCGCGCCGGTGTCCCGGCCTGCGGCGATGCGGGTGTCGAAGGTCTGGTCGTCCAGCAGGAAGTTGGCATCGGTGGAGGCGTTGTCGGTGTAGTCCCAGGTGTTGAGCTCGTCGTTGAACGTCCCCCAGTAGCGGTGCAGCCGCAGGTACGCCTTGGTGGCGTCGACCTCGGTTGCGTCATAGTCCGCCCCGACCTGGTCGAAACGCTCCTTCTTGGGCTCGTTGCGATACTCGATAGGGACCGATTGGGAGGCGACCTGACTCTGGAGCACCACCTTGGCGGTCTGGACCTGAGCGAGGCTGGGCAACGAGATGGATGCCGAACCGTCGGTGCCGCCAAGGACCCCAAAGGAGAAGTCCTTGCTCGTCGAAAGATCATCGAACGCGGTGACGGTGTTGGCCGATTCGGTCTCCTCGGCAACGACGGGGGAGAGTGCCATGAAGCTCGTGCCCAGCATCAGCAGGGTCAACAGGATCGACAAGATCGGCGATGTTGGGTTCGAGCGGCGCTGCATGGGGCGTGCCTCCTTGGGTCCGGACTGGGCCGATAGCCCAATCCAGTGGGTCCATTCAACTCGATGGCCGTTTATATAGCCACTTGTGCCAGCCTCGAAAGCCAACCCCCACTGGTCCATGGCTGCAAGCACTGTCCACTAGGTCAAGCGTTATCCCCTGCTCCTGCATTGGCACGTCCCCCGTTGTCCAGGGGTGCACCGACGATGCTGCGACCCTACCTGTCGATGTTCGAGAACGAGGTTGCGGCCGTCGACCCCGCACCCGACCTCAAGTTCGGGATTGGCTCGCTGCTGCGCGCCAACCCCCGGCAAGCCTATCTCTTCCCCGACCTGGGGGGCAACCCCGCCGTGGGCAATCTTTGGGGGACCCGGGAGCGGATAGCCACCGCCCTGGGGACGGACCGAGAAGGACTTGGCGCTCGTCTCAGCGAGGCCATTGCCTCACCCCTTGATGTCGAATTGGCCCCGAACAACCCTTTCAGGCCCCTGCGAAGCGGCTTGACCACGCTGCCAGTTCCCACCTATTACCGGGGGGACAGCGGGCCCTACCTGACCCCCTGCATCGTCATCGCCGAATACGATGGCATACGCAACCTCTCGTTCCATCGCATGCGCATCCTCGACGATACACACGTCGTTGCGCGTATCGTCCCCCGGCATCTGTTCGCCCTGCACCGGCGGGCCCAGAAACGCGGCGAGCAGGTCAAGGTCGCGGTGGTGATGACCTTCTCGCCCGACGTCCTCTTTGGCGGCGCGCTCTCGGTGGGGTTGGGCGAGGACGAGTTGCGGGTTGCCTCGCGTCTGCGCCAGCGGTCCGTGGGTGAACCCGTGCGGACCGTCACCCTCGACAACGGCATCGCCGTGCCAGACTGTGCCGAGTTCGTCTGGACGGGGACCTTGACCGACCAGACGCACGAGGAAGGTCCATTCGTCGACATCACTGGCACCTACGACCTGGTGCGCACCGAGCCGGTCATCCATCTGCCCAAGGCCTATGCGCGGCCCTCGCCGACCTGGTACACCATGCTCTCGGGCGGCTACGAGCACTACTACCTGATGGGGCTGCCCCGCGAGCCAGTGATCGCTGCTGCCGTCGGCCGGTCGGTCCCCGAGGTGCATGGGGTCCGCTTGACTGAGGGGGGATGCTGCTGGCTCCACGGGATCGTGAGCATCACCAAGCAGTCCGAGGGAGACGCCAAGAATGCGATCATGGCGGCCTTTGGCGCACACACTTCCATGAAACACGTCGTCATCGTCGATTCCGACGTCGACATCTACGACGATCGCGCGGTCGAGTGGGCGATTGCTACCCGGGTGCAGGCGGACCGCGACCTGTTGGTGATCACCGGGGCTCGTGGTTCGTCGTTGGACCCCTCCTCCCACGGCACGACCTCCAAGCTGGGCATCGACGCCACGATGCCCCTCAAGGGACGTGAGCCTTACCTGCGCGGTCAGTAACCGACGCATGGGGCGTGTTACCACGGCACACTGTCGCGCGGGCAGCCGTGTCCATGGCGGCGCTGCGAAGGGGCAGAGGCGAAGGTTTATCACCCCTGCCATGTTTGGTCGCACTAGCGGGGTGAGGCTGCCTGGCGACCACATCGCAACTCCCACCCGAGGTCGCTGAGTTCTTCTCCAAGCCGGGCGGCCGTTCGCTCATGGTCAAGGGCCAGGCGGGGACCGGCAAGACCACCATGGCCCTGCAGGTCCTCGAGGAGCTCTCTGGTCCCGACCGCAGCTTCTACGTCTCGACGCGCGTCAGCGACGAGTCCCTCTACAACCTCTTCCCCTGGTTGCGCGAGAAGGAGATGCGCGGTCGTGTGGTCGATGCCAGCCGCGAGTTCCTGCGTGCCCTCTACGAGCGTGCGGAGAACGAGAACAAGGAGGTCAAGGCCGCCGACAAGAAGACTGCTGGCGCCAAGGCCTTCCTCCGCTCGATCAACCGCGAGAAATCGCCCACCCGGGTCGACCGCACCCACCTGACGACCCTCATGCAGGACTACGACCTGCTCGAGGTCAAGCGCCTCTACGATCGGATCGAGGAGAAGCTGCCCAACCAGTGCCTGGTGGTGGTCGACAGCATCGAAGGGATCACGACCAAGTACAAGATTCCCCCCGAAGATCTAGTCTGCGCCTTGCAGAAGGACCTGGTCGAGAACACCAGCACCCACCTGGTGCTGGTGATGGAGTTTGCCGATGATACCTCCGTCGACTACCTCGTCGATGGGGTGATCAACCTCACCCGTTCCTCCACGGAGGGTCGGCGGATCCGCGAGGTCCATCTCGAGAAGCTGCGTGCGACGGAGATCATGCAGCCAATCTACCTCACGACGCTGCGTGGCGGCCGGTTCAAAGTCTTCGAGCCCTTCGCCCCCGCGGTCACCACCGGCGCCTGGAAGGTGACCCCCAACCCGGCAGCACACTACTCGACCGGCACCCCTGACATCGACGCCCTACTGGGGGGAGGCTTCTCCGTGGGCAGCTACAACGTCATCGAGGTCGGCAACGACGTCTCCAACGACCAGTACTTGTCGGTGGTCCGGCCACTCTTGCTCAACTTCCTCTCCCACGGCCTGGGTGCGACTGCGGTGCTCACCGGCGGCGACCACGTCGAGGCGTTGCGCGAGGACCTGACCCGGTTCCTGCCCCCCACCACGTTCGACCGTCTCTTCTACGTCACCGATTACAGCCTCTCGCACAGTGACAAGCCCAACGTCCTGCCGCTCAAGGACAAGAAGCCCGAGGAGGCCCTCGCCCTTTGGCAGCGTGTGATGGGCGCCATCCGCGGCAAGGAGAACAAGCCCCTGATGGACTTCGTGGGATTCGACACCCTCGAGTACCGCTTTGGGGACATCGCGATCCAGGACCTCTTCCGCACGGTCTCCAACATCAAGGTCAGCAAGGACCTGGGCATCGGCATCCTCAAGCCCGGGCTGAAGCTCCAACAGGAGATACTCAACATGGCCGACACCTATCTGCGTGTGGTCAACATCCACCGTGCGTGCTGCATCTATGGGGTCAAGCCCCAGACGTCGTTGCACGTCGTCCACCCCGACCCCGAGCGTGGCTACCCCCACGTCAGCCTCACGCCGATCCTCTAGGCGTCAGGGCTGCCTTGCAGCGGTAGCGACAGGTGTAAGAGCCGTCGTGGTGTTGGTGCGCCCATGGCCGCGATGGTCGAGTGCGTCCCCAACTTCAGTGAGGGGCGTTCTCGCGCAGCGGTCGACGAGATAGTCGCGGCGATCTGCGCACAGGCGGGTGTGCGGCTCCTCGATGTCAGCCTCGACGCCGACCACAACCGAAGCGTGGTCACCTTCGTCGGCCCGGCCGAGGCCGTCGGCGCTGCGGCCATCGCCGGTGCCGGGGCGGCGGCGAAGGTGATCGATCTTCGCACCCACCAAGGGGAGCACCCACGCATGGGAGCGACTGACGTCATCCCCTTCATCCCCCTGGGCGGGACCACCATGGCGGAGTGCGTCTCGCTCTCGCGCCACGTTGCGGAGGAGCTCTGGGCGCGTCATCGCATCCCCTCCTACTTGTACGAGGAGAGCGCCGCCTCGCCGGGTCGCCGAAACCTCGCGACACTGCGCAAGGGACAGTTCGAGGGGCTGTCCGAACAGGTGCCCCGCAACCCCGACCTCCGCCCTGATGTCGGTGAGGCGCGCGTGCATCCCTCGGCAGGGATCACTGCTGTCGGCGCCCGCCATCCGTTGATAGCCTTCAATGTCAACCTCGCCACGACGGATCTGGAGGTCGCCAAGGCCATCGCCAGGGAGGTCCGCGAGAGCACTGGCGGGTTCCCCGCGGTCAAGGCGATGGGGTTTGCGTTGGCCGAGCGCGGCCTGGTGCAAGTGTCGATGAACATGACCCGCTTCGAGGTCACGGGCCTGCACACGGTCTTCGATGCCATCGCGCGCAAGGCCCAGGAGCGCAACATCGCCGTCGTCGGCAGCGAGATCGTCGGCTTGGTGCCGATGGACGCCCTCGTCGATGTCGCGGCTGCTTCCCTCAAGCTCGAACGGTTCGACCGGTCCCAAGTGCTCGAGCGGAGGCTGCTCTGATGGTCCCGATGTCCCACGGGACGATCGCTGCTTTCCTCGAGCGGCTGGCCAGTGACAGCCCTACTCCCGGCGGCGGCTCGGTCGCCGCACTCACGGGCGCCCTGTCCGCCGCGCTCGGAGAGATGGTGGTGTCGCTCACGCAGGGGCGCAAGAAGTACGCCCAGGTCGCTGCGGCTCTGGCCGCACGGGGGCAGTCCCTCGAACGGCTGCGACGTTCTCTGACCGCTGCCATCGATGACGACGCCGCAGCCTATGAGCGGTTGATCGCCGCGCGCAAGCTCCCCAAGGAGACCCCGGAGCAATCAGCGTTTCGCGCTGCGGCGATCCAAAGCGCCGGCTGGCAGGCGGCGGAGGTCCCGCTGATCGTCGCTCGACAATTGGTCGAAGTGCTCGAGCAATTCCCGGCGATCGCTACCGACGGCAACATCAACGCCGTCTCCGACGCCGGGGTCGGGGCATCGCTAGGCCAGGCCGCACTCCTATCGGCCATCCTCAACGTTCGGATCAACCTCGGGTGTCTGCAGGATGGCGCGCGGACCGCGGCCATCATGGGCGAGCTCGAGTCGCTCGAGCGCCATGGTCACACCCTTGCCGAGGAGACAGCGAAGATCGTCGCCGCACGGCTGTCGGGGTGAGGGACGATGAACAACCTGGCGATCCAACGACAGATACGGCCACGACCGATCACCGAGGTCGCCGCAGACCTTGGTCTCCTCCCGAGCGAGTTCACCCTCTGGGGAGACCTGCGCGCCAAGCTCGACCCTATCACCGTGCGCAGTCGCCTCCCACAGCGGACGGGCGCGCTGGTGCTGGTGACCACCATCACCCCGACCAAGTTCGGCGAGGGGAAGACCACGACCTCCATCGCCTTGGCCCAAGGGCTCTGCCATGTCGGTGTCCGCGCCGTGGTCACGCTGCGCGAGCCCTCCATCGGGCCGACGCTGGGGATCAAAGGCGGGGGTTGCGGGGCGGGGCTGGCACAGGTGCTGCCGATGGAGGCGATCAACCTCCACTTCACCGGCGACATGCACGCGATCACGACCGCGCACAACCTCCTGAGCTCCGCCATCGACAATGGTCTGCACTTTGGCAATCCCCTGGGTCTGGACGTCCGCGAGGTCTGGTGGCCCCGCACCGTCGATCTGCTCGAGCGGTCCCTGCGTCAAGTGACGATCGGGCTGGGTGGTCCGCAGATGGGAGTGCCCCGGCAGGACCGGTTCATCATCACGGCCGCCTCGGAGGTGATGGCGGTGTTCTGCCTTGCCAGCGACCTGCAGGACCTGCGAGGTCGTCTGGGTCGGATGGTCATCGGGCTGCGGGCCGATCGAACGGCCGTGCGCGCCGAGGAGACGGGGGTCATCGGGGCCATGGTCGCCCTCTTGCGCGATGCCTTCCGGCCGAACCTGGCCCAGACGTCTTCGGGCACGCCGGCGATCATCCATGGGGGCCCCTTTGCCAACATCGCGCATGGCACCAACAGCATCGTCGCGACCGATCTGGCGCTTCGATGCGCGGAGGTCGTTGTCACCGAGGCGGGCTTCGGTGCGGACCTGGGGGCGGAGAAGTTCTTCGACCTCGTCTGCCCCGTCGGGGGCTTCTCGCCCCAGGTCAGCGTGGTGGTGTTGACCACCAAGGTCCTCAAGGCGCACGGCCAGGTCGCCGATGCCGACATCACGAAGGAGGACCCGGAGGCGATCCGCCGCGGTCTGCAGACCAACGCCGCTCGCCACGTGGCGAACCTGCGCTCGTTCGGGGTCACCGCCGTGGTGGCGATCAATGTCTTCGGCACCGACCACGATTCGGAGTTGCAGGCCATCGAGGGATGGTGTGCGGCGATGGGGCTCCCCGTCGCGCGGTGCCTGGGCGTCACGCAAGGTGCACCAGGGGCGGCGCAGCTGGCACGGACGGTGTTGGAGGCTATCGGGTCTCGACCGATGCCGATGCTCACTGCGGCCTACCCTGTGGAGGCACCGCTGGAGGAGAAGGTCCGCCTGCTGGCCACCAAGCTCTATGGTGCCACCGCGATCGAGCTGAGTGAGGAGGCCCACAAGCACCTGCGTGCGCTCAAGAAGATGGGTGTGGATCACCTGCCTGTGTGCATGGCGAAGACGCAATACAGCTTCTCCGACGACGCCTCGGTGCTGGGCGCGCCCAGCGGCTTCACCACGCTGGTGCGAGAGCTCCATCTCTCCGCAGGGGCAGGGTACATCGTAGCCGTCACCGGGACGATGCAGCTGATGCCCGGCTTGGCGCGGGAACCGGCAGCGTTGGAGCTGGACGTCGACGGCACGGGGCAGATCATCGGGATGCGTTGAGGATCCGCTAGGGAGAAGGAGGAGGAGAAGGCATGCCCCGTGAGATGACCCGTGAGGAGGCGACCTCCCACGTGGTGGGCTTGCTCCAGCAGTTTGGTGCCCTGACGACCCGGCAGTTCGAGCTGATGGCCAGGAGTACGGGGCAGCGCTGTCCCGATGGGACGGTCAAGTTCCTGATGCAGCTGAGACTGCTGGGGACGATCTGCGGAGGGGTCTCCGTCGAACAGCGCGGATGGGTCTGGTGGCTCCAGGGCGAGCAGCCACCGCCGGTGGCGGCGGCGGACCAGGTCGAGGCCGAGGCCCAGCGGCGCCATCAATCGGCTGCGTAGGCCGTCCGCCGTGCACGACAGCTTTACCTTGACAGCCTTGGCTGTGGAGCCATGGACGGGTTGGAGGTGGTCACACCCTGCAGGCTCCATCTGGGGTTGCTCGACCTCAATGGGGCGCTGGGCCGTGTCGATGGGGGCCTGGGGGTCGCCCTAGCGGAACCATCGGTGGTGCTCCGAGCCTACAGCAGTCCGCGGTGGTCCATCCCCCCGGCGCTCGCTGAGGTGGTCGCCACCGTCCGCAGCCACCTTCGCGGTCTCCCCCCCAGTCGGCTCGAGCTGCTGCAGTCCATCCCCCCGCACGTCGGGCTCGGATCCCAGACCCAGCTGAGGTTGGCAGTGGCTGACCTGCTCAGTAGGCTGGCGGATCGCCCAATGAGGACCGATGCACTGGCTACGTTGGTCGGTCGGGGTGGTACCAGCGGGATCGGGGTCCATGCCTACGACCAGGGGGGTGTCCTCCTCGATGGCGGCCACGCCCTCTCGGTCAAGGGAGGATTCCTCCCCAGTCGTTACAGCAAGGCACCCCCGCCACCGCTGCTCTGCCGCTTGCCCATCCCCCCACAGTGGCGCTTCGTGCTGCTGCGCGGACCAGGCCGTGGGGTCGCCGGCCGGCGCGAGCTCGAGGTCTTCGCCGATTCGACCCCGATTCCCCGACGCGAGGTCGAACGCATCGCGCACCTGATGGTGATGGGCTTGCTCCCGGCAGTCGCCGACCAGGACGCCCAGGGCTTCGGCGCGTCTTTGGATGCCCTCCAAGGCGTCGGGTTCAAGGCCATCGAGAACCAGCTTCGCGGCAAGGGCGGGGCGAACTTGCGGCAGCGACTGCGTGCCGCTGGTACCTACGGCGCCGGGCTGAGCAGCTTCGGACCGACGGTCTTTGGTCTGGCTGAGAGCCCTGCTCACGCTGTGGAGGTCGTCGAATCGCTGCGGCAGATGCGCGGGGCCGGTCGCCTGGACGTTCGGGTCTGCTCGGGGAGCGTCAGTGGGGCGCGGGTACGCTCAGCCCCCCCAGGCACGGACCGTCGACAGCACCGGGTACGGCCCAGCCCGCCGTCGTCGTCCGCCAAGCCTTAAGAGGGGCGCACCGAGGTGGTGCGTTGATGTTCTGCATCGGTTGTGGAGCTGAGGGCCCGACCATCGACAACTTCTGCCTCAGCTGCTTTCCCAAGCACCAACGCACCGTCACCCTGGCAGCGCAGGTCGAGGTCCATACCTGCGCGCATTGCAAACGGGTGTTGCACGGGCATCGCTGGGAGGAACTCGGGACGGAGCCATCCCAGTACGTCCCGTTGCTGATCGAGGAGGCTCTCTCGGTGAGTGGGGAGGGCACGCAGACGGTACAGGTGGCGCTAGCCAACACGGAGGAACGGCTGTTGCGAGCCACGGTTACCGTGCACCGCCGCCGCGAGGGCCTGCAGTGGAGCGAGCACCTCTCCACCCTGGTGGTGCTGCGCGTGGCTACCTGCGAGGTGTGCTCGCGGCGTCACGGGTCCTACTGGGAATCGCGGGTGCAGCTGCGGGCGACGGGTCGGGACATCGACGCCGAGGAGCTGCGACTCTCCCAGCAGTGGGCCGACGAGCTGATGCGTCATCTCGACGAATCGGGCACGGGCGACCGGCAGGCGTTCATCTCCCGGCTGATCCCGCAGCACGGCGGGCTGGACTGGTACCTGGGCTCCCGTTCCTCGGGAAAGGCACTCTCGCGGCTGCTGGCCGACCGCCTAGGCGGCGCCGTCACCGAATCCGTCGAACTCCATGGTCGCTCCGATGGTGTCGATCTCTACCGCAACGTCACGCTGGTGCGCTTGCCACCATACCGGGCAGGGGACTTTGTCGCCATCGAGGACTCAAAGGGCACCCGCTCACCCTTCCGGGTCCAGAGCGTCCGCGGAGGATTCACCAACCTGCTCGACTTGCGTGACTACCGCGCGGTGCGCATGCGGCTTGCTGACACCCTCTCGCTCGAGCGGATCGCCACCCCTGCCGACCTGCGTCGCGCCGTCGTCGTGTCACAGCGGGGCGCAGAGGCGCAACTTCTGGATCCTGACCACTACTCCACGATCACGGTGCTGTTGCCCTCGGACGCGCCATTGGGTCAGGAGGTCGAGGTCCTGCGCTTCGAGCGTGACCTCTACCTCGTGCGAGGCGCGCCGACCGTCGACGATGCTCAGGAGGACTCTACCGCGTAGTGGTCCTCGAGGGTCTGCCGGATCTGGATGAGGTTCTCGCTGGCGGACTGGTTGTGTGGGTTGAGGGTGATGGCGTACTCGAGGCACTGAACCGCCTCCTGGAACTTGCCCTGACCTGCCAGGGCCAGCCCCTTGGTCTCCCAGACGCTGTCGTCCTTCTGGGTGATCCGCAGGGCGCGATTGGCGGTCTGGATCGCGGCTTTGAACTTGGCGAGGTTGTTCTGACACATCGCCTTGGTCTTGAGGGCCTGCAACGTGTTGGGGTGGCCCGGTGGGTAGAGCGCGAGCACCTGGTCGCAGGTGGTGGCGGCGTCCTCGTAGCGCTCCACGGCGTAGAAGGCGGCCGCCTTGCCCTCCATGCTGATGCGGTAATTGGGTCGCAAGGTCAGCACGCGTTCGAAGCTTTGCAAGGCCGCGTCGTTCTGACGGAGGATCAGCAACAGCTTCCCGCGCTCGTGCCAGATGTCGATGTCTTCAGCATCGATCTGGAGTGCGCGGTCGAAGGCCGCCAGGGCTTCCTGGTTGCGGCCCATGTATCGATACAACGCGATGCCCTTGTTGTACCAGCCATCGATGTAGGCGGGGAACCGCACGAGCAGTTCATCGTAGATCTGGATTGCCGAGTCGTAGTTCCCCTGGCGGAGCATGACCATGGCCTGCGAGGCCATCCGCTCATAGTCGATCTGGGTGCCGGGCGTCATGGGTGTGGCAGCATCGCAGGCATGGTGTTCCAGCCCTATTTAACGGCTGCAGGGGGCTGGTACGCAGGGTCCAGCAGCGGCACAAGGGCGTCCCACCCCGCCTGAGCAAGGTCGGCCGACGAGGCGGTTGCATCGAGGATGCTCACGCGCCGAGCGGGCAGGCCGAAGAGGCGACCGTGCGCGGCGGCGCCAGCCACCTGCTCGTAGCGACGCTGGACCTCCTCGAGCAGCTCGACGCGTTCGAAGCGCCGGTCCTGTCCCCCGCCCCGCATGTTGGTACGCCCGAGCATCTGCTCGACGCGGCCGAGCAGCAGGATGGTCGCATCGGGCGTCCGCATCGATCGACCGTGCAGAGACCCCAGCCACGCCAAGGGCTCCGAGAGCGAGTGCCGGGGGTCCGTCTGTCGCTCGAGCAGGACCGACTGGTAGGCGAAGGTGGAAAGGTCATACCGATCGCACAGGACCCACTGGCCAGCAGCGATGTGGGCCTCGATGGAAGCCTGGTGGTCGTAGCGGTCTGCCACGAAGAGCAGTGCCTGTGCCGGTGCGCTGGCCATTCGCACCGCCCGATCCGCAAGGAGCTGTCCGATGGGTCCCTCGGTGGGCTCGGCTGTCTGCCAGCAACGCACGCCGATGGCGCTGGCGCGTGCAGCGAGCGCGCGCACGAGCGTCGACTTGCCCGTCCCATCGATTCCCTCGAAGGTGATCAGCCCGCTCATCGGATCCCTCCGCCCTCCGACCGCTGCGCAGCGGGCGTGCCCCCTTAAGGCGCCCGGTCTGCCTTCTATCCACCTGCCGCGTCGCCCGCGGCGCGGTGACGGCCCTTGGTGCGGCCCAGTGCCTGTGGGTGCTCCCCCACCCTTTAAGTACGCCGCTGTTTATCGAGCGGCCCAGGGTCGCCACCATGGAGCGCAAGATCATCAAGAAGGTCTGCATGCTCGGCGACAGCGGCGTGGGCAAGACGAGCTTGATCAAGCGTTTCGTCTTCGACGTGTTCGACGATCAGTACATCGAGACGATCGGCACCAAGATCACCAAGAAGGAGGTCATGCTCACCCAGCAGGGGGGTGAGGACATCCGCATGGTGCTGATGATCTGGGACATCCTGGGCCACAAGTCCCCCAAGCGCGTCCCGGCATCCTACTACGTGGGTGTCGAGGGCGTCATGGTGGTCTGCGATACGACACGACGCGAGACCTTCGACGAGCTCGACTACTGGGTCGAGACCCTGATGGTGATGACCCAGTACGTCCCCATCGTCTTCATCGGCAACAAGGCCGACCTCGTCTCGGAGCAGAAAGTCACCGAGCGCGAGCTGGCCGCTCTGGCCAGCCGCTTCAACGCCCACTACTTCTACACCAGCGCCAAGACGGGCCAGGGCATCGAGGAGACGTTCCGTCACCTTGCGGTGCATCTGGCCCCAAAGGACTCGCCACCGGAGAAGTGGTGGTAAGGGCCCGTGCTGGCCAAGGTGGGGGGTACCAACGCGGATCGTGGGATGGGGAACGCGGGTGTGACATGGCCTCTGCTACGAGCGCAGCATTCGGGTGCGTAGTCGTCAACGACCACAACGAGGTGCTGCTGGTGCGTCCGCTGCTCGAGGATGGCGGCGCTGGGGAAAAGTGGGTGGTGCCAACCGGGAAGACCGCCACCCGGCCCGAGACGAGCTCCCATGCCAAGGCCTACGTCAAGACCAGCACCGACGTCGACATCGATGTCAGCTCGATCTTCGACCTCGATGGTCCGTTGCACGTCAGCCTCGAAGATGGCTACGAGGGCGTCGACGGACCTCTGCAGATCGTCCGCGGCGTCCTCGCGCGCTCCCGTTCCGACATCCAGGAGCTCGGAGCGCGGGTGCTGACAGCCGGGTGGTTCACCCAGCAGGAAGTCCGCTGGTACTGGGACAAGATCTCCCCCAACAGCCAGGTGGTGCTGCTAGCCTCCAAGTACGTCTCCAATCTCGACGTCGTCCTGCCGCCCCCACCCTCCCCCAAGCCAGAATAGTCGCCTGGGGCATCTTCGGCGCCTCGCGGTCGCCGCGGTCTTTTTTAGGGGCCGGCGGATTGCTCTGTCGTGTTCCCGGACCGCCGACTGATCGTCGCCCTCGATGACATGTCCGCCGAGGAAGCCCTCGCCTTGGCGCCGCGGCTGGTCGGCGAGGTCGACGCCATCAAGGTCAGTTACGCCCTCGTCCTACGGTCGGGCATGTCCATCGTCAGCTCGCTTTCGGCCTTCGCTCCTGTTATGTGCGACTTCAAGATCGCCGACATCCCGTTCATGAATGGGCTGATCGCCCGTGAGGCCTTTAGCGCAGGCGCCACAGCGGTGATCGCCCACGCCTTCCCCGGGCGAGAGGCGCTCAGTGCGGTCGTCGAGGCAGCGCAGCAACAGGGTGGCGAAGCCTGGGCGGTCGTCGAGATGTCCCATCCAGGGTCGAGCGAGTTCATCAGCCCGGCGACCGATGGGATGGTCACCCTGGCACTCTCCTGTGGCGCCGATGGTCTGATCGCCCCCGGGACTCGACCCGAGAGGATTGCTGCGATCCGCAAGCAAGCTGGCAACGGGGTCCAGATCGCCACTCCCGGCATCGGGACCCAGGGCGGCGACGGACCCGCCGCGATCCGTGCGGGTGCGACCTTCTTGATCGTCGGCCGTGCGATCTACCAAGCGCCCGACCCCGCCGGCGCGGCGGCGGCCCTCCGGGCGACGCTGCCGCGGTAGGCAGAGTCACCAGAACAGGCGGGGCAGGACATGCGGCGTATCGTCTTTGGCGGTTCCTCCCTCTCCCATGACGATCAGCAGTCCGTGCTCGATGCCCTCGACGCCTCGGAGGTGGTGTTGGCCCCCACCGACACAGTCTACGGGCTGCTCGCGCGCGCCGACGACCCGACAGCTCTCGCACGCGTCTACGGCCTCAAGCAACGACCGACGTCCCTCCCGATGGCGGTGTTCTCGCGCTGGGACTTCATCGACAACCTCGTCGATGTCGACACCCCCTGCCTCAAGGTCCGTGGTTGGAAGGATTTCATGACCACCCTGGGGGCGTGCTCGCTCACCCTGGTGCTGCCGCCTCTTCCCGACTTGGTGCTGCCCGAACCGTACTTCCAACGGGGCCGTCCCGTCGGTATCCGTCCGACGGTCACCCCCTTGCTGCAGCAGCTGTGCCGCACCTCACCGCTGACGGCGACCTCCGCCAACCGACACCGCGGGAATCCCGCTCGCTCGATGATGGGGGTCGATGTGATGATCACCAACGGGTGCACCTTCGTCCTCGATGGCGGTCCCACGCCCCGCGGCCGGCCCTCCGTGGCCGTCGACCTCTGTGGAAGCGCACCGCGCATCATCCGTTCGGGTGAGGACGAGGCCGCGGTACTCGCGTTCTTCGCCAAGTCCGATACGGCGCCTGCACCACAGTAACCTATTTGTCGCGCTGCCGGGTGCACAGTGCGTGCGTCCGCGCGCCGAGCCGACTGCAGAGGAGGAGGAAGGGCTCCCCATAGCTTCCGACCCCATCCCGTCGGGGCCGATGGATGCCGGGGTACGCATCGAACTGCTCCGGCGTGCGGGGGGCATCGCTGGTGCCGCCCTTGACTTGGGCGCAGGGCTGATCAAGCCGGGCGTGAGCCTGCTGTCGGTCGCCGAGGCGGTCGAGGGGTTCATCGCCACGCAGGGTGGCCACATCGGATTCCCGGTCAACATCGCCATCGACGACCAGGCGGCACACTACACTCCCCTCGCAGGTGAGGAGACCACCTTCGAGTCTGGGCAGGTGGTCAAGCTGGACGTCGGCGTCCATGTGAACGGTTTCATTGGTGACACGGCCCGCACCATCGAGGTGGGCACGCGCAACCGCACCGAGCTGCTCCGTGCCAGCAGGGATGCGCTCGCCGTCGCCATCGAGACGATCCGCCCCGGGGTCACGCTCGGCGCGGTGGGCACGGCCATCGGTCAGTGCATCACCGATGCGGGCTACCAGCCGGTGGCGAACCTGACGGGGCATAGCGTCGAGCGCTACAACCTCCACGCGGGCCTCTCGGTGCCCAATGTCAATGACCGCAACACCACCGTGGTGCGGCCGGGGATGGTCTTCGCCATCGAGCCCTTCGCCACCGATGGCTTCGGCCGGGTCGAGGGGCGAAAGCCCTCCAACATCTACCGGTTACGCCGCAAGACCTTCCGCTTCGAGGGTGCGGAACGCACGCTGTTGGCGTGGGTGGCCGACCATCATGGCAGCCTCCCCTTCGCCATGCGATACCTCGAGGGGGTGGTGGCGTCTCCGCGGCGGACCATCACCACCCTCGTGAACAAGGGTGCGATCTCGAGTTACCCCATCCTGTGGGAGGTCGAAGGGGGGATGGTCTCCCAGCACGAGCACACCATGCTGATCGGCGCCAATGGCGCCGAGGTGCTGACGGAGCCGCGGCCCTGACCCTTGGGAGGGCCTACCCAGCCTGGGCGATGGTCGAGGCGCTGACGACCACCACCAGAGCCCCAGCGACCATCTGCCAGCGTGGGGTCGCGTACCGCTCGTGGAACACGCCCAGGCCCAGGGCAACGTAGATCAGGACGTTTGCCATGAATACCGGAAAGGCGCGGGAGAGCCCCAACCCCTGGATCGCGACCACCGAAGCCGTCGCGCCGACTGCCCACACGGCCCCACCACCGGCCGCAAGGAGGCGGTCGCGCGAGCGCTTAGGGATCTCCACGGCCCCAAGACCGCTCCAGGGGAGGAGTGCGAGCAGGGCTGAGCTGACCGCAGCACCGAGCACCAATCCGGTGGCGACCGTCAGGGGGGGCGCCAGCGCGAGCTTGAGGGGGGCGTTATAGCTCCCAAAGCACGCGGCCGTCAACAGCGCCAGCGCGAGCCCGCGGCGGTCGTCTGGTCGGGGGATGCCCCCAAGGACGATCATCACTCCCGCCACGACACCAAGGGTGCCGATGGCCACGAGCACCAGGGCACTCCCCGTCTGGAGCTCGCGGAACACCCCGATCCCCCAAGCGGCGTTGACTGCCCCGGCGATGGCGAAGAGGGCAACCGCCTGGGTCACCCCCAGGGCGCGGACGGCGAAGAGGCTCAGGTAGTTGCCCAACGCCCAGACCCCCCCGGCCACCAAGAGGAGCCACGCCGTGGGCAGACCAAGGAATCCTGGTGCGACAGCCAAGAGGACCAAAGCGACCCCAAGAAGGCCGATCGCCTGGAGGGCCAGGAGCGAGCGCTCGTTCTCCCGGAGGAGCTTGACGGGTGCCAGGTAGGTGCCAAAGAGCACCGATGCGAGGATGGCATACCCCAGCGGATCGAAACCCACCTCTGCGGGACCGGCCCTCTAGGTATATACCATTTGAAACGGTCCTCGCGCGCTGGTGCCCTTGGCAAGGTGGTGTTTCGACGGTTTCTCTCCGGGTGGTCTCCTCTCATGGATGCCGTCGTTCTAGACGGTCGTGGGGGGGCATGCGAGGCGAGGGGTCTGCCTGAACCCCCCCGAAAGGGGTTAGGGGTCCTGGTCGCAGTGGCAATCCCCCCGACGGTCTGCAACCAATGACGCCTCCTGTGGAAAAAGGCGGACCTTTCCCCAGGGTATCGTCCAGGTTTTGGGACGAATTGGCCTTCGCTCCTTCGAAGTGAAGTCGCCTTCATCGCTACAAAATGGTTAATACCGGCGAGGGTGTGCCACCACCTGAGGTGTCCCATATGGCGGGCCGCGTCAAGCAGACTAGAACGAAGACGATGATCAAATTCACGGGCAAGACCGGGCTTCCCCGTACCACTGCATCGCTGTGTCCCGAATGTGGGAAGGTCATCAAGGCCGTCCTCAAGGAGAAGGAGGGGAAGGTCCTCATGGAGAAGACCTGCCCCGACCACGGCTTCTTCTGGGACTTGATCTCCAGCAGCGTCGATATCTACCTCCGCATGGAGGACTACGCCCACGACGGTGTCGGCCTGGAGAATCCCTATTTCACCGAGAGCGCCCGCTGCCCGGTTACCTGCGGCATGTGCACCCTGCACAAGAGCCACACCAGCCTGGCCTTGATGGACCTGACCAACCGCTGCAACCTCAAGTGCCCTGTCTGCTTTGCCAACGCCAATGCGGCTGGATACATCTACGAGCCCTCCACCGAGCAACTGCAGTTCATGATGCAGTCCTTGCGCGACCAAAAGCCAGTCCCGACCGTCGCCATCCAGTTCAGCGGCGGCGAGCCGACCCTGAGCCCCCACTTCCTGTGGGCAGCCAACAAGGCCCACGAGATGGGGTTCACCCAGATCCAGGTCGCCACCAACGGCATCCGCCTGGCCAACGACCCCGACTTCGCCAGCCAGTGCGTCGAGCACCACCTGCACACGGTCTACCTGCAGTTCGACGGGCTTGACGATGAGATCTACAAGCGGGTCCGTGGCGTGCCGATGCTCGACATCAAGAAGCGCGCAATCGAGAACGCGCGCAACGCCCGGTCGCCCTCGTGGGCGCCCGAGGGCTCCCCGCGCCGACCCTTGTCGGTGATGCTGGTCCCCACCCTCGTGGGCGGGTTCAACGACCACCAGGTGGCCCCGATCCTGGAATTCGCGATTGACAACCTCGACACGGTCCGCGGAATCAACTACCAGCCTGTCGCACTGACGGCCCGCATCCCCGATGAGGACCGCCACGCGATGCGCTACACCCAGAGCGATCTGGTCATCGAGTTGACCAACTCGGGCTACTTCGAGAAGACGGACTTCTTCCCCGTTCCATCGGTGGCCCCGATCAGCCAACTGGTCAGCATCATCCACGGGACCCCCAAGCTGACGATGACCGCCCACCCAGGTTGCGGGGTGGCGACCTTCGCCTTCGTTCGGGACCGCAAGGTGGTCCCGCTGGCGCGGTTCATGGACATCAACGGGTTCTTCGAGAGCGTCGAGGATCTCATCGAGAAGTTCGAGGACGCACGCTTCCAGCGCCTGCGGACGACGATGAGTGCCGCCAAGATGCGTTCCCAGATGGCCAAGTTCTTCGACTTCGACCACGCCCCCGAGGGTATGACCGAAAAGAACGTGCTCCGCCTGGTGACGAACCTCTTCACCGAGGGCAACAAGGCGGCGCTCAGTGACTTCACGTGGAACACACTCTACGTCGGCTCGATGCACTTCCAGGACTCGTACAACTACGACATCGAGCGACTCAAGCGCTGCGTGATCCACTACACCTCTCCCGACGGCCGCATCATCCCGTTCTGTTCCTACAACAGCGGGCCGATCTACCGCGAAGAGGTCGAGCAGAAGTTCTCGGTGCCGATCGCCGAATGGAAAGAGAACAAGCGCGCCGCCAAGACGGTGACCCGCCTCGAGGTCATGGGGACCGAGGGTGAGGTCATCACCGACGCGCAGGCCTACATCGAGGCCTCCAAGTCCGTCCAGATCTAGGACAGACCCGCCCATCGGTGGGTGCCGCTGCGCACAGCGGCGGCACCCCACTCGGAGCAGAAGGTCGCGGACCGGCCGAGGGGCTACCCCAAAGGGTCCTCGCCTGCCTAGATTCCGCGAGGCGCGGGGGTCTCCAAGAAGCGTGTCAGCGTGTGGCGGACCAAGGTGCGGTCCGCTTCGCCCAAGAACAAGTCAAGCTTGAGCTTACCCTTGGCTGCGTCATAGGGGATCCGTCCCTCGAGTAACTGCAGGAGCGTGGTATGGTCGCCCACCAACAGGATGTCGTGCCCTTCGTGATGGAGGTTCTCCTCGAAGCCGTGGATCCCCTGTGGCGAGAGGATGCAGAAGGCGCGGAAGTTGCGATCAGGGACGAAGATCTGGACCTTGACGGGGCGCTTGAGTGCGCTCAGATCGTTGCGCAGGCCCTCGTCCTCCTCGATCGAACGGTTGAACCCGTTGATGCGCCGCTTGAGGACTCGGACCAAGTCGTGCATGGGGGCAGCCACCGCACCTTCAGCTTATCATGCTTGGGCCGTCGTGGTCGGGGGGCGCCCGCGTCGGAAACGGCTGAGTTGTCGGCAATCACGTAGGTTTAAATAGCCCCCTCCATGTGGCGGGACTCCCTGGGGCGACCTAGGGACCAAGAAGAACCAAACGCCTCGGGCGCTGCCACCGGCATCCCACACACAAGGCCGTCGATTGTGCGGCCTTGAGCGGCGTTACGGTCCTCCTTGGGGAAGCAGAATCGGTCCCGGCAGCGGCCGGAGTGTTCCGACGCGCGCAGCGGACGCTCGCGCGCAGGTCCACTCGTCGCGGTCGCCCAACGGACCGACACGGACAAGCCGATGCCACGGACAAGCAAGCCCAAACGCGGTTCGCGGGGGTACTCCCCACGCGTGCGCGCAGCCAAGGCGGTACCGCGCATGCCCAGCTGGCCCCAGGTCAGCGAAGGGACGCCCCGGCTCCAGGGCTTCGCCGGCTACAAGGCGGGCATGACCCATGTCATCGCCATCGACCCGCGTGCAAAGTCGACCACCGCAGGACAGGAAGTCCAGGTCCCGGTGACCGTCCTCGAAGTCCCACCCATGCGCGTCGCTGCCGTGCGCTATTACCAGGCGACCCCCTATGGGCTCCGCACCATCGGAGAGCGATGGGCCTCCAAGCAAGATGCACAGTTGCTCAAGCGCCACGCGAACGCCGGCGGAAAGGGCGACTTCAAGGGCGGCGGGCTCGAGAAGACCCCAGCTCCTGAGGAGGTCGACGATGTCCGGGTCCTTGCTCACACCCAGCCGATCATGGTCACCGGGATTCCCAAGAAGCGCCCCGACCTCATGGAGGTCCGGGTCGCCGGGGGCTCCATCAGCGATCGAATCGCCTTCGCGGAGGAGCTGCTGGGCAAGGAGGTCCCATTCGCCAGTTTCGCCCATGCGGGCGCGGTGGTCGACATCGTCGCCGTCACCAAGGGCAAGGGGTTTCAAGGGTCCATCAAGCGGTGGGGCGTCAAGCTGCTGACCCACAAGAACTCCAAGCGACGCCGCCAGACGGGGACGGCCGGCCCCTGGCACCCTTCCTACATCATGCCCACCGTCCCGCAGGCAGGTCAGATGGGGTACCACCAGCGCACCGAGTACAACAAGCCGATCCTCAAGGTCGGTGACAACGGCGACGAAGTCACGCCCTCGGGAGGATTCCTCCACTACGGCAACGTGCGCAACACCTACGCCCTCATCCACGGGTCCATCCCCGGACCTGCCAAGCGCCTGATCCGACTGCGGGATCCCACGCGCTCCCACGCCAAGGAGCAGAAGTGGGAGATCACCTACGTCTCGACCGAATCGAAGCAGGGGAATTGAGGAGGGACGAGGATGGCCAAGGTCTCCAAGGGCAAAGAGGGGGACGCATCAGCAGCACCCAAGGCCCCCAAAGGCGCGAAGTCGGTCACGCACGCCGACTCCGGCTCTGTCAACCTCTACTCCGTCTCCGGCGAAGTCACGGGTAGCGTCCCCCTTCCAGCAGCCTTCCGCCAGACGCTGCGTCCCGACTTGATCCGCCGTGATGTCACCGCCTCGCGTGCGAACCGCCGCCAGCCCTACGGCCCTTCGCCGACCGCTGGCATCCGCCATGCCGCCGCCCAGTGGGGCAAGGGCCGAGGCACCGCGCGCGTCATGCGCATGACACAGGGTGCCACCGCCGTCGAGTCCCCCAACAACGTCGGCGGGCGGCGAGCCCACCCCCCGCGTGTCGAGAAGGTCTGGGCCAAGAAGGTCAACGTCAAGGAACGCCGCGCCGCGCGCGCAGCGGCGTTGGCCGCCACCTCCCACGAGCAGATCGTCCGTGGACGCGGCCACCGCTTCACCGAAGGGGTGACCGTCCCCGTGGTCGTCGACGATGCTATCGAGGAGATCGTCGCCACCACCGAGGTGGTCAAGACCCTCCAGGCGCTGGGGCTCTACGCCGACGTCGTGCGGGCCAAGGAAGGCGCCCACGAGCGGGCTGGTCGTGGCAAGATGCGTGGACGGCGCGTCCGCGTCCCCTCCTCACTGCTGATCGTCATCGGGTCACACAAGGGACTCGACCTGGCAGCGCGCAATCTCCCTGGCGTCGACGTCATCGACGTCGCGCAGCTCAACACCGAGCTGCTCGCCCCCGGTGGCGAGCAGGGCCGGCTGACCCTCTTTAGCAAGTCGGCCATCCAGCAGATCGGCTCGGCGGAGGCATTCCAATGAGGACAGAGGACGTCATCATCGCCGCCCACGTCAAGGAGAAGGCCCTCTCGATGATGGGGAGCACCGCGGATCCTGAGGAGATTGCCCGGTCGCGCAACCAGAACAAGCTGGTCTTCACGGTCCACCGCCATGCGACCAAGGGCGAGATCCGCAAGGCCGCTGAGGAGCTCCTCGGGGTCAAGGTGATCAAGGTCAACACCTTCCAGGCCAAGGATGGCAAGCGTGCGATCGTCAAGCTGCACCCGAGCAGCCATGCCGAGGCCATCCGCGAGAAGATCGGGGCGTTCTGAGGGCGAGGGGGGGCTGAGGATGGGAAAGCGGATCATCACGCGCCGCCGCGGCGCTGGCACCCCTCCGTACACCAGCCCCAGCCATCGCTACCGCGGCGAGATCGGCTACCCCCAGATCCGCGGTGCGTCCGGCATCGTCGAGCATCTGATGCACGATCCTGGCCACAGCACCCCCGTCGCCGAGGTCCGATGGACCTTGCCCACCGGCGAGACCAGGTCCGTCCTCCACTTGGCGCACCAAGGTATGGCCCAGGGCTCGACAGTCCACATCGGCGAGACCGCCGAGCCCAAGCCGGGCAACATCCTGCCTCTGGGCAACATCCCCGAAGGGACGCTGGTGTTCAACATCGAGAACAACCCTGGCGATGGTGGGCGCTACGTGCGCAGCGGCGGAACCGCGGCCACGGTCGTGGCCCATGGGGACACGACGACGATCCAGCTCCCCAGCGGTGCCTTCAAGCGCCTGCCGCCCACCTGTCGCGCGACGGTCGGCATGGTCGCCGGGGGAGGGCGTGGCGAGAAGTGGATTCTCAAGGCGGGGAAGAACTACCACCGGTACCGATCCAAGGCCAAGGTCTGGCCGACAGTCAAGGGCGTCTCGATGAATCCCGTCGACCACCCGCACGGCGGTGGCAACCACCCACATGTCGGTCGGCCCTCGACCGTCTCGGTCCACGCCTGGCCTGGCCGCAAGGTCGGCCGCATCTCGTCAACGCGGCGGATGCGCCTCCGCAAGCGCGGGGGACGCAAGGCCCGTGCGCGGCTCAACGCTCTCGAAGCTGCGAGCAAGTCGGGGGGCCAATAGGTCTGGAGTGAGGGGTCATGGCAAAGAAGATCGTCGCTGGGAGCGCAAA
Organism: Thermoplasmata archaeon; assembly: GCA_023265395.1. Taxonomy (GTDB): domain Archaea; phylum Thermoplasmatota; class DTKX01; order JAHFTX01; family JAHFTX01; genus JAHFTX01. The sequence continues at coordinate 25,665 of JAHFTX010000013.1, forward strand.
GGCCTCGCGCCGTCGTGCACGCAAGCGGGCATCGACGCAGCTGGGCCGCCGCCGCGAGGAGTTCAATTTCCGAGGGTGCACCCTGGAGGAACTGCAAGCGATGCCCCTGGAGGAGTTGCTCGAGCTGGTGACCGCTCGGGCTCGTCGGAGCATCACTCGCGGATTGACCGAGGAGCACCGCAAGCTGCTCAAGCAGATCGTCGATGAGCCCACCGCGGTGCACAAGACCCACCGCCGCGAGATGCTCGTGTTCCCGCAGATGGTCGGCACGACCGTCGCCATCCACAATGGCAAGGAATACAAGGAAGTCCTGATCCAGCCGGAGATGGTCGGTCACTACCTCGGCGAGTTCGCGCTGACCCGACGCTTCGAACGGCACGCTGGTCCTGGTGTGGGTGCGACCCGCAGCAGCAAGTTCATCCCGCTCAAGTGAGGCACGACGGAGGACCACGGCATGGCGAAGTCTCGACCGGCATCGACCGCAGTCGCGATGGTCAACGCCAAGGGGTACACCGTCCCGTTCCCCGTGGAGGACTATGACCGCATCCCCAAGGCACGGGGCCACGAGCTGGACATCTCGTTCAAGCACGCCGTGGAGATCACCCGCACCATCCGGGGCATGCCGCTGCCCGCCGCCAAGGTGTTCCTTGAGGACGTCATCGACAAACGAGCTGCGGTGCCGGTCAAGCGCTTCAACCGCGGCGTCCCCCATCGCAAGGGGACCGGCTTCGGCGCGGGGCGTTATCCGCTCAAGGCTGCCGGGGCGATCCTGCAGGTGCTGCTCAACGCCGAGAACAACGCCGAGGTGTTCGGCCTCGACCCCGAGGAGCTGCGCGTCAAGCACATCGCCGCTCACAAGGGCGCAGGCTGGATGGGCCACACCCCGCGAGCCCATGGGCGAAGCACTGCCCGCAAGCGCGACCGGGTCAACGTCGAGGTCGTCCTCGAGAGCACGGAAGCGACCGAGGGCTAGGGAGGGCGACCATGGCAAGTGAGCGCAAGTTCGTGACCGAGAACATCCGCCGCGTGCTCGTCAAGGAGCACATCCGCAGGCAGGTCGAGCGCGCGGGGTTCGGCGGCATGGACATCCAGCGCACCCCCATGGGGACGCGCATCACGATCATCGCGGAGCGCCCGGGCATGGTCATCGGCCGGAAGGGAGCCACCATCCAACAGCTCACCGCCCAGGTGGAGGATGACTTCGATTTCGACAACCCCCAGATCGAGGTTGTGGAGTCGGAGAATCCCAACCTCAGCCCCACGATCATGGCACAGAAGCTGGCCGCAGCCCTCGAGCGAGGTTGGCACTTCCGCCGCGCTGGCCACAGCACAGTCCGACGCATCATGGAGAATGGGGCGCGGGGCTGCCAGGTGATCATCGCCGGCAAGCTCACCGGCGAGCGTCACCGGACGGAGAAGTTCAAGGATGGTCACATCAAGTTCTGCGGGGAGCCCAAGAACACCTTCATGCGCCAGGGCTTGGCCGTCGCCAAGCGCAAGCCCGGGATCACCGGCATCAAGGTCCAGATCATGCTGCCCGATGCGGTATTGCCTGACGAAGTCAAGGTATTCGAGCACACCAAGGTGGAGCGCGACGCCCAAGCCGCCGCTGAAGCTGCCGCAACCGCAGCTGCTGCGGCCGCTCTGGCAGGAGAGGCTGCCACCGAGCGCAAGGACCAGGTCATGGTCGCCCCCACCCGCAAGTCTCAGGGCATCGCCCGCAAGGCTCCCGCCAAGCGTCGACAGCTGCTGCCCGGCGAGGAGGCTGCCCTCGAGGCACGAGCGGCTGCCGACAGTGAGACGGCCCAGAAGCTCAGCGAAGAGACAACCACGGAGGCCGAGGGGGCGGCGGAGCAGGTCCACGTGGAGGCTGCCCAGAGTGCCGCGCGTTCTGCCGAGGTGATCTCCAAGGTCCGGCAGACCATCGCCAAGGAGACCGAGTCCATCTCTCCGGCACCGGCCCACGTGGCTTCGGCCAGGCACACCCCCGCGCCGACTCCCGAGTCGGCGCCCACGACCCCTGCGACAACTCCCGCAGGTGGTTCGAGTCTCGACGACCTCATCGACGACTTGATGGGCGATACCCCCGTCGAGGAGAAGAAACCCCCCAAGGACCAATCCCCGTAGGGAGGATCACGAATGGCGAAGTTGCTCAAGGCACAGGAGGCGCGCGAGATGACGCCCCAGGAGCGCCACGACCGCCTGAAGCACCTGCGCCATGAGCTGCGCTTTGGTACTGAGGTCACAGGCTTGGGCGGCGCCACCAAGAACCCGGGGCGGATCCGCGCCCTGCGCACCGAGATCGCCCGGTTGCTGACCGTTGAGAACGAACAGAAGGAGACCCGAGGGGGGAACCCAAAATAGCCATTTGCACGGTTTGTGGGCTTCCCAAGGAGATCTGTGTCTGCGAAGACATCGCGCGGCAGCAGCAACGTATCGTCATCTACACGGTCAAAAGGAGGTACGGGAAGATGGTGACGGTCGCTGAGGGGTTCAACGAGGCGGACATCGACGTCCAGGACCTCGGCGGTATCCTCAAGGCCAAATGCGCCACCGGCGGCACGGCCAAAGGCTCCAAGATCGAGCTGCAGGGCAACCATGTCAAGAAGGTCGAAGCGCTCCTCATCGAGCTGGGTTTCCCCGTCGAAGTGATCAAGGAGGCCCGCCCATGACCCGTCCTTCCCTCGCGCCGGTACCCGTCGGCTCTCCCGACGTGCCACGAAACGTCACGAACCTGCCCCGCCATGAGCTGCTCGGACTTCACGCGACGGTCAGCGGCTCGACCGATCCGACCCACCTCGGACGCTCCGGCCTCATCGTCGACGAGAGCCGCGAGGTCTTCGTCCTGCGCGACGCCAACGATGCCCACATCCGGCTGGCCAAGCGAATCCTCGTGCTCGACGTCACCCTCCCCAGTGGTGAGGTTGCGCGGCTTCACGGTGCGGACATCACCTTCCGGCCAGAGGACCGGCCCAAGAAGGTCCGCGGTGGAGTCTCCGCTTCGTCAGTGGGTGGCGCCTAGGAGGAATGACGATGGCAGAGCGCAAACCCTCACCCAAGGCCGCCCAGGTCGCCGAGGAGTCCTCAGCCCAGAAGAGGGTCACCACCAAGAAGGCCACCCCCAAGGCCGCGGTCGCCGCCGCAGCGTCGGCCTCGACGGCCCGGCGCAAGGGCCGTGCCACCGCCACCGACAACCCGCACAAGCACCGGGACATCGGGCTGGACGTCCCTTTCCCTCCGGCCCGATGCAGTGATGTCGACTGTCCCTTCTGCGGCACCCTGCCCGTGCACGGCTCCGTCATCACCGGCGTCGTCAGCAGCGCCAAGATGCAGCACACGGTCGTCGTCACCCGCGAGCGTCTGTGGCGCGTGCCCAAGTTCGAGAGGTACGAGAAGCGCACGAGCCGCATCCCCGCGCACTGCCCGCCCTGCCTGGGGGTCCAAGAGGGCGATGTGGTCACCATCGCCGAGTGCCGTCCGCTGAGCAAGACGGTCGCCTACGTCGTGGTGGCCCGCCACCAAGGAAACTAAGGAGAAACGAACATGCGTGCCGTCGCCGCCCGAGTCACCCGCAGCCTGCCGACATCCGCGCGCATGACCTGCGCCGACAACACCGGCGCGAAGATCGTCCAGATCATCGCGGTGCCCAAGTACCACGGGGTCCACCGCCGCCAACCCGCTGCCGGCGTGGGGGACCTGGTCGTCTGCTCGGTCAAGAAGGGCACCCCGCAGATGCGCAAGCAGGTCGTCCACGGCGTCATCATCCGCCAGAAGAGGCCCTACCGGCGCCCCGACGGCACGATGGTCTCCTTCGAGGATAACGCGGTGGTCCTGATCACCGACAAGGGCGAAGCCCGCGGCACCGACATCAAGGGCGCAGTCGCCCGCGAGGCCGCCGAGCGCTGGGCGCAGATTGCCGCCAAGGCGAGCATCATCGTCTGAGAGGATGGTCCGATGGTCTCAAGCACGAATCCCGGGAAGCAGCGACGGTCCCAAGCGACCGCCCCGGCCCACAAGCGGTGGCGCCAGATGACGGTCCGCCTCGACGACGACCTGCTCAAGCGCTACCGACGCCGTGGCCTCCCCATCCGCAAGGGCGATAGCGTGCGGATCGTCCGGGGCCGTTTCCGCGGCGAGGAGGGGACCATCGTGCGCGTCCTGCGCGATCGCGGCCTGGTGGAGATCGAGGACCGCTCACGCCCCTCGAAGTTGATCCTCACGAAGTCCGACAACAAGAGCGTCCCGCGCCTCTTCTCCCCCTCCAACCTGGTCATCCTCAAGGTCACCCGCAGCGACCAACTGCGGCGTCTGGCCGCCGAAGGCGTGGTCCTCCCCCCCGAAGAGCCAGAGGAGGAGGTCGTCGCGCCCGCGCCAGACGACAGCACGACAGCCGACACCGAGGCCGTGTCGGAGGAGTAGGATCGCATGAGCAACCACCTCAACCGCCTGGCCGCCCCGCGCCCCTGGCCCATCCCGCGCAAGACCTCGGTCTGGACCGTCAAGCCCGCCCCGGGCCCTCATGCCAAGGATCGGAGCATCCCGCTGCTGCTGCTGGTGCGCGACGTGCTGCACCTGGCAGATACCCGCAAGGAAGGCACCCACATCATCGGGAACCGGAAGGTGTACGTCGACGGGCGAGCGACCCGCGACGAGAAGCGGCCCGTGGGTCTGATGGATGTCGTGACCATCCCGAGCATCGACCACCAGTACCGCCTGCTGCTCGACGCCCGAGGCATGCTGCGCCTTGCAGCGATCTCCAAGGAGGAGGCGCGCTGGAAGCTGGTGCGCATCGAGGGCAAGGGGCTGGTGCATGGCGGCAAGGTCCAGTTGCGCACCCATGATGGACGCACCTTGCTGGTGGCCAAGGACAGCTACCGCGTCGGGGATGTGCTCAAGATCAGCATCCCGGAACAGCGCCTGCTCGATCACTTCCCCCTCTCTCCGGGGGCCATCACCTACCTGACCGGAGGGTCCCACGTCGGGGAGCTCGCCACCTTGGCAGACACCGAGGTCGTCCGCTCGCACAAGCCCAACCTCGTGCGCTTCGAAGAGGGGTTCAGCACGATCCGCGACTACGCCTTCGTCGTCGGTACCAAGGTCGCCCAGGTTTCGCCGCCCGAGGTGGTGCAGCAATGAGTGACTCGCCGGCCGCCCCCAAGCCCAGCGTCCCCCAGGGGGGGAAGGGTGCCAACCCCATGCGTGCGCCCTACGTCGAGAAGGTCGTCGTCAACATCGGTGTGGGCGAGGCTGGCGACCGGCTGGTCAAGGCCGAGCAGGTGCTCCAGATGGTCACCAAACAGAAGCCGGTGCGCACGTTGAGCAAAACCACCTCCAAGGACCTGGGACTTCGGGTCGGCATGCCCATCGGCGTCAAAGTGACGATGCGCGGCGCCAAGGCGCTGGAGTTCCTCAAGACCGCCCTGTGGACCAAGGAGAACCAACTGCCCGTCTATTCCTTCGACCGGGAGGGCAACTTCAGCTTCGGCGTGGCGGAGTACACCGACTTCCCGGGCCAGAAGTACAATCCCGACATCGGGGTGTTCGGTCTTGACGTCTGCGTCACCCTCAGTCGCAAGGGCATCCGCCTCCAGCATCGCACGGCGCGGACCCAACGAGTCCCCCGGCGTCACCGCCTCACCCGCGAGGAAGGGCGTGCCTGGGTCGCCCAGACGTTCAGCGTGACCTACTTCGGGGAGGAGTGAACCGATGCCGCTGGAAATCGCAGAGACCATCAACCCCGGGATCAAGGACCGGCCTCCCAAGGCGTACGGTCGCCGAATCGGCTGCGATCGGTGCGGTCGCAAGCGCGGCATCGTGCGACGCTACGGCATGCACGTCTGCCGCCAGTGCTTCCGGGAGATCGCCTCAGAGATCGGATTCAAGAAGTACGCCTAGGAGGAGGACACGATGCTACACGACCCACTGGCGGATGCGATGTCCCTGATCAAGAACGCCGAGCGCTCCGGGAAGCGTTTCTGCACCGTCACGCCCGGGAGCAAACTGATCTCCGGGGTGCTCACCGTCATGCAGTCCTACGGCTACATCGGGTCCTTCGAACGTCTCGAGGAGACCTATCAGGCCAGCTTCCGCGTCGCCCTCAACGGCAACATCAACGACTGCGGCGTCATCCGCCCACGCTACAACGTCGGCAAGCGCGACCTCGAGAAGTTCGAGAACCGGTTCCTTCCTGCTCAGGATTTCGGGGTCCTGATCATGACGACCACCGCCGGTGTGGTCAGCAATGCGACGGCCAAGGAGACCGGCGTCGGCGGCAAGCTGTTGGCCTACATCTATTGAACACGGAGGTCAAGACATGGTCCTGGCTCATCGAATGGTCCGGCACGCGCCGATCCCCAAGGGCGTCAGCATCCGCCTCGAAGGCAGCACCCTCGTCGCCAAGGGTCCCAAGGGTGAGATCCGCCGGGTGTTCAGCCACCCACGGATGCAGATATCGATTGGTGAAGGTGACAAGGGCAAGGAGGTCACCCTCATGGTCGACCGGCCCGGGCGGCGCGAGAAGGCGCTCCTGGGCACCTGGCGCGCCCATGTCAACAACATGTTCCGCGGGGTCAACCAGGGATTCGAGTACCAACTCAAGGTCTGCTATTCCCACTTCCCGATCAAGACCGCCGTCAAGGGCACCGAGGTCATCATCGAGAACTTCCTTGGGGAGCGCTTCGCGCGGCGCGCAGCGATCAAGGGCGCGGCCACCAAGGTCGCCGTCAAGGGCGAGATCGTCACCGTCTCAGGGCCGGACATCGAGGCGGTCGGCCAGACTGCTGCCAACATCGAGAAGGCGACGAACGTCCGCGGCTTCGACATACGGGTCTTCCAGGATGGGATCTACATCACCCACAAGGATGGCTGATCTCCATGGCCAAGCGTACGAAGAAGGAATCCGTAGCAGCCTCGGCTGAGGCAAGCGAGCCTCTGCCACCCGAGGAGCCCCAGGAGGTCGTCACCATCCCCCAGGAGGAGACCGATGGTGGCCATACTGCATCACCCAAGCCCCGTCTGGACCCCGCCACCCGCCGCGCGCTGCGGTTGCGCGACGAGAAGTCCCGCCACCGTCCAGCCTTCCTGAGGTTTGGGTGGCACCGCTACAAGCGGATCGGCACCGAATGGCGCGCCCCTCGGGGGATGTCCTCCAAGCAGCGCCGCCACTTCGTCCGCCATCCCCCCCTCGTGAGCATCGGTTACCGCGGCCCCAAGGCCGCGCGGGGCTTGCACCCGAGCGGATTCCGCGAAGTGCTGGTGCACAACGTCCCTGAGCTCGAGGGCGTCGACCCGGCGACCGAAGCCGTTCGCATCGCCCATGGCGTAGGGACCCGCAAGCGGCTGGCCATCCAGGAGCGCATCACCCAGATCAACGAGGCCTTGGCCAAGAAGGGCAGCGGGGCGGGCAAGCCGGTCCAGCTGCACCTGCTCAACCCCATCTCGCGCTGAGGACTATTCGAACGAAGGTGGCTTTGCATGAACTTCACCAACCAGCGACGGATGGCAGCTGAGCTGCTCAAGTGTGGTCGTCACCGCGTGTGGTTCGACGTCCGCCCGGACGCCCAGGAGCACATCGCCGAGGCGGTGACCCGCAAGGACATCCGCCAATTGATCCACGCGCGCATCATCCGCAAGAAGCAGAAGCGGGGAAACTCGCGCACGCGAATCCTCAAGGCCAAGGCCCAGCGGGCCAAGGGACGCCGCAAGGGCCCGGGCAGTCGCAAGGGCAGGGCTGGGGCGCGATTCCCCTCCAAGCAGCGGTGGATGCAGAGCATCCGTCCGCTGCGCCGCGACCTGCGGACCCTTCGGGACACTGGCGTCCTTGATCCCCACGTCTACCGCCAGTACTACCTCAAGGCCAAGGGTGGGCAGTTCCGTAACGTCGGTCAGCTGCACTTGCGGCTGGTCACACGCGGTGCGCTCAAGGAGGACGACCTCAAGGTCCTCGCACGCTCAGGCCAGACGCCCAAGCTCCCGCCGACCGCGGACGAGCCCAAGGTTTCGCGCCCCAAGAAGGGCGCCAAGGGCAAGCCGAAGGCCGAGCCGTCTCCAGCGGCCAAGACCCCCGCCAAGGTCAAAGCCGCGAAGGGTTCGGCAACTGGTGCGCTCAAGAAGAAATCCACCAAGCCGGCTAAGGGCCGTACGGAGGAGTGACGATGGCGCAAGGTCCACGCTACTCTGTAGCGTTCCGTCGCCGCCGCGAAGGACGTACCGACTATCACCGACGACGCAACCTGCTCAAGGGAGGCCTGCCGCGGCTGGTCGTACGCGGTTCCAACCGGAACATGAGTGTCCAGTTCGTCTCGTACGAACCCACGGGTGACCGGATCATCGGCAGCGCGACCTCGCTCGAGCTCGGGCGGTTCGGTTGGGACCGTGCTGCCGGCAACCTCCCTGGGGCCTACCTCGTTGGCCTGCTCGCCGGCAAGCGGATGAGTGGCAAGCTCCCTGATGGTGTGGTCCTCGACCTGGGGCGTACCCGCCCCGTCGCTGGGGGCCGTTACTTCGCGGCCCTCAAGGGGGTCCTCGACGCCGGCATCGACGTTCCCCACGACGAGGACGTGCTCCCCCCGGAGGAGCGACTCACCGGAGGGCACATCGATTCAGCTACCCTGCCAGCCCTCGTCGAGAAGGTCAAGACCAAGATAGTCGCCGACCCCTTCTCCGGCCGCAAACCCACGATCGCCCCCAAGGGCAAGCGCAAGGGCGCCGACGATAGCAACGACCTGGAATCATTACTCTCCAAGCGCAAGTCGCAGGAGGAGTGAACCCCATGCGTGAGTTCGAGGAACGAGAATGGGTCCCCTGCACCAAACTGGGGCGGATGGTCTACAACGGCGAAATCACCAACGTCCATGATGCCCTCTTCAGCGGCCTGCCGCTGCGTGAGGCTGGGATCATCGACCGGCTGCTGCCGACCCTCGAGGACGAGGTGCTTGATGTCAACATGGTCCAGCGGATGACCGACAGCGGTCGGCGCGTGCGCTTCACCGTCACCGTCGTCATCGGCAACGGCGACGGCTATGTCGGGCTGGGGATGGCCAAGATCCGTGAGGTCGGCCCCGCGATCCGTCGGGCAATCGACGACGCAAAGATCAACCTCATCGAGGTCAAGCGCGGGTATGGTTCCCGCGGGGGGGGCGGCAACCCCCACACGGTACCATTCACCGTCGTCGGCCAAGCGGGCTCGGTGCGAGCGGTCCTCAAGCCCGCCCCCCGGGGCACGGGGCTGGCGGTCGGTGACGTCGCCAAGCATCTGCTGCGCTTGGCGGGCATCGAGGACTGCTGGGGATTCACCCAGGGCAAGACCCGTACGACCGTCAACTATGGCAAGGCGGTCTACGCCGCGCTTGCGGCGACACAGCGGATCAAGGTGCTTCCGGCGCTGGGCGATAGCCTACGCATCCGCAGCGGGGCCGTCACGGTCCAGGGCGCGCTGGCCGCACCGACCCCAGAGCCGGTCGCAGCGCTCACCGAGGGCGAAGGGGGTGAGGGCTGATGGCTTATCTTGCGGTCCGAATCAAGGGGACAGTCAACCGCACCAAGCCGATCGAGCGCACCCTCAACCAGCTGCGTCTGACGCGCTCCAACCACGCCGTCGTGCTGCCGGCCAATGCGACCTCGCTGGGGATGCTCAAGAAGGTCAAGGACGTCATCACCTGGGGTGAGGCGGACGAGGGCATGGTCGAGCAGTTGCTGCGCCACCGGGGCCGGATGACGGGAGACGTGCCTCTGACCGACGCCGCAATCAAGTCCGCCACCCCCTACCCGACCTTTGGTCAGCTCGCCAAGGCGTTGGCCAGCGACAAGGTCGCCTACCATGCCATCGAGGGGGTCAAACCGATCTTCCGCCTCCACCCACCCGTCGGCGGCCATGGACTGACCAAGCGCACCTTCGTCCAAGGCGGTGCTCTCGGCTACCGCGGGGCGGCGATCAATGACCTTGTGGGCCGCATGCTGGCGGTAGATACGGGCATCACCGCCCCCGCCACGGCGACAGCGACCGCTCCCACCCGCCACGCTGCACCTGCCTCTGCTCCTCAGACTGCCCCCGTTCCCAAGGATGGCACTGCGGCACCGGCGGCCAAGAAGGTGGCACGCAAGGCCAAGGCCCCAAAGGAGTGACCTTGCATGCCCAGCAACGCCTCAAAGCACCGCGGTGATCGCACCCATGGCCGGGGAAAGAAGGCTGGCCGCGGCCACGGCAAGCGCGGAGGGCACGGCAATGCCGGCCTCCACAAGCACAAGTTCATCTGGACCCTCAAGTACGATCGGGACCACTTCGGTCGGCGGGGGTTCAAGCGCCCCCAGGGACAGGTGGCGCACCCGAGCACCTTCAACATCTCCGACCTCGAGCTCCACCTCGATTCGCTGCGCGAGCACAACCTGGCGACGGTCGCCGCCGGGCGCATCGTCATCGACCTTCGGGCGATGGGGGTCGACAAGCTCCTCGGTGCTGGGATCCCTTCGAAGAAGTACCACGTCAAGGTCGAGGCCGCTTCTGCCTCTGCCGTCGAAAAGATCCAATCGGCAGGCGGCATGGTGGAACTGGGAGAGGCCCCCGCCTCCGAAACCGTTATTGAGGAATGACCGTGATTCCGCGGCCGAGGGCCCAAGCGGGGTAACACCCTCTGCCGGTGGGTCGTGGTGGAGCAACGGTAGGGGCAGGAGGAAGGATGACCGAGGTCAAGAAGTCCCACCTGTACAAGCTCAAGCCCCTCGTCGATCGCCTCCCGGCGGTCAGCAAGCCTGACGGGCACGTCAAGTTCACTACGAAGATGTTGTGGACCTTCAGCATCCTGGTCCTCTACTTCGTGATGACCAACGTGTTCATCTACGGCTTGGACCAGAAGTCCGTCCTCGACGTCTTTGCCTCCTTCCGCGCAATCCTCGCCGGGGCCAGCGGGTCGCTGATGCACCTGGGCATCGGGCCGATAGTCACCGGCTCGATCATCATGCAGCTCTTCACGGGCGCAAAGATCATCAACCTCGACCTGCAGAAGTCCGAAGATAAGGCGATCTACCAGGGGACGCAGAAGTTCCTGGTGATCGTGATGATCTTCGTCGAGGCCATCCCACAGGTCTACGGACTGCTGGTGCCCTCCAACTCGCTCATCAGCCAGCTCGACACGTCGGTGCCGGGCCAGGGTTCCAACCTCGCACGGCTGATCATCATCAGCCAGCTGGCGGCCGGGTCCTACCTGGTGTTCCTGATGGATGAGGTCGTCTCCAAGTGGGGGATGGGGAGCGGCATCTCGCTGTTCATCGCTGCTGGTGTCGCACAATCGATCGTCACCGGCACCATCAGCTGGATCCCGCGCCAGCAGACCACAGTGATCTCCGTCTCCAATCCCCCTGCCGGCAGCCTCGTCAAGACGGCCTACGTGCTCACGCACATGTCGTTGGCCGACCTCAGTCGCGGAGGATTCGAGTCTATCGCCATCGCCCAGCCCAACCCGCTGGTCGCCCTCATCAGCACGATGCTGGTCTTCTTGCTCGTCGGCTACGCCGAGTCTAGCTCGATCGAGCTGCCGCTGGCCCACGAGAAGGTCCGTGGTGCCCGCGGTCGCTACCCCATCCGCCTCATCTACGCCTCGAACATCCCGGTCATCCTGATGTCGGCGCTGCTGGCCAACGTCAACATGTTCGCGCTCCTTTTCTGGCAGCACCCCTTCTTCAGCAAGTGGCCCTTGCTCGGTCACTCGGAGTGGTTCGGGAAGTTCGACCTCTCTCAGGCGACCTCTGGCTCGAGCGCCGCCAACACCCAACCCATCGACGGGATCGCCTACTATGTCTCGACCGTCCAGGGGGTCCAGGAATGGCTGCTGCCGCTCTTCAATCCTGAACGTTATGGCTCCCTGCTGGCGGGTAAGGAGTACTGGCAGGTCGCCGCCCACGTCATCACCTGGCTGGTGATCATGACGCTCGGGTCGATGATGTTCGCCAGGTTCTGGATCGACACGACGAACATGGGGAGCGAAGCGGTCGCGCGGCAGATCCAGCAGAGCGGCATGCAGATCCCCGGATTCCGCCGAGACCCGCGGGTGCTCAAGGTGGTGCTCGATCGCTATATCCCCACCGTCACCCTGATGAGCGGCGCCTTCGTCGGGCTGCTTGCCGCGGGCGCAGACCTGCTCGGGACCGTGGGCAACGCCTCCGGCACAGGGGTCCTGCTGATGGTCGGTATCATCATCCGCATGTACGAGCAGATGGGCAAGGAGACCGCCATCGAGATGCACCCGGCCTTGCGTCAGTTCCTGGGTGTCGAGGCATAGGCCCCCAGGGCGCTGGATCGTTCGTCCGGAGGGGGGCCCCGTGCGGATCGTCATCACCGGCGTCCCTGGTGTGGGCAAGAGCACGGTCATGGAAGGCTTCGCCCGGGCCCAGGGGTTGGAGATCGTCAATTTCGGTACCCTGATGTTCGAAGCCGCCAAGGCCCAACATGTCGTCACCGATCGCGACCAGATGCGGAGCCTCGATCCTGCGATGCAACGGACGATCCAGAAGCAGGCAGGGCAGGCCATCGGAGCGAAAGCCTCCTGCATCGTCGACACCCATGCGACCGTCCGCACGCCGCGCGGGTATCTGGCGGGGTTGCCCGCGTGGGTCCTCGATGCCATCAAGCCCGATGTCTTGGTGCTCGTCGAAGCACCTGCCGAGCAGATCCACCACCGGCGCACCGCCGATCCGACCAGGGCCCGTGACCAGCAGAGCGCTGCCGAGATCGACCAGCACCAGCAGTTCAACCGCGCGATCGCCGCAGCCTATGCCATGCACTCAGGCGCGACCGTGTTGACGATCACCAACCCCGACGGGGGGCTCGAGCAGGCCTTGCAGCAACTGCGGAATGCCCTCGGTTGAACCCCTGCGATATGGGAGCTCAGGAGGCATTGCGTGATCAAGGGACCCAGCGGGACCAGCGGAGGGGTATCGGGCGACCTCCCTCCCCCGCCGGGGATGGGGATGCTGATGGCCCCGATGGTGATGATCGGGATGCTGCTCCTCTTCAGCGACCCGATCGCCCGTCACGCCATCGGAGGGCTCACTGGGGTGTATCTGACCCCCCTGATGGGACTAGGGGGGGCCTTCCCGTTGGTCACCCTGCTGTTGGCTGCGACGGTACTCGCCGTCTCCTCCACCGTGGTGCGGCACTTCGTCACCGACTGGGAGGGACAGGGGCACTCCACCCATGACAACGGTCACATCAACAAGCTGTTGCGGGAGGCACAGCGCAATCAGAACCACCAGCGGGTGGCAAAGCTCCGGCAGGAACAGACCCGGATGATGGCCGACCAACAGCTGCGACTGGCCGGCCAGATGAAGGTGATGGTCGTCACGATGATCGTCGGGTTCGTCATCTTCTTCTGGCTGGGGGTCTTCATCTACCAGACGACCTTCGTGCGCACGATCACCACGCCGTGGGATCCTAGCTGGGACCTGTGGGCGCCCGGTCCATTCCTGCACGTGTTCCCCCGTTGGGTGCTGCTCTATTCGCTGATATCGTTCCCCCTGGGCCAGGGAATCGCGGCGGGCCTCAAGTTCTGGGACTTCGGCCGCAAGCTCCATAAGCCGCCCTCCGCGTCCAGACCTGCCGCAGTTCTGCCAGCAGTGCGCTCTGAGCCACAGCCCTACCTGCTGCTGGACGACGAGGAGTGAGCACGATGCCCTTGGTCAGTATCGGTGGCCTGCCTGGCTCGGGGAAGACCACGGTGGCCAAGCTGCTGGCCGAGAAGCTCGACCTGGCCTACCTCAATGCCGGGGACATCTTCCGAACCCTAGCCAACAAGAAGGGCCTGACCCTCGAGGAGTTCGGCGTGTTCGCCGAGCGCGTGCCCAAGGTCGACCAGTCGATCGATGCGCGACTGATGGAGGTCGCTCGCAAGAAGAAGAACTCCATCCTCGAGGGGCGCCTCGCAGGCCGGATGCTGGTCAAGGAGGGTCTGACCTCGACCAAGGTGTGGCTGCAGGCGCCGCTCAAGGTCCGCGCCAACCGGGTGGCGCAGCGCGAAGGGACGACCTTCGAGAGCGCCCTCGCAATGATCCACGAACGCGAGCGTTGCGAATGGGACCGGTACTACCAGCTCTACCGCATCGACCTCAACGACCTGAGCGCGTACGACCTGATAATCGACACAGAGGACAAGGCCCCAGCTGTGATCGCAGAGACCATCGTCGAAGCCGTCACCGGCGGGGTCGCGACCTGAGCGCGCGGCTGTCCTGCACACGGGGTTATCTACCGAGGCTCTGATGGTCGCGCCACTGCTCCCGGCAGACCTCCAATGGCGCGCCCATCGTCAGACCGAGACGAGCAGCGGGGAGGACCCCGCCCAGCGTACGCTCGAGCGGCGCTTGCGGCTGGGGGTCATCCTGCTCGACAAGCCCCGCGGGCCGACCAGTCACCAGGTGGCGGCGTGGGTCAAGCAGATCCTGCGCATCCCCAAGGCCGGTCACGGGGGCACCCTCGACCCCAACGTGACGGGCCTGCTCCCGATCACCCTGGGGGAGTCGACCAAGGGGACCATCGGGCTGCATGCGGGTGACAAGGAGTATGTCGGCATCCTGCAACTGCACCGGACCATCCCCAAGGCCCAGCTCTCCCGGATGTTCGCCGAGTTCACCGGGCCGGTGTGGCAGTTGCCTCCGGTCCGATCCGCCGTCAAACGACAGCTGCGGGTGCGCACGATCCACGAGCTCGAGTTGCTGGAGTTCGAGGAGGGGCGACGGGCCCTCTTCCGGGTCCGCTGCGACAGCGGCACTTACGTGCGGGTGCTCTGCCATGACGTGGGCGAGGCGCTGGGCATCGGCGGCCACATGCTCGAGTTGCGACGCACCCGCACCGCCGGGCTGTCCGAGCGCGATGGGCTCGTGACGTTGCAAGTCCTCACCGATGCGGCCCACGCCTGGTTCGAGGAGAAGGACCCGCTTCCCCTGCAGCGTCTGATCCGCCCGGTCGAGGAGCTGCTCGTCCATCTGCCAGCGATCGTCCTCAAGGACTCGGCCGTCGCTGCCGTCGCCCATGGGGCGCCCCTGTTGGCCCCTGGCATCGCAGCGGTCTCGGGTGGGGTCTCCACGGGGCAGCTCTGCCGACTGCTCTCGATCAAAGGGGAGGTGGTGGCCCTGGCCACCTCCGGTGGTGATACCGACTGGCTGCTCACCTGTCGCACCGGAGCGGTCACTTCGACCGAGCGGGTCCTCATCGACCGCCTTCTCTATCGGCCCAGCTGGCAGACTCGAGACAGGACGACCCAGGCAGACACCGCCGCTGCGCCGCGACGGCGTGTTACTCCCGATGAGGTCGACGGCTAGGGCCGAGCGCGCAGGGGGGGTCTCACGACACCCTTATGGCAACGGCACCCGTGCGGAACCACCCACGTGCAGAGGTAGCTCAGCCTGGTAGGGCGCAGGCCTGGAACCCGTCTCTTGGAGGCGGACCGTCAGCCTGTGGATGCAAGTCCTCGGGAGTTCGAATCTCCCCCTCTGCGCTCCCGCTGGCAGGTGGAGGGGCCCCCCTCCACCGCTCCGCTTATGTCTCTGGCTCTCGTACCCGGCGTATGGATGGACCGGTCGAATGGGACCTCTTGGAGACTCCCGTGGGGAAGGTCGGCCTCGCCCTGCGCGATGGCTCCGTGGTGCGCTGCGACACGGGCACGGACGAGCGGCGGTTCCGTCGGGCCCTATCGGATGCCTTTCGGCGCGCACGCCTGCAGCGCGGAGGAACCCTAATCGACCAGGCGAGTTCCCAGGTGCAAGAGTACCTGACGGGCACGCGCACCTCTTTCGACATCCCGGTCGCGCCTGAAGGTGGTACCCCCTTCCAACGATCCGTGTGGGCGGCCTTGCGGACGATCCCCTATGGACAGACCCGGAGCTATCGATGGGTCGCTGCTGCAGTGGGCAATCCGCGCGCGGCCCGTGCGGTGGGCCAGGCCAGCGGGGCCAACCCGATCGGAATCATTGTCCCGTGCCACCGGGTCGTCCGGGCAGACGGCTCCCTTGGCGGGTTCAGCGGTGGCGTCGGCGTCAAGGATCGATTGCTGACCCTCGAACGGTCGAACACGGCGACCAAGGATCAAGGAGGCTGAGCATCGAAGGCCTCGGGCCGGTGGAGGTGGCCCCGCGCCTCAGCGGGGACCTCATACCACCGCCCGACCTCGACGGGGGACGCGGTGCTGCTGGCGGCGGCTGGGCGCTGCCACTCCACCCGCTTCCCGCAGGTCCTGCAACGAAGCCCGCCAGCCCGTCCGCACGACCGCATGCTGCGGTCACAACATCGCGGGCGCGGTTCCGGCGGGGGCCGCGGAGCGACCACGAGCGGTCGCACCTTGGCGAGGTTGAGCACGTCCGGTCGGGTGCACAGGCCGAACACCTCGCACCGGTCCCCCGGGGCGAGGGCCTCGAGGACGTTCCGCAGCCCCTTGGTCGGTTCGAAGGCCGCGAGGGTGATCTGCGCGATTCGCATCCTTCCCTGCAGCAGGGTCGCGCCCCGCAGAAGGTGGCCCCCGCGACGACGTCTCGAGGGCGGTCCGATCTCCACGATGACGTCGTAGGGGCGGAAGGGTTGCAGGGTCGCCCCTCCGGTCGGTGCCGATGGGACCTGGGCGAAGAGACGGTGGTCGTCGGTGGCGTGGTTGGTCACGAAGATCCGCCAAGAGGCCGGAGCCTCACCCTCGAGCAGGTCTACCACCTTGGGGAGATGCGAAGCGCTCCGTGCTCGGATGCCCAGCAGCACGGGGCAAGGGCTCGAGGGAACCGACAACGCACTGCCGCGCCGTCCTCGGGTGTGGAAGGAATCGGGAATGGCGCCCTCGATCCTCTCGAGGCATCGGTCGCTGACATCGCGCGGTGTGCCAATCCGGCTCGGATGTCGGTATGCCAGGATCTCGAAAGTGACGGACTGCTGCGGCCAGGCAAGTGCGGCCGCTGCACCGATGATGCCCCTTCGAGTGCCTGCACTCCAACTCAAGGCCTGCGCCTGGACGATGGCACGCGACGCGCGCTCGGCGGGAACGATCGTCGCGACCGCCTCTTGGTAGAGTTCCATATCGAGGGTTCTGGGTGAGACCACCACCCCCGGGCCACAGGAGGGATCATCAAGGGCAGCTCCCGCGGCTACCACCCGTGAGGCACGTTCCAGGACATCGGCGAGCTCTTGGTCCGAGGGAACATGCGCCTGGCCGTCGTCGGCCGAATGCTCATCGGAGCTCAGGGTCAAGGCGACGGCGCCGTTCCCTCGGGTCTTCCACGCCACGGCGGGGTTGAGTCGGACCAGGCGCGGGTAGCCCACCAGGGTCCACTTAGGAAGTGCCTTGAGCAGCGGGTCGACCATGCTGGTCGTACAACCACCGTCGATCGAATCGGTGTCGTCGAGGCCGATTCGGAGGGTCGAGACGGAGAGCCCCCCTGCGAACGTCGCTAGGGGGGACTACTGCTGTCCCCACTGCTTGGGCGGCCCAGGCTGCGCAGGCTGCTGTTCCCATTGTTGCTGTTGGGGCTGAGGTTGAGCGGGCTGCTGGGACCATTGCTGTTGGGGCTGAGGTTGAGCAGGCTGCTGGGACCACTGCTGTTGGGGCTGAGGTTGAGCGGCCTGCTGGGACCACTGCTGTTGGGGTTGTGCCTGAACTTGGGCAACAGGAGTGGCCGCGGCCTGGGCCGCCTGTTGCTGCTGGGCAAGCTGCGCAGCGTGGACGACCCCTGCACTGATCAAGTAGCGCTGGATCTCGACATCGAGGGTGGCGTGCGGCGCAAAGTCCGCCCCCACATGCTGGTCGGCGTCGAGCCAGTAGTTGAGGTTGCGTTTCTCGGCACCAAGGAAGCCCTTCTTGACCGCAGAGGCGATGGTGATGTTGAGGTGATTGGGGTGGGCCGGATCGGCCCCCGAGCGGACGATGGTGATCGTCGCGCTCTTTGCCATGCCCTTGCTGATCGAACCCGACGGTCTGAGGCCGAGCGTGCGCTGGGGACCTTGGCCACTGTCGCTAGGCGTGCTATAGCCCATGGATGTCGCGATCCGCTTGATTGCATCGACGACGATGGAATCCTTGGTCAGGGGGGCAGGCGTCGGCGGTGCGGGGGCGGGAGCTACCGCTGGCTGCTGCTGGCCCCACTGCTGTTGTGGGGGTTGCTGCTGTTGGGGTGGCTGCTGGCCCCACTGCTGCGAAGTCTGCGGCTGGCCCCATGCTTGCTGCTGAGTCCCGGGGTTCTGGGGAGCGGGCTGTTGGTACAACGGAAACGCACCGCCCGTTCAATCTGGGGTCGTCGGCATAAACCTTCGCGCCGCCTGCTGTGACCTGGAGGGCGCGTCGTGGGCGCTGCCCTACAATCGCTCCCTTCGGCGGAGGTAGCTGACCTGACCCAGCGCAGCCAACGCCAGGACTGTCGACGCCCCGAACACCAGCACCTCTTGAGGGAGCGTCTGGTCGGGCGTTGGGACGGCAGGGGCGGGCAACCCGTGGCCCCCCGCTCGCGCGACGAACGCAGCAGAAGTCTCCGCCGTGGGGCTCCCCACCACCCGATCGGTCTCATTGCCCCCAGGCTCCAGGGCCAGCAGGGTGGGTTGGGTGATGATCGCGTGCACCCGGGCGAAAGTTGGTTCCTGGTCTGGGTCGACGGTCCCAAGGACAACCGCTCCGGTCCAGCGCAGGAGCGCCGGCTGGGCGAACACCTCGGTGCGCAGATGCTGGCACCCCCATTGAGTCGGCCGACAACTGAGCAGCACCATCGGCCTGCCCAGCTCTTGCGCCAGCCGCGCAGTGGCGACACTCCCCTGATGCCACAGGGGAGCTGTCACTTGCGGGACACGTACCACCAGGGGCGCCAGGGATTGCGTCACTCCTCCCGCGGGGATCGAGGTGTTCCCCCCCATCCTCCCACTGGTCGAGTTGTTCGAGGCGAGATCATCGGCGATGCGGGCGCGGGCCTCGACGGCGATCCTCGTCCCAGGGGGAAATGGGCCGAGTGAGACGTGCCAGTTCGCCGAAGGCCGCTCCCGGGTCGCATCGACCGTGCGCGGGGGATCGAGGTCGACCGTGTAGGTCACCTCGGGCGCGCCGATAGGCAGACCCTGCGTCTGGATGACGGTCAGGAGCACTGGGTGCTCATGGTCTACTCCCCCTTCATCGGGGATTACCACCAGCCCTGGGGTGGGAGGCTGTGCGGCCCCAGGTGGTATCCCCACAACCAGCACACACAGGAACCCCACCAGGGCCGCCATGATTCGTGATGGGCCATGCGACCGCACCATGCGCCTTCGTCAGCGCGCCGGAGCAAATACGCGTCGGTCGCCCCTGCCATCCCATCCTTCATGGGCTGGCGCGGACCTGGCCACTCCGTGGTCGCCTCTGCTTCCGCCCACATCCACCCCCCCACTGCGAGTCGGCCGCTCCACTCCCCGCTGGTGCCAGTCAGGCTGGCCGTGGTCTCCTCGGAGTTCCCGCCCAAATGGGGAGGAGTGGGCAACTACACGTACCATCTGGTCGAGGCCATCTCCCCTCGCTTGACGGGCCGGATCGAGGTCCTGGCACGTTCTCACAGCGGTCCGCCGGTCGCGTTGCAGCCCAACGTCGCCCTCGAGCGATTGCCCTTCCTCCCCCTACCGATGGTCTTCGCCCTCAGCTTCGGTCGGAGCGCCACCGAGCGGCTGGTGGCTCGCCCCCCCGACCAGCGCCCTGACCTCGTCCACGTCATGAGCAACATGACCCTGCTGCCTGCAGACGCCTACGAGCGCCTGGGCATGCCCATCGTCTCGACCATGCACGGGACGTGGCAGGGCGAACGGCTCGGCCTCTCCCTCGCCGACATCGCGCCAAACCTCCAAGGGGTCAACGACCTAGCCGTCCTGGGGCTCTCCCCTGCCTTCGACCGTTTCGAGGATCTTGCAATCGAGCGCAGCGATCTGGTGACGGTCCAGAGCGCCAACGAGCTGCGGGCGGTGCAGCGTCGCATCGAGGAGCGGGGTCTGCACCCCAAGGGCCCGGTACTGGAGCTCACCCCGGGCGTCGACACCCACACCTTCTCCCCGGCCCACCGCTCCGCAGCGCTCCGCGCACAGCTGGGCATCGACACCTCGGACCTGCTCGTGCTCTGCGTCGCCCGGCTCGCCGGCCGCAAGGGGCTGGAGGAGCTCGTCGCGTCGTTCGACCTGATCCAGCGCCGTGTCCCGGCCGCACGATTAGTGCTCGCGGGAGAGGGGCCCCTGGAGGGGCGGCTGCGCGCACGAGCGGCCCGGGGGGGCTTCTCCTCCAAGGTCCGATTCGTCTGCGGGCTCTCCATCGAACGACTCGCGGCCCTCTACGCCAGTGCGGACCTCTTCCTCCTGTTGTCGCGCTGGGAGGGGTTTGGCCTCGCGCCAATGGAATCGATGGCCAGCGGCGTGCCCGTCGTGAGCACCGACGTCGGCGGGATTCCCGAATACGTCCATCCCGGGGGTGACGGGCTGCTCGTCGCGGTCGGCGATGTCGAAGGTGCTGCTGAAGCAGCCGTGCGTCTGCTCGAGGATGAGGCTGAGCGGTCGTGCATGGGGGTGGCCGCCCGCCAGACGATCCTCGCTGATCACGGCTGGGAACGGGTCGCCGAGCGGTTTGTGCGCCTGTACGAGCGCGTGCTCGGAAGGCCCTTGCTCGCCTCCACGACGGAGCTTTGATGCCGCACTCGCGGTCTCTTCCCTCCATGGGTAAGGCCACCGGCCGCTCGACGACGGCTTTGCAGGTGCCACCGATCGACGGAACGGTCCGTGCACAACTGGTCTCCTTCCTGCGAGGCTACCTCGAGGGGACCTCCGAGGCTGGCGGCACCCGCCGACGGTGCTATGTCGTCGGGCTCAGCGGCGGCATCGATAGCGCGGTCGCCGCGGCCCTTGCCGTCGAAGCGGTCGGCAGCAAGCGCGTCCTGGCGGTCCTCCTCCATCTCCGTCCATCCGGGCGCGACTACCGCGACGCCACCGCGATCGCCGCCCACCTGGGGATTCCGTCCCTCTCGCTCCCACTTGGCCCGGTCCTCTTGGCAACCGCCAAGGCAGCGCAGGTGCCCCTGCGGCCGCGGCGTCAGGAGGATCGACTGCGCGGCGGCAACATCGCGGCGCGCCTGCGCATGGTGTTGCTCTACGACCAGGCAGCCAACCGAGGCGGGCTGGTGCTCGGGAGCGGCAACAAGTCGGAACTGTTGCTGGGATACTTCACCAAGCATGGCGACGGCGGCGTCGACCTCGCCCCACTGGGAGACCTCTTCAAGACCCAGGTGCGGACCCTCGCACGCGACCTTGGGCTCCCGCAATTCGTGGTCGGCAAGGCGCCCAGCGCCGGCTTGTGGCCCGGGCAGAGTGACGAACAGGAGCTCGGGGCGAGCTACGAGCAACTGGATCGAGCCCTGCGCGGCATCGAGCTGGGGTTGCATGGACGATCACTCGCCAGCGCCGCGGGAGTCTCCGTGGATGTCGCAGCGAGGGTCGAGGCTCGGGTGGCCGCTTCGGTGCACAAGCGACGGCTTCCCCTGATCCCCAAGGTGGGCGTGCGCACCATCGGCACCGACTGGCGCGAGTGAGCGGCCGCCCGCCCGATAGGTAGAAGGTCCCCAGCTGCATGGATGAACCCGCGTGGTCCCTCGGTGGGAGAGCGGGGGGTGGGACGATCCGGATCGGCATCCTCTCGCGCAACAGCAAGCTCTACTCGATTCGACGGCTCAAGCGTGCCGCCTCTCTCCAGGGGCACGAGGTCCAGTTCATCAACCTGCTTCGCTGCTCGGCCTATGTCGATGCAGGTGACCACAAGGTCCTCTACGGGAACCGGGAGGTCGGTCCGCTCGAGGTGCTCCTGCCACGGATCGGCACCACCGTCACCCAGTATGGCGTCACCATCGTCCGCCATTTCGAGCACAGCGGGGTGCGCGTGGTCAATGGCTCCCAGGCGATCCTCAACAGCCGTGACAAGTTCCATTGCCTGCAGCTGCTCGCCAAGCAGAACGTGCCTGTGCCACGGACGATCCTCTGCCGTACGACCGAGGATGCCGTCACCGCGATCGCCAATGTCGGTGGCCCGCCGGTGATCCTCAAGTTCCTCAGTGGCACCCAGGGGATCGGGGTGATCATCGCCGAGAGTCGGGAGAGTGCCGAGTCGATGCTCGAGGCCCTGTGGCACCTCGGCCAGGAGATCCAGATCCAGAAGTTCATCTCCGAGAGCAAGGGCACAGACCTCCGCGCCCTCGTCATCGGAGGCGAGGTGGTCGCGGCGATGCGGCGCTCGGCGGTCGGGGGCTCCTTCCGTTCCAACATCCACCGTGGTGCTGGCGGACGCTCGGTGGAGCTGACCGAGGAGGAGGCAGGAATCGCCATCGCGGCCGCCGAGGGTGTGGGGCTCAAGATCGCGGGGGTCGACATGGTCGAGAGCAACAGCGGTCCGCTGGTCATCGAGGTCAACAGCAGCCCCGGCTTCGAGGGCCTCGAGCGCGCCACCAACCGTGATATCGCTGGGGAGATCATCGCCTACGCTGCAGCCTTCGGGGACGAGTGACGATGCCACCACAGGACCGACCCGACCCATCCCTCAGGAGCGCCGATGCCCCACGCGTCGAGGACTCGGCGACCAGCGGCACGGCGCCACGGGGGGACCAGCGCACGTCGATCCGCTCGGGTGCTCACCGGAAGCGGGCAGTGCCGCGCAAGGCTGCCCCGCCCAGACGGGGCGCGCGAAAGGCCGGCACCCCCTCGCGGCAGCAGAGGGCCAAGCGGCGTGCGGGGAGTACGAAGCCGCCCACGAAGGGTCGATCGAGCCGACGGAGCGCCGCTCGGACCCGTCGCCTCGATACCCTCTCCGACCCCGCGCTCTACGGAAAGTTGCGGACCCTGACGGTCGGCGCGCACCGGATCGCTCCGGGCCAGAGCCGCCATGTCAACCTCAAGGTCAGCGAGACGATGCTCGGCCGCGCGTTGCACATGCCCGTCACGGTCGTCAATGGCGGCCAACCCGGACCGACGGTGTTCCTGGCAGCGGCCATCCATGGTGATGAACTCAACGGCGTCCAGGTCATCCGCACCCTCATCACCCGACTGAGCGCAGCGCCGTTACGCGGTGCGGTGCTTGCGGTCCCGATCGTCAACGTCGAAGGTTTGCTCCACGGGGAACGCTATCTACGCGACCGTCGGGACCTCAACCGCAACTTCCCGGGAGATCCCCAGGGGAACCTCGCCGAACGCCTCGCCGCCAGCGTCATGGACCTTGTGCGTCAGTGTGACGTTGCCATCGACCTGCACACGGCGAGCATCGGCCGCTGCAACATGTCTCACGTCCGCGGCGACCTGCGCCAGCCCGACGCACGCCTGCTGGCCAAGGCCTTCGGTGCCGAGGTCACTATCGACCGTCCCGGGCATGGCTCCTCCCTGCGCGGAGCGGCAAGCGACGCAGGCATCCCCACCCTCACCTTCGAGGGGGGCGAAGCCCACCGCTTCGAACCACAGGTAGTCAGCACAGCCGTCCTAGGGATCTCCAACGTCTTGACCGCTCTGCGGATGGTGGACGGCGTCGTCATCGAACCGCCGTTCCGGATCATCGTCCGACAATCGTTGTGGGTCCGCGCGCCCAAGGGGGGGATCCTCCTGATGCATGTCTCGCCCCGCGAGGTCGTGCACCAGGGTCAGGTGATTGCCGTGTTGAGCACTCCCTTTGGCACCGAAGAGGAGGCCATCCGTGCCCCTTTCACGGGGTTGGTCCTGGGGATCACCACTAGCCCGCTGGCGCACCCGGGGACCCCGATCTGCCACATGATCAAGTTGGAGAAGACCCTCGCGAAGGTCTCGCGTGTGCTCGGGAGCGCGCCCCCGCCCGCCGGGCCGATGGTATCGGATCGGTAAGCTCCACGCACACTGGGTGAGCAGCGACCTCCCCGAGGTCCAAAAAGGGTAAATAGCGACCCGCTGGGTGCTTGTCGACACCTCCCGCTGAGGGCCGCTTCGTGACCCTCTAGCGGCAGTGGTCGCCACATGCCAAGGGGCTCATCGGACCTCGAGCCGCGGCCCCAGCCCCAGCCAGGGCGGGCCCTCTTCAGCGTAAGCGCTGTCTCGAAGGGGGCATCGTCTTGACCCCCCCTCGAACGGCTGTCGCCAGCGGGCCCGGACCCGCGCAAGGAACAACGGAACGCTGCCACTCGTGCGGCGGGCCTTTGCACCCCGACGACTACGCATGCCCCACCTGCGGCGCTGCCGTCGGTGGAGGAGGTTTCGAGGATGTCGACGACGTCGAGGAGATCGAGGCTCGTGTGGGTGACGAGCCGATCGAAGGGCCGATGGTACCCCGAGGACCCCCCCCCAGCCCTGCTCGGAACGGGCCTCCTGCAAGTGGCCCCCCTCGTGCGGCCTCACGCCGTGTCGGCGGGCCACCCCCCCAGCTCGGGCACGACTCCCCGCTGGCACGGGGTCCTAGGCCCACTGGCCGGGCGCCAACCGCCCTCCCGAAGGCTGCCAGTCCTGCTGGACAGCCGCCACCACTGGAGCGTCGCCTGCCGTTCTTGCGCACGGCCACCTTCGGTGCCGTCGGCGTCGGCGTCGGCGGCACCATCGCAGGGCTGGCGATCTCCTTCGTCCCAGGAGAGGCCAGATCGATCGGCCTGATCATGCTGGCCCTGGGGATGTTGGGCGTGCTGGTGTTCCTGCGCTGGCGGGCCCATCGCATCGTCAGTGCCGTCGACGACCCTGTATCCGTGCGCGAGGCGGGCAACTTGAGCAAGGTGCGCTTGGGGGTGGGCGTGATCGTCCTGATTCCGATCATCGAGGGCGTGGGGCTCCCCAGCCTGCTGGGTGTGCAAGGTGCCTCCTTCGCCCCACCGTTGTCGGTGCTCGATGTGCTGCTCCTGCTCGTGGGCGTGCAGTTCCTCGCGCGGGGTGCGTACCAGGTGCGGGAGCGGCGCGGCTATTGCGAGACCTGGGTGCTCGGGTTGACCTTGGCGATCCTTGCCCCAGTCATCGGCGTCGTCAGCGGGCTGCTACCCTCCACCACCGCGGCGGGGAGCTACCTCAGTCAGTCCATCGGCGGGATTGCGGGACTGGTGATGTTCCTCGCGCTGGGGATGGCCTCCTACCTCGAAGGCCAATACGCTGAGCTCGACGCCGCGCTGGGCGAGGCCGATGCGCTCTTCCGCAGTCGCCGGTATCCGGACGCCATCCGGGCCTACGACCACTCCATCGAGGTCGGCCACAACCTCTTCAGCCACCTCCTCTACGATCCTGAGACCGGCGCGGCGAACGTCCGTCCGCCCGACCGCTACGTCGTGCCCTGGGTCCGCAAGGGCGACTGCCACACTCTGATGGGAAAGCACCGCAAAGCACTGGCGATCTACGATGTGATCCTCTCCCTCGACCCCGCCAACGGTGAGATCCTCAACCGCAAGGGGGAGGTCTACTTGCGGCTGCAGCTGCTCACCGATGCCCTGGGGTGCTTCGAGCGCGCCCTTTCGGTCCAACCCGGACTGCAGGCCGCCCTGGTCAATCGTCAACGCACCCTCGACTCGTTGCGCAAGGCAGGCGTCGCTCCCCCGGGTGCTCCACAGAGCGGACCGGCAGCACCACAACGGCCTGCACCGACACCGACCTGGCACTGACGATGGGGGCGCCTCGCGCCCCGCCCCACACCGGTGCCTTCAAACCCGTCCAGGCGATGGGACGACGATGGCACGCGCGCGGCCGGACCACCGGGTGGTCACCGACACCATCCACGGCACCCTCCGCCTCGAGGGTGTCACCCGTGCACTGCTCGACACCCCGCAGGTGCAGCGACTGAGCGGCATCCATCAGACGGGGCTCTCCTACCTGGTGTTCCCCGGGGCCAACCACACCCGCCTGGAGCACTCACTGGGTGCGTCCCACATCGCCGGTCAGATGGCCCGCGCCCTGCAGCTCTCGCCACAGGAGGAGACCTTGGCGGTCGCTGCCACGCTCTTGCACGACATCGGGCACGGTGCCTTCTCCCATACCCTCGAGTTCCTGATGGCCCAGGGTGGGATTGCCAACCACATGCAGGTGACGAAGGACATCATCCTCGGGCGCTACGACCCGCTGCCGCCCGGTCACGGAGGCGAGGCGGAAGGCCCTTCCGTCTCCGAGGTCCTTCGGGCGCATGACCTCGACCCTGCCGAGGTCGCCTCCCTGATCAGCGGTGACCTGCTCCATGACCAGCCGACGCTGGAGGACTTCGGCTCCGTCGATATCCATGAGCGCGACGAGACCGACCCACCGGACCGGGGGATGCGCTTGCGCCTCCTGGCGCATCTGGTGCACAGCCCCATCGATGCCGACCAGATCGATTATCTGCTGCGCGACAGCCACTATACCGGTGTCGCCCACGGGGTGATCGACAAGGAGCGCCTAGTCTCGACGCTCCTCTCGGCAGGTGATCGTGTGGTGGTCCACCGCAACGGCCTCCCCGCCGTCGAGGGGATGATCATGGCGCGAGCGCTGATGTACAGCAGTGTCTACTTCCACAAGACCGTGCGGATCGCCGAGGTGATGCTGTGCCGTGCCGTCGCGGCGCTCCCGACGATGCCCCCGGTCCACCGCCTCAATGACGCTGACCTGTGGCAGCTGCTCCTGACGGCCCAGGGGTTGCCCCAACGACTTGCCCTCTCACTACGGTACCGACGGCTCTACAAGCGTGTGCTCGCGGTGACCCGGGCCGAGCTCGGGTCCGATGGGCTGCAGCGACTCGAGGCGATGCGCGACCCCCAGCGGCGCGCCGCGATGGAGGCAGAGTTGGCCGACCGCGCGGGTGTGGGGCCCGGCGAGGTCTTCATCGACACCCCCCACCTCGAGTGGGTCGTGGATACCCCTCGCACGCAGCAGGTCCAAGTGGGCATCTTCGACCCCGACCAACAGGTGACGGTGCCCCTGTCCAAGTTGAGCGCCGTGGCCAAGGTGCTCTCGGCGCGAGAGGTACCGGAGTGGTCCCTGATGGTCGCTGCCCATCCACGAGCAGCCGCGGCGGTCAGGACAGTCGCCGCCAAGGTGCTCTGGGGCTGAGCCCTCAACCTCAGTCGGTGAAGGTCTCGCCCTGCTCGTAGTTGGCCTTGATGTGCTTGATGAGGAGCTCGCGGTTGCGCCGAAGGTGACTCTCGTACCAGACCTTGACGACGTCGGCCATGACTTCCCACAGCTTGTCGACCTTGACCTTCGAGACGGGTTGGTCGTAGAGGATGTTCTGCGCAAAGATGCGCTTCCATCCCGAATACTTGTAGTAGTGCTCCCCGTCGCAGTACTGGAAGACCATCCGAAGATGGACCGTCTTCTCCACGTTGTAGAACCAGACCTTGATCGAATCCCCAGTGCGGCCCTCGGCCTGCGTCTTGTCGGTCAGCGAGACCTCGCTGACCGCTGAGAAGTCGAATCCCTCCTTGAAGCTCCACTCATCGGGGTACTTGCCGTGCTGGAAGGAAGCGAAGACCCCCGGGGATGGCTCCAGGACGAAGTGGACCTTGATTCGGTCGAAACGGATCCAGAAGTTCCAGCAGTACTCGAGGACGGAGCGGACGATCTCGGCGCGGGCGATATCGACCTTCTGGACGTCTTGGACGATGCTCCCCTGGAGGCCTGCAAGCTCCTTGTCGAGCTTGGAAAACAAGTCCTTCTCCATGCCAACCAACGGTGGCGCATCAGTCGGTTCGGTTAAATACTTAAGCCCAGCCGTAGGCGGTCTGCGAAGGGCCTGCAGGGCCGAGGCCATCGGAGGCCCTGATCCCCCAAGGAGTGGGAGCGCGGAGGCGGGGATTCGAACCCCGGCGGGAGAACCCACAGGATTAGCAATCCTGCGCCATACCAGGCTTGGCTACCTCCGCGCGCGGCGGCGCGCCCATGGGGGGCCGGGGTATAAAATCGACCACCCGCGGCAGCATCCTGCGCTCTTGGAGCTCACTGGATGCGGTCGAGGGAGAAGGAGCCGATGTTGAGCCCCTTCTTGGTGTACTGGTACTGAATCCACGAGCGCGATTGCGCATCGCCGACGCCTTGGACCATCAGGAATGTCTTGATCCCGTCCGTCTTGAACTCGATGGCGCCGTCCATGAAATGACCCAGCGCCTGGATCTCCTGATCCGAGTGCATCCCTTTGTCGAGGACATAGAACGCCACTGCCTTGCGCCGCTTGGCCATGCCGGTGAGCACCTGCAGGAAACGATAGGTGGTCTGCGGCTCGGAGTAGGTGATCAGCGTGCTCACCGAACGGACCGCCATGCGGTAGGTCTTGTGCCCCGCCTCGATGAAGTGCTTGTGAAAGGTCTCGACGGCCTTGTTGATGGCCTTGTAGTCGGTCGGCGACTCGACGCAGATGACGTTGGGGTCATCCTCCTCGATGCCCATCGACATGCTATAGACGTCGACGTATTTGATCAGCCCCTGCTTCTCGAGCTCCTCGACCTCGGGGAGCATGGGCTTCATCTCCTCGCGCAGGTCCGTCGGCGAGCAGTCGGTGGTGATCACCAAGGCGGGGATGCCCTTGTGGACCCCGGCCGCCAGGAAGTTGTCGCACATCGTCTCCTTGCCGATGAAGGGGGGCCCCATCACCAGCACTTGCCGACCAAAGGGGATACCCCCGTAGAGCAGGTCATCCAGCCGGCTGTTGCCCGTGCGCGCCTTCTCCTCCTCGAACTCAGCGCGGCGCATCTCGACGCGCGCATCGAGCTCGCCCTTGACCAGCGCTTCCTCGCGGGCCGCCAGCTCGGTCTCCTTCTGCCGCAGCATCGACTCGCGCTGCTTGACCTCCTCCTTGGCGGCGTCGAGCTCCAACTGGACGTCCTGCAGCCGCTTCTTGAGGCGGAGGTCGGCCTGCGTGCCGCCTTCCCGGGCCGCCTCGGCGGTGCGACGTAGTTCCTCCTCGAGGACCTTCTCACGGTGAGTCAGCTCCGCGTCGCGACGTGCCACCTCCTTCTCCTTGAACTTCAAGGGCTCGTGGATCCCCTGGATCTCCCGCTCCTTGTCGGCGACGATGGCCTTGAGGCGACTGATTTCGGTCTGGAGGGTGATCATCCCCTCGGTGCCGTCCGAAGCGATTGCAGCCTGCGCTGCCCGGAGCTCTGACTCCCGGGCTTCCAGCTGTGCGCGCTGCAGCTTGAGCTGCTCAGTCTGGTCGGCCATCTGCGACTGCAGCTCGGCGACCGCGACGCTCTCGGGTGCCGACTCCCCCCGGCCCTTGCCCGACTCCTTGAGCTTCTTCTCACGGGCCTTGAGCTCCTCGTCCTTCTTCTTGAGGGCGATCGCTGCTCGGCGGATCTCCTCCTCCTTCTGGGCCAGCTCCCGCTTGATGTCCTGGATGACCTTGTCGTCCTTGAGTTTCTTGCGGATCTCGGTCTCGAGGCCTCGAATCTTCTCCTTGATCAGCTGCTCCCGTTCGAGCAACCGCTGCTCGCGGGTGACGAGGTCCTCGCGTTGCTTCTTGAGCTCCTCCTCGAGCGCCTTGACCATCCTGAGGTCGACCAGGTTGCCCTTGGAGAGTTCCTCGAACTTGGCCGTCAGCTCCGCTTCGCGGCTGGTCAGGCGTGCCTGCATCACCCCGATGTCGCCCTCGGCCTTGAGACGACCCTCCATCTCCTTGTCGAGGGCCTCGCGGATGTTCTTGAGCTCCTCCTCCTGCTTGCGCTGCTGCAGGGTGGTGAGGTACTTCATCATCGCCACCGACCCCTTCTTGACGCTCTGGAGCTCCTTTTCGGCCTCCTCGCGCTCGGTGCCTGCGCGGGCCAGTTCTTCCTGAAGGTCCTTGATCATCTCATCGCGCTCGGCAAGGTCCTCGGTCCGTGCTCCGCTGGCGCTGGGGGCGGCCTTGGCTCGCTCGAGCTCCCCCTTGAGGGAGGCCATCTCCTCCTGCAGCCGGGCGACTTTTGCCTCCTTGGCCTCGACGCTCTCCCGCAGCGATGCCAGCTCCACTCCGCTGGAGGGCCCACCGCCCGTCTCATGGAGCCGCTTGAAGTCCTTGCGCAGCTTGTCGATCTCGCGCTCGTACTTGATCCGCGTCAGCGCGATGGTGTTCTTCATCTTCTTGGCGTACTCGTTCTTGATACGGTTGAGCTCCTCTTCCTTGGCCTCAAGGGTCGCCAGAAGGTCCCCGCCATCCTGCAGGCGGATGCGCAGCGTGTCGATCTCTCGCTGGCGCTCCTGCAGCTGCTCCTCGAGCGCCGCGCGCCGCTGTTGTTCCTCCTCGAGGGCTTCCGCCAGTTCCTGGGGGTCGTCGAGGTTGTACCGCGTC
Source organism: Thermoplasmata archaeon (assembly GCA_023265395.1). Lineage (GTDB taxonomy): Archaea > Thermoplasmatota > DTKX01 > JAHFTX01 > JAHFTX01 > JAHFTX01. Next base: position 55,865 of record JAHFTX010000013.1, read on the forward strand.
GAGGCCTCGTGCTCACCGATGATGTCGATGTAGCGCTGCACCACCGAGGGGAGCTCCGTAGGTGCCATCGTCTTCGTCCTGCCCCTGACGGTTGTCGGCGGGGATGATAAAGGTAGAGGCGGCCACCGAGGGCGCTGCCGCCGTGGTTACATGTGGGTGATGCCCTGGAGCAGCTTGAAACGTCCGTCGAGGATGTTGTAGAGGTATTTGGGCTGCTTGATCTTGACGCCCGAGAGCTTGTCGAGGGAGATCTGGCCCAGGAACACCATACCGCCGCCGAACTCCTTGAGGGAGACGACCCCGCCGACCAGATGGTCGAGGTCGGTCCCCGACTTGTTCCAGACTATCAGCAGGTTAGCCTTGGCGCTCTCGCAGAGGTCCTTGTGGAGCAGCTGGATGAGGCTCTCCTCGCTGATTCCGAACTTGGCGCAGACCTTGTCGACGCGGTTGATCACCACCAGGCACTTCTTGGGGAAGATCTCCTCGACGCCCTTGTAGACGACCCGAAGTTCATCATGGGGAGTGGTGCCAAGCAACTGCTCAAGGCGCGTGGTGTCGATCGAGAAGGCAGAGGTGTGGTACCCCGGGGGCGGCGGAGGCGGGATGCTGCTGCCCTTGTCTCCAAGGATGGAATCGAGCAGGTCCCGCGCCGACTGAGGTGCAGGCCCTGCTGTCAGGGGTGGTGGCGCAGTCCCGCCGGATGCACCGAGCACGCGGCGGTCCCGCTCATCGGCGACCTGCAACCAGGGGTACTTGGAGTAAAGCGGCTCGTTTGGGCCACGTGTGCCGACGTAGAAGATTCGGTCCGGAGCAGCGGTAGCGGTCGCCACCTGCAGCGCGAAGGTCGTCTTGCCCGTGCGGGGCCGACCCCGGACCAGCAGCGAGTGCCCAGCGTCACCGGAGTAGTACTGGGCGACTTCAGGTGGGATCGAAAGGCGTTGACCTTCGGTCGTCCTCCCACCCCGTCCCTGCCACGAAGCACCCCCTATATCTTATGTTCGGGGGTCACGCTCTCTCCCTGCGCCAAGGTCTGGCATGGTCCTCGGTGGCGCGCGTCCTCGCCCAGCCGCGTCGATTCGCGCAAGGTAGGCGGCCGCGCCCACCTTCTCGAACCACCTTCGGGCCGCGTGCTGCAACGCGTCGGCGACCGCGTCAGGGGATCCCTGGGGGGGCAGCTCGCACACCCTCGTCACATCGTTCGATCCCATGAGGGTCGCCTTGAGGAAGGGTGCCGTCGCCTCCGGCGTTGCCCGCAACAGACGCGATCCTGTCCAGAGGGCGTAGCCGAGGTCGTAGGGGGTGCCCACGGTGGAGAAGAGGTGCAAGGCGGTCGCCAGTTCGGTCCCCAAGGAGGAGACCTTGGCCTCAGCGGAATCGGCCATCGCCAGGGCGAGGTGGACGTACGCAAGCCCATGGTCGTCACCGATTCGCCCGAAGACCTTGGCGCTCTGAGCGAGCAGTTCCCGGCCCTCCTCGATCCGGCCTTGGGCGATCCGCACCTCTCCCAGACTATGATGGAGCGGTCCGACCAGCTCCATGAACCCCAGGTCCCCGAGGATGAGCATCCCCTTGGTGAAGGCCTCGGCAGCGCCGTCGAGGTCCCCGCGTTCGCGGAGCACCTCCCAGCCGAGGGCGTTGTAGGCGCGCACCTGCTCGAAGGGGTTATCGACCTGCTTGAGGGTCTGCAGGGATGATTGGAAGCACTGTTCGGCAGCCTCGAGGTCGCCCCGCTGACTGAAGATCCGCCCTAGCTCGATGTAGGTCGAGGCGATGATGTCCTTGTCGTCGGCCTGCTCTGCGACCTCCAGCGCCGCCTTGCATTGTTCCTCAGCGGTGCCCAGATCCCCCATGCGCCAGGCGACGCGGCCCAGGCCGTAGCGGGCCTCGGCCTCGCCGGCAGGGTCATGCAATCGCTTGCTGATGGTCAGGCAGCGCTCGAAATCCTGCCGGGCGAGGTCCCACCGGTTGCGCTTCTGACGGATCCAGCCGATGTTCCACAAGGAACGCAGCTGGTCTGCCTCGTCCTCCTGTAGTTCGAAGGCTGATTGGAACGCCTCGAGGGCCTCCTCGCTGTTGCCCTGAAGGTCGAGGATCCGTCCCTGCAGCTCCAACAGCGCTGCTTGCGCGGGGCGCTCGAGGGCTCCCAGCTGCACCAGCCGGATGAGGTCGAGGAATTCGTCGAGGTAGCCCTTGCTGATCAGCTCCCATCCCTGGGAGATGACCACCTCGGCCGCTTGCCGGTCCAGGTGGGCGCGCACCAGGTGGTAGAGTCGCTCGAAGGTCGCTCGGTGCCCCTCGAGCGCAGCGTAATACTCGACGGCGCGCGCATGGAGTTCCTCGCGGTGGCGCGGCGTCAGACGGGAGAGGAAGAACTCACGGATGAAGTCATGCAGGTCGAACACGTCGTCGGCGACGCGTTGCAAGAGGGCACGGTTGACCAAGCCGGCCAAGGTCTCGTAGCTCAGGCTCGGGTCGATGAAGAGCGCGCGGCTGTGCACCGGATACCGGTAGACGGAGGCGACTTCGAGCAGCCGCTTCTCCTGAGGGGTCAGCCGGGAGAAGATCTCCTCCTCGATGTAGCGGTGGATGTTGAGGTCCCGGCCCTGCTCGATGCCTTCGCGCTGGACCAGCTCGAGCGCCAGCGGATGGCCCTCGGTGAAGAGGTAGGCCTGCTCCCCCAGCTCGGGAGGCAGGTTGCGCGAGCGCAGCAGCTCTTCGGTACCCTCGCGATCGAGACCGACCAGCCGCAGCTCCGCGACCGCATTCTTGACGATGACCTCTCGGCGGTCGTAGAAGAGCATCGGGTGGCGGCTGATGGCGATCAGCTGCACCCCCGCACCCCGGGGAAGCAGTTCGACGAGCAGCATGAGCACCTGGAGCACTGCCGAGCCGACCTTGTGGAGGTCGTCGAAGACGAGCAACAGCTGTACCGCGGGCAGTTCCTCGACCAGCAGGGGTGCAACGTCGGCCAGGTCGATGCTGGGGGTGCCCTCGAGGTAGGTGCGAAGCTTGCGGTGCCCCTCGCGGGCGAGCGCCTTGGAGATCGGGGTGAGGACGCTGCGGGGAGTGTCCCATTCGTGGAATCGCACCCACACCACCGGGACGGAAGTCTTGAGTTCCTCGACGAAGCGAGCGACCAGCGCCGTCTTGCCGATGCCGGCGATGCCATAGACGGCGATGATGGGGTGGGTCTTGGCCCACTTATGCATCCGCTCGAGTTCCCGACGTCGCCCGACGAAGCGCTCGACGATCGGTGCGGCCTCTCCGAGGTCGGGCACCTCCTCGACGCGGCGGGACGCCAGCGCGCGCCAGTCGAACACCCTCTTGTCGTCGATGTCCCGGGCGACCTCGACCAGGCGCAGCGTCTCGCCGACGAGCTTGCCCACATCGAGGGCGGGGGACTCGACCGAGGTGCCATCCTGCTGGATGACCGTCACGACGATCGTCCGCATCGCCTGCTCGACCTGCTGGGCCTTCTCGATCCCCTCACGGGTGAGGAAGTAGACCTTGCGACGTTCCCGCAGCCCGCGCACCCGGGCCTGCTTCTCGTTGACGAGATCCTTGGTGCGCATGCGCTTGAGCGCACGGGAGACGTAGTCCTGCCCGGAGCCGATGGCGCGGCCGATGCCATACTGCGTGACATCGATGGGGACTTCATAGTCGTCCTCGTAACGGACCTGGCCCAGCAACTGGACGAGGATCCGCTCCTCGGCGGTGAAGTAGGTCCCCACGCCCGACCCCTCCGGAGCCACCCAAGGAAGGACGATTAAGGTTGCGACCATCCGGAGCCGCACCTCGGCAGCCCTGCGGACGGTGACCGCATCGGCCTTGCGTGGGGGCAAGTTCTTTCCCCCACCGGCTGCTGCTCGCGCGAGCGGCCGGGTGGGCTGACGACTGGTGGGACCATCCTGGCGAAGCGCAGTGGCAGGACCAGACGACGACCGAGCGTCACGGACGACGCACCGTCCCCCGGCGCCGCCACTGTGGAGCCCCCCCTGGCGCGCCGCGCGCCGATGCCGCTGGTGTTGCAACAGGCCCCCGGGTTCGACCGTTTCGGTGTGCGGGCAATCAACCCGACCCTTGCGTTCTTCCTGTTGACCATCGCGGCGATCTTCGCGTTCACGAACAGCCTCACCCTGGTAGGGATCGATAGCTTCCGGTTGCTTGGATACCTTGGGACCTCCTCCCTCACCTCAGGACAGCGCATCGACTTCGTGGTGTGCTCCCTGTTCTCGGTGGCGTTCGGCGTCATCATCCTCGTCGGTGCCTTCTCGATCCTGCGCCGGCGCTCCTACGCCTTGGGCGTCTTGGCTGCGGTGCTGGCGCTGGGGACGTTGGGACCCTGCGGCGTCAACGTGATGCTCGGCCTGATTGCGCTGGTGCTGGTGATGAGCTCGCGTGAACAGTTCTCCAACACTGACCAACAGGGCGATGCGGGCCGGCCAGCATCATCCTCCGACAACGGCAACTGACCCGCGAGCAAGCGGTGAATTGCACGGAGACGGCACCGAGGCTGAAGTGTTATATACGCTACTTCAAGATGCGCAGGAAGAGGGGACATGGCGCACTGGCGCTCACCAAGCGGGCCCGAGCGACCCAGTCGGCCGCGACTGATCGCCTCCCTGCTACTCCTCTGCCTCGTCGCGAGCCTCCTTGCAGCTGCGTTCGTGCCCGTCTCGGGGCTGAGTGGTGGGGGTACGACCCCCGCTGATTCGGTCTACGATTCAGCCACCAAGAAACCTGGCGCCGGCTGTACCTGTCATGGCGGCGGCAGCGCCTCGGCCACCGTCACCTGGCGTCTGGTCGGGCTGCCGACAAAATACGCACCGGCCAAGAGCTACTCGATCACCCTTGCTGGCTCAGGCGGCCCTGAGCCACTTCCAGGGCAGCACCAGGGTGGGTTCGCGATCCAGGCCTCGGTGGGGACGCTGACCCCGCTTAGCGGCGCCGGAGATGTCCAATCGGTCACCCCCGCCAGTGGCATGAGCGCCCTGACCCACACGGCTGACGGCAATTCACAGCGGCAGTGGAGCTTCACCTGGACAGCACCCAAGGATGATGCAGAGGATGCCTTCTTCTACGTCGGTATCAACCTCGTCGATGGTTCGGGCGCGGCCGATGCACCCGATTCGTGGGTCACCTTCCAGCAGGTGAGCGAAGGCAATGGTGCTCCGCCAGCGAACGAAGCGGACATCTCGGAACTGGGCGTCCCGTTGCAGGCGTACTGGCTGGGCGTAATCGGGATCTTCTCGGTCCTGTTCACCCTCTTCCTGACATACTTTGTCATCCGCAGCTCGACACGGCACCACCGTGGGTTCCGATCCACGCGCGTGAAGCTCGCGGCCCCGCAGCCGACCTTTGGCGACCGCGTACTGATGGGTGCCGCCTTCCTCTCCCTGCTCGTGATGGCCGGGTTCACGTTGCGAGAGGTCCTCTACGTCGGCCTGACAGTCCCCGGCAGGGTGGTCGTAGGGAACATCCGGACGTGGACGATTGGTCCCAACTACTGGGTCTACCTCTACTTGGCACACGTGCTGTTGCTCTTTGCCACCTTCGTCGCACTGCGCAACAAGAACTTCGCCTACCGGTCGAGCCCCTGAACCCCCGGCCTTCCCAAGGCCTGACGCATCCCCGCCGCGCTCCATTCGAGGGCCGTCTCCAATCTAGCTGGATTCCCCGCGCGTCCGCCGCGCTTGAGCCATTCCGCCACTTGAGGTCAGCCCGCCGTCGAGACTGTTGATTCTCGATGCATAGAGGCGACGATTTGCGCACCCATCCTGAGGGTTCGGCGGCTGCTACGAGGCTTTAAATACGCTCCCTCAGAATCAGCGGCGCCCGAGTATAAGAACCGGCGCGTAGGTCTGCGGGTCTGTTTGACCCATCGGCCCTACCAGGGAGCGGAGGCACGGCAACGATGCGCTGGCAGCGACGTCGGATCATCGCGTGCACGACCCTGTTGTTGTTGGTCGTCCTGCTCGTCGCCGGGGCCACCGTCGACGTCCTCGGATTCTCCGGCGGTGGGCCCACCCCGGCGCAGGAGGCGCGCACCACGGGTTGCACCTGCCACGGCCCGACCCCCAGTACGGTGGTCACCTACCGCCTCGAGGGCGTACCCCTGTCGTACATCCCTGGCGACCGCTACGAGATCTCCCTGACCATCAGTGGCGGGCCCCCGGCACTCGAGGGCCAACACCAAGGGGGCTTTGCCATGGTCGTCTCCAACGGTACCTTCTCCCCCCATCCCGACTTCGCTGTGCAGACTCAGGTGTTCGACCTTGACGTCTCGACCTACAACCCCGCTGACTCGAGCAAGCAGAACGCCGTCACCCACACCTCCGATGGCAACCACCAGCGCTCCTGGAAGGTCCTGTGGGATGCGCCCCGGGGAAAGGGGAATGCCGTGTTCTACATCGCCGGTAACAGCGTCAACGGCAACAACGTCCCTGACCTCGACGGCAGCGACCAGTGGGTGATGTTGCGGACGGTCTCGATCGGTCCCAAGATCGCCGCGGGCGAGCAGCCGCCGGGCCTGGGGCCTGAGCCGTTGCCCCAGTGGGCTTGGGACCTCGGCCTCCTCGCGATCGGTGCGTTCTTCCTGCTGCTGCTGATAGGCATGCCGCTGCTAAAGACCCACGACTACCTCGAGCCGCGGATGGTCGAGCAGGGCGACTACGACTTCGAGGACATCGTCCTGGCCAGCCGCGGGGTGCTGCTGGAGCAGAACCTGGCGATCTGGCTGGTGGCAATGGTCTACTTCTTCTATGCGATCTTCGTCAAGGAGCAAGCCGTGGTGGTATTCGCGAGCGGCTCCGTTGCCTTGGTGTCCTTCGCCAACGTCCTCCTCGACGGGATCAACAACTACGGTCAACCGCGACCGGCCATGGTCGAGGAGGTCCGGCGCCTCCTCCTCTCGGGCACCCGTGCGCGCCTGGTGTGCGGGTACGCGGCCGCCTTGCTGTTTGGTCTGGGACTGGCCGCACAGGATGGATGGATCTCCCTTGCGTGGCCCCAGCTCAACCTCGGCTTAGGGATCGTGCTGACCTTCTACGCCTTCCACACCGGCTGGCAAGGGCCCTTCCTCCCCACGGCAGCGAGCACCAACACCCGGCTGGTCTGCGGCGGCGCTGCTGCCTTGGCCACTGGGCTCTTTGGCCTGATCGGAAGTCGCGTCCTGGCGGTGCTGCGCGTCGGCCTCGAGACGCTGCCGCTGAGCGCGGTGCCAGGGGCCAGCCCCTCAGTCGAAGAACTGGTCCGTCTCTCTGTCCTTTTCGTCGTCGCGCTGCTGCTGCTCGTCTACGTCGCCGCCCGCTCCCGCCATACCGCCGGCGCGCAGCTGCGGTCCGCCGCTGACCCCGAGCGCTCTGGCTCGGCCAAAGTCCTGCGTGGGGGCAAGGGGGGTGTCGCGTTTGACTGAGACCGCCGAGGAGTACGACATCTACGCCCCCTCCTTCAAGGATATCAGCTTCTTCGAGCTGGAACGTCGTGAGCGCCATGCCAAGGTCGGCGATGTCTTGCGCGCCGAGCGCCGCTCCGAGAGCCCTCGGGCCTTCGGCATGGTGGCATTGATGCTCTTGGTCGAGGCGGTGCTGCTGGTCCTGGTGGTGCTCGGGCTGCTGTTGGCGTGGGACCAGCGCACCGTCGGCCTGTGGGTCGCGACGATGTTCTTGGTCGCCGCGGTGATGTCGATCCTCTACCGCAAGTACTTCCAGCGTGACGTCATGGTCGCAAAGCGGCGATACCGCAAGACGGTCCCAAGCGTCGACGTCAACTGGTGGAGCTTCAAGTGAGACCGCAGACAGGGACCTGGGCAAGGGGGAGGCCACGACCGTGACATCGGGGCAACCGCGCAAGGACTTCGACGAGCCCAACCTCAAGGAGCCAGAGGAGGCGACCGAGGTCGGGCAGATGAGCCGCCGCAAGGCGGTCCAATACATGGTCGCGGCCGGTGGCGTCGCCGCCGTCGCGGGTTCCCTCGCCGGCGGGGTCGTGACGCTCTTCAACCCCGTCGTCGAAGCGCAAGGGGCCCTCGAGACCGGTTTCATCTACAGCGTGTCGGCAGAGACCAAGAAGGAGGGTTCAAACTGGGTCGTCCCGCTCGACGGCCAGCTTGCGGCCGCGTCGCACTTCAAGCAGGTCGAGGACGGCGCAGCGATGCTCTGGCGCGCAGTGCTCGACGAGGAAGGCAAGGCAGCGCCCGGGACGGGGATCCCGGCGATCCTGTTGCGGGTCGACCCGTCGCAGATCAAGACCTCGTTCGATCAACTCTTCAGCGGTGTCGTCGCGCCCGGGATCATCGCGTTCATGAGCAAGTGCACCCACGCGTGCTGTGTCCCCAACTGGCGGCTGGCCCGCAAGGAACTTCGGATCTTCTACTGTATCTGCCATGATAGCCAGTACAACCCGCTCGAGATCGTCCAGTACACGCACCCGACCGGTGTCAAGTACTGGGGCGCCAAGCGGATCGCCGGTCCTGCCCCCCGCGGCATCCCCGTGATTCCCTTGCAACTCGATGGCGACAAGATCGTTGGCCGCATCGATGCTCCGGGCTGGTACACCTACTGCGGCATCGAGCCGCCCCTCGATCCCAACATCGACACCGGGGGATCCTGATGCGTCGCACCCCTTCGAGGACTAGACGCTGCCTGCGCGCACGCGCATCCTCCCTCCCCACCGCGTCGTCTCCCTTGCGGAGCAGCAGCGCACGCGTCCTCGTCCCCGCCCTGCTACTGATCCTTGGGCTGGTGACCCTGGCACTCCCATTGCCCGCCCAGGATCCATCGCCAGCGGCGCTGGTGGTCCTTCCGGGGGACGGGTCCACCAACGTCTCGCTGACCGAGGACATCGAGATCGGCTTCAACATGGCCATGAATCACACCAGCGTCGAGGGGGCGCTCTCGATCACCCCGCCACTGGTGCACGCCCTCTCTTGGCGCGCTGATGTTCTGGTGATCACCCCCCAGATCCTCTCCGCCAGCACGGTCTACACCGTCATCGTCGATGCAAGCGCGACTTCCCAGAGCGGGATGGCGATCGAGCACGCAGTGCAGTTCTCCTTCACCACCCGCACCGTCGCGACCGATGAACGCCCTACGATACTCTCCCAGCTGCCCACGCCCAATAGCCACACCAACGTCCCATTGGTCGCGTTCACCTTCGATAAGACCATGGACAAGACCTCGGTCGAGTCTGCCTTCGCCCTCAGTCCTGCTGTCGAGGGGATCGTCCGCTGGGAAGGTCAGCGCTTCGAGTTCACGCCCAGCGAGGGGGGCCTGGTCGACGGTACCTCTTACACCATCACCCTCGGGCCGTCCGCGCGCACGCTCAGCGGCGTACCCCTCGCCTCCGCTTCGGTGGCCACCTTCGTCTATGATAGCACCGCCCCTGGGCCGGTCGTCGCTGACCTTGCTGATGCAAGCGAGCTGCAGCAGGATCACCTGACCCTCGCGCTGCGGTTCTCGGAGCCCATCGAACGCTCCTCTGTCGTCTCGGGGCTGACCCTCGTGCCGGCCCCCCCGGAGGCGGCACGCCTGCGGTGGGACGATGATCAGCATC
>JAHFTX010000042.1 GCA_023265395.1 Thermoplasmata archaeon
CGTCCCCGGCGTCGACCTCGAGGCGGTGGTGCTCGACCCCATTGGCATCCGTGCCTACCTCCCGCCGCGCCACCTGGGGGACCTAGGTGACGGGTCGGCCCCCTCGGTGGCGGTCGGGCGTGCAGATGGCGGGCAGGGGCTCCTCATCGTCGTCGACAACGGCAGCGCGGGCGCGACTGCTCTCGTCCTGCAGGACCTCGGTGGCGCTGGTGGATGTTGCAACCAGACCACAGCGGCCCTCACCGGCGCCAACGCCCATCTGGTGGTCCGCGATCGCGCCGGGGATGTCGCCATCCTCTCGGCCGATGGTACCACGCTGAGCGTCGAGCGCCTGACGGGCACCCCCGGTGCGTTGCAGGGCGAGCTGCTCCTAGATGCCCTCGGCAGCGTCGCGCTCGTGGCTGCTGACCTCACCCCAGACGGCGCCGCCGACCTGCTCCTGCTGCGTCCCTCCGATGCGTCGGTGCGGCCAGGCGTCACCGAGGTGGTCCTTGGGAACCAGAAGGGCTGGCAGTCCCTCTCCCAGCCCCTGACACTCGACGTCGGCGCGACCGCCGCGTCGTACGGCCTCTTCAGTCAGCCGCAACTCCAACTCGCGCGGCAGGCGACGCTGACGATGGGAACGCCCCAGCGGGCGCTGGGCGACGGGGTGCGAGTGGTCCGACCGCTGCTGCCCAGCTTCGCGCAGCTGTCCGCCTTCGAGGTCTCCTGGGAGGTCGAGGGTGTGGGTAACGCCTCCGCGCAGGTCGAGGTCAGCCTCGTCTCGGGCACCATGTCGGTCACGACGGTGTCCCCCAACACCTCCATCAGCGGCTTGGCGGTCCCGTTGGAGAACTCCACCATCCGCATCACCCTCTCCAACGGCACCCCGCAGACGCGGATCGTCGACATGACCTTCGTCCTGCAGGTGGCGTCCTATCCGCGCGACCTCCAACTGCTCGTCGGCAGTGCCGACGTCCCCCCAAGCTCGGCGCTGACCTTCCCGGGGAAGGTGCAAGGGTTCATCCTCCTCTCAGCGTCGATGGCCGACGACCTGGGTGAATCCCTTGCTGATGTCGTGGCGGACACGTCTCCCCTGAGCCCCGTCGACCTTCTCGTGCCAATCCAGTGGACGTTGATCAGCACCAGCGCCGGGGTCGTCGAGGTCTCGCTCCTCGAGATCACCTCGACCTCTCCCCCGGTGGTCTTGGCACCCCCCAATCCGCAGACGCTGGCCCAGGGGGAGGTCCGCCCCAACGCGGTCGACCTCCACTCGGTCTTCGCCGACCCTGATGGGGATGTGCTCACCTATGGCATCCTCGACAACCAGTCCGTGCGCGTGACCATCACCCCCTCGGGAGGCATCACCCTCTCGAGTGCCCCAGGGTGGAGCGGCAGCGAGACGCTCCAGATCGTCGCGACCGACCCCAGTGGCGGTGGCGCTGCGACGACGTCATTGGAGGTGACGGTGCTGCCCGGCGGCGGCCCGGCGGTGCTGACCCTCGAGGCGAACCCCTCGCAGGTGCAGACCTTCGAGACGGTGACCTTCGAGGCTGCCCTCGCACCCTTTGCGGAGGGCACGCTGATGCACTGGGACTTCGGCGATGGGACCACCACCTCGGGCGAGGGGCTCCTGAGCATCGGGAGATCCTACAGCAGGGGCGGCGCGACCTACACGGCCGTCGTGACGGCCTATCCGCTCGGCGGCAACCCCGTCGCCGGACAGGCACAGGTCCAGGTGCTCAACCGTGCCCCGACGGTGGTGATCGTCGCCACTCCGCCGCTCCCGATCGTCCCGGAACCCCTGCTCCACATCAAGAGCTTCGACCCGTTGACCCTCGGTCTGCAGGGGTCCACCGACGTTGATGGCACCATCGTGCGCATGACCGTCGATTGGGGTGACGGCGCGATCGTCGGGCCCGTGGCAATCACCCTTGCGACGCTGCCGCTCCAAGAGCACCGCTACCGCACGCCGACGAGCGAGCTGGGTTACCGGGTGCGCGTCTCGCTGCAGGACGACCAGAGCGCGACGGGCAACGCGACCTTCCGGGTCGTCGTCGACAACCGGGCGCCAGCAGTGACGTTGTTGGTGCCGGAGGTCGGCTTCGTCGGCACCCGGACCTCGATGCGCGTAGCGGCCAACGACCTCGACGGGGTGCTCTCGCGCCTGACCTGGTTCATCGACGACGCCCAGATCGGGGCAAGCTGCGACTCCTCCGAAGCGACCGCGTGCAACTACACGTTCTCCGCCGAGGGCAGACACCGGGTCCTCGTCAAAGTCGTCGACGAACGCGGCGCCTCGACCAACGTCTCGGGCGAGATCGAGGTCCTCGCTGGCGCGCAGACCGGCTTGGGCGCAGAGGTCCTCGGATGGGCCCTGGGCGTGACACTCCTGCTGCTGGTGGTCCTGGTGTTGGTGGTGTGGGTGCTTCACCTGCGTTCCAAGCTCGCCAGCGAGCGCCGGAACGTCACGGCACTGACCCGCCAGTTGCAGGAAGCCCACCTGCGGACAGCAGGGGCCAACACAGGCGGCACCGCCCCTGCGGCCGCTCCGACGACCCCTGCGCCGACGCCCCCGTGGCCGCCGCAGCAATCCCCGGTCCCGCCGCCGACGGCCGCGCCGGGCTATCCTGGCTACCCCGTCTACCAGGCCCCGCCCTGGGGCTGGCACGCCCCGTACTACCCGCCCTACGGGTATGGCCCGACGCCAGGGAGCTATGCGCCGCAGCAGGCCCCAGTCCAGCCGCACTTCGGAGCCCCAGCTGGCGGCTACGGAGGACCGGCACCTGCGGTGCCCCCTTCGACGGGTGAGGCGACGCTGACGCACGCGCAGACCCCTGCGGCCATCGCGGCGCCGGAGGGGACGGAATCGATTCCGACTGAGGGAGCTGCAGCCACCGGAATGGTCGTGGGCGAGACCATCGTCAACCCAAGCGATGCATCCGCCACAGCCACGACGGCGGCGGGAAGCGTCGGGACGTGGGAGTCGCTGCCGCGCAACGAGGGCACGCCGGGCTCCGGGCCCCTTGGCCGGGTCCGGTGCCCCAACTGCAAGGAGCGCTTCCCGCTCTTCTCGACCGAGCGGCCCTTGGCGATCGCCTGCCCCGCCTGTGGCAAGCGCGGGATCCTGCAGCGGTAGGGGCCGTGCCTCGGACGGCAAGCAAAGGTTCATCCTCGATCACACGCGCAGGTCCTCCGATGGTACGGGCAGACCCGCCACCCTCAACGGCAGAGCAAGACCGACCCGACACACTCGCCCGCGGTGGCGACGAGGTGCCCCAGGGGAGCGCTGCCGATCAGGTCGCGCGACGCCTGTCGCTGCAGATCCGCCTCGTGCCGTGGGACGGCGCCTTGCTGGCCCTGGCCCTGGGGGCGACGTTGCTGGTCTGCCTCGAAGTCCTCTTCCTGCGCCTGCCGACCTCGGACCTGATGCTCCAGGGGATCAATCTTGCCGCGGCGCTGCTGTGGGCGCTGCTGGTCCTCTTGTGGCTGGCGGAACGGGCACCGCAGACGCCGCCGCGGCGCCGCTGGGTGCTGACCACCGGGGCGTCGGTGGGGGCAATCGCGTCACTGGCCCTGGCGCTGGTGCCCCCTAACCGCGAGATCCTCCTGCTGACGTTGCTGCTCGGCCTGGGGGGCGTCGCAGCAATCGGTCTATTCCTGCTGGCCAATCCCCGCAACCGCGGCCCCCTCCCATTGGCGGTGGGTCTGGGGGTGGTGCTCTTGACGCTGCTTGCGACTCGCCTCTCGGTCCTCCCCAGTGGGTTGGCGGTCTTCAGCCTGCTGTGCGGCGCCGCCCTCGGCGGCTGGGGACTGCTCACCGTCATCTGCCCGCGCGCCGGCCAGCGGCTGCAGCTCGTCTACCTACCGGCGCTGATGGCGATGTCCATCATCGGTGCGCTGAGCCTTCGCGCGATCCTCCAGCCCCAAGGGTCGTCGCTGCAGGGGCAGTGGTCGGATCTGGGAGCATCGCTGCTGACGGGGTCGGGCGGCGTGCTCGTGAGCGTCCTGCTGGTGACAGCCCCGATGCTCGCCGCGGGTAGCGTCGTCGCACTGGTGCGGTCGCTGATCCGTGATTGGCGCGTCGACCGCGTCATCTCCGATGGCTTCTCTCTCTACCGCGATGGGGAGCTCGAGGCCGCCCTCGAGCGGTTCGAGGTCGCGCTGGCACTGGGGCCCGACCATCCCATCGCCCGCACGTGCAAGGGCGACGTGCTCTCCCGCATGGGGCGCTTCGACGATGCCATGTCCGAGTACAACCGCGTGCTGTTCCTCGACCCCGAGTTCACCCCCGCGATCTCGGGGAAGGGGTCGGCCCTGCGGCGCCTGGGCGACGACCATCGCTCCAAGGTGCTGCACCAGAAGGTCCTGTGGGACGACCCGGGCAGCGTCGTGGCCTGGCAGAACGCCGGGAACGTCCACTACACCGCCGGGGACCCCGACCTGGCGGTCTTCTGCTACAAGCGGGCGCTCGAGCTCGATCCGGTCGACACCGGCGTCTGGTACAACCTGGCGGTGGTGTTCCTCAACCGCGGCGACCAGGAGCAGGCGACCGCCGCCTTTGGCCGCCTGACCGCGCTGCACGAGGCCGAGGCCCGCCGCAAGGAGCTCGAGATCGTCGACCGGGGTCCGCGGCTGGTGACCCGGGTGGTGTCGCTGCCCTTGGAGATCTTCAAGGAGAGCGTCGCTGACCGCGTCTTCACCACCATCGCCTACGAGCCGGGCATCGCGCTGCAGAAGTTGACCCAGGCGCTGGGCCTGTCTCCTCCGACGGTGCTGCGGGCCATCGGCCAGCTGCGGCGACGGGGCATGGTCCACTCCCAGCGCGAGGGCGATGAGATCCTGATCTTCCCTACCGAGGCCCGCCTGCTGGAGATGGAGGTGACCGCGCTCGAGGGCGGCAGTGCCCGCACGACCAAGGTGCGCCTGCTCACCGACACGCAGCGCGCCATCCTCGCGCTGCTGGGCACCGGGGCGCTGGAACTGCAACAGGTCTCAGAGCAGTTGCGCCTGCCAGCGGCCGTCTGTGCCTATCATTTGCATGCCCTCGTCTCGGGCGGCCATGTGCTCGCACGCGAGGGAACGGGCAGCAACGAAACCGCGAACCCGCCGATGCGGTATCACGTGCGCTAGCGCTGATCTTGCGTCGACGGGAGCGGTACCCCCCATCCGAAGGCTTATCGACGCACGGCTCGTCGCGCAGATCAAGGGGGGGACTGGACCTGCGACGGCTGGCACCAGGTATCGATTGGCCCCTCGCCCCCTCGGTCGAGGAGGTGCGGCTGTTGCTGCACTCGACCAGCCTGCAGCGGCACCGTACTTCGCCCCGCCCCCTCTTCTCCCACGAGGGCTTGGTCAGCGCGCCCTATCCCAGCCACGCCCCACGGCAGGGGACCACTCGCGACCAGGGGGCTGCCTCGCGACTGTCGTTGTTCGTGCGTCAGCTGCGCCGCTGAGCGCATGCCTGCCCTTCGTGGCGGAGCGAAAGCATAAAGATGAACCTTTAAAAGGCCGGACTCCGTTGGCGCCCTCAGCGCGAGTGAGGGTTCCACGATGAAGTCACTGATCGACGAGGCCTTGGCCCGCTCCACCCCGCAGATTGAGAGCAACCCTGCGCCCGGGGCCGACGACCAGGAACTGCTGGAGCTCATCGAGACGCTCAAGGTCAAGATCCGCATCGTCGGCTGCGGCGGTGGCGGCTCGAACACCATCATGCGGCTGGCCGAGATCGGCGTCCAAGGTGCCGAGATGTTCGCCATCAACACCGACGCCAAGCACCTGCTGTCGATCCACGCGCCCCGCAAGATCCTCATCGGTCGGCGCTGCACCAAGGGCTTGGGCGCAGGCGCTCTGCCCGAGGTCGGCGAGGCGGCAGCCAAGGAGACCGAGGAGGACCTCAAGGCGGTCGTCAGCGGTTGCGACATCGTCTTCGTCACCTGTGGCCTAGGCGGCGGCACGGGCACGGGCAGTGCGCCGTTCGTCTCCAAGCTCGCCCGCGATGCGGGTGCGCTGGTCATCGGTGTCGTCACGCTGCCCTTCAAGAGCGAAGGCACGGTGCGCATGCAGAACGCCCAGTTCGGCCTGCAGCGGCTCGAGGCCTACTGCGACACGGTCATCATGGTCCCCAATGACAAGCTCCTCGACCTCGTACCGAAGCTCCCCCTCAACGAGGCCTTCAAGGTCGCCGACGAGGTCCTCATCCATGCCATCAAAGGCATCACCGAGATCATCACCAAGCCTGGGCTCGTCAACCTCGACTTCAGCGACCTCAAGACCATCATGAAGAACGCCGGGCCGGCGATGATCGGCATCGGCGAGGCGCAGGACGATGACAAGGCCGTCGAGGCGGTCAACGCCGCCATCAACTCGCCCCTGCTGGATGTCGACATCAACGGCGCCCAGGGCGCGATCATCAGCGTCCGCGGGGGTCCCGACATGA
Source organism: Thermoplasmata archaeon (assembly GCA_023265395.1). Lineage (GTDB taxonomy): Archaea > Thermoplasmatota > DTKX01 > JAHFTX01 > JAHFTX01 > JAHFTX01. The sequence continues at coordinate 6,419 of JAHFTX010000042.1, forward strand.
CGGTGGCCGAGGCGGAGCGGGTCGCCGAGGTCGTCGGGTCGCGGATCAACCCCAACGCTCGGATCATCTGGGGCTGCTCGGTGGACCACTCCATGGAGCGCCAGATCTCGGTCATGATCGTCGTCACCGGCGTCAAGAGCAGGTACACCAGCCAGAACCTGGTGCGCGCCCCTCAGCTCGATGTGCTCGGGTAGCCTCGCTGCGACGTGGCTCCCCGACACCACCTTTAACCCCCCGGCGGTCGCTGGCGCCGACGGTACCGTCGACGGCACCGCGGAGCGCTCGAAGTGGCCCCCATCCCGCGCAAGGGCATCGCTCCCCCGCCGCTGCCACCTCGTGGGCCGGGCGAGGACGACGCCGACCTCGAGGAGTTCCTCGAGGGCCTGACCACCACCATCCGAATCGTCGGCTGCGGCGGTGGCGGGTGCAACACCATCAACCGACTGGCCGCGGAGGGGATCCCCGGCATCACCCTCATCGCGGCCAACACCGACGCCCAACACCTGCTGATGATCCATGCCACCCACAAGGTCCTCCTGGGCCGGCGCACCACCCGCGGTCGGGGCGCGGGGGCGTTGCCGGAGATCGGCCATCAGAGTGCCCTCGAGAGCGCCGAGCAGCTGACCGCGCTCATCCGCGGGACCGACCTGCTCTTCCTGACCTGCGGGCTGGGCGGGGGCACCGGCACCGGTTCGATCCCGGTGGTCGCCAAGCTCGCCAAGGACCTGGGCATCCTCACCCTGGCGGTGGTCACGCTCCCCTTCGGTGCAGAGGGGGCAGCGCGCATGCGCAACGCCGAACGTGGCCTCGAAGAGCTGCGGCAGCATGCTGACACCGTCATCGTCGTCCCCAACGACGGTCTGCTGGCACTGGTGCCCAAGCTGCCCGTCGAGGCGGCCTTCAAGGTCGCCGACGAGGTGCTGATGCGATCGATCAAGGGCATCACCGAGATCATCACGCGCCCGGGCCTGGTCAACCTCGACTTCAGCGACATCCGCACGATCCTCAAGGGCGGGGGAGTGGCCCTGATTGGCATGGGGGAGGGGAGCGGCGAGGGCCGTGCCCACGAGGCGGTCGAAGAGGCGTTGCACTCGCCGTTGGTGGAGGTCGACACCAGTGCGGCCCTCGGTGCGCTGGTCAAGGTCAGCGGTGGTCCGGACATGTCCCTTGCCGAAGCGGAGCAGGTCGTCGAGGATATCGCGAAGGCGATCGCTCCCGAGGCGCGGATCATCTGGGGTGCGAGCGTCGACATGGCCCTCGAGCGCACCTTGCGGGTGATGGTCGTCCTCACCGGCGTCGAGAGCCGCCAGATCCTCGGGCGTACCTCCAAGCGAGTGCGCCGCAAGCTCCGCGGCGATGGCGTCGACCAGGTCGGCTAGTCGCAGCCGGTCCTCCGCCCCCTTGAGCGCAACCCACTTCCTTTATATGGGGGCGGCAAGTATTGGCGAAAACTCGGAGGGGCCCCTCTGGAAATCTCCGAACTCAACTGGGAGAGCGTCTCCAAGCGCGCTCAGCGCGGTGAGGCCCGAGCGGCCGCGTTCCTCTACCGCCCCGGCATGGGCAAGTGGGCCCGCATCGTCCGGATGGCACGCAAGCCCTCGATGCCCGAGTACATCCACATCCTCAAGGTCAGCTTCGTCGGCGTGTGCATCCTCGGTTTCCTGGGAGTTCTCATCTGGGCGGGGTTCCTCTACCTCCCGGACTGGTTCCACAGCTGGCTGCGCTTCTGAGGAGGGCGACGTTCGATGACTCTTGAGGATTCCCTTGAAGGCGACCAGAAGGGCGCCCCCACCGACGAGGAGAAGGGGGAGAGCTCCGTCCCCTCGCTCTTCGAGGGCGCGGGGGAGCTCAAGGCAGAACTGGCGGCCGCCGAAGGGGGTACCACCCAGGTCGTCCCGACCACCGAGGAATCCATCGGCCCGGTCGAGCCAGCCCAAGGTACCTGCGGCAAGTTCTTCGCGGTCAAGACCTCCATCGGCCACGAGCGGATCGCCGCCGACATGATCGCCCATCGTGTCAAGGTCACCGGAGAGGACGTCTATGCGATCCTCTCGCCGCAGAACCTGCGAGGATACGTGCTGGTGGAGGCCGCCGACGAGGAGCGGCTGCGCCACATGCTCAAAGGCGTACGGCGCGTCCACAACGTCGTCGGGGGTGTCACCAGCCTCCAAGAGATCGACCATTACCTTACCCCCAAACCGGTGGTCAGTGGCATCGTCGAGGGCGACATCATCGAGCTGATCGCGGGCCCCTTCAAGGGTGAGAAGGCCCGCGTCAAGCAGATCGACGAAGGCAAGGAGGAGATCACGGTCGAACTGATCGAGAGCGTCATCCCGATCCCCATCACCGTCCGCGGCGACCACGTGCGGGTCATCGAGAAGGGTGGCGACGAGAGCCCATCCTCGGGCACCAACAGGAGGGAACGCTGATGGCAGACAAGGTCAACGTGATGGTCGATGGCGGCAAGGCCAACGCCGGACCGCTCGGTCCGACGCTCGGCCCACTGGGCGTCCGCCTGGACCTCGTGGTCAAGGAGATCAACCAGAAGACTGCCGCGTTCGCAGGAATGAAGGTCCCCGTGACCGTCATCGTCGAGAAGGACAAGTCCTTCAGCATCACCGTCGGCACCCCCCCCACGACCAGCCTCATCCGCACCGAGCTGCAGATCGAGCTCGGGGCGGGCAATCCGAAGAGCCAGGTCGTGGGCGACCTGAGCATCGATCAAGTGATCAAGATCGCGCGCATGAAGGAGAGCGTCCTGGTGGGCCGCTCCCTCAAGTCGATGGTGCGCGAGGTCATCGGCACCTGTACCTCGATGGGGGTCACGGTCGACGGCCTCAACCCCCGCGAGGCGCACCTTGCGGTGGTCCGCGGTGAGTACGACTCCAAGCTGGGCGCCTGAGCCTAGCAACGACAGCCCTCATCGCGCGCGTCGCGCAGCCACTCGCCTTCAGCGGGGCTTGACCCAGTCGAATCCGCGCAGCTTGGCAGTCTCGCCAAAGCCGCAGGAAGCGCACCGCTTCTTGGTCCAGTGGTAGGCGTGGCGCCCGCACCGGCGGCAGCGGATGTGCGTGACCTTCTGCCGCTTGCCCTGCGACGGTGTGCCCTTGGACATGAGCCTGCTCCGGCCCCAGGTCGGGGAGGGCCGCGCCCATCACGGGGAGACGTATATGACGTTATCGCCCCGGACCACGAGCAGCTCTGACGTCCGCACGGTCTTCCCATCGCGGATCTCCTCGGCGTTGCGGAGCACGAGGTTGAGGTGCGGGTCGTAGCCATCGAGGATGCCGCGGAACTCGACGCCGCCGTGCAGCTCGACGCGCACGGAGGTGTTGAGCGCCTTGCTCAGGATCGACAGTGGCTTGACGCTCGCGCCGATGGTCAGAACCCCCAATGCTGAGGGATGCTGCACCGCAGGGGCGCACAAAAAGGTGCCGCAGGGCGTGCTACTTGTACCAGGAGTGGTCTGGCGAGGCCGGCAGCAGTGGAGGTGAAGGAGGTGCGAGAGATGGTGGCGCTCGTCAGCTCGCTGCGGCCACCCAAGGAGCGCTTCGCCGGCAAGGCCGACCCGCAGTCGCTGGTCGCCTCCTGGGAGGGTGACGAATCCCTCGATGGTAGACCCGCGCGCTTCCTCACCGGCGTGCTGACGACCCCCGGCTGCATCCTGGCGATGTCAGGGGGCTGCTCCTTCTGTGGCTACTACAACGACACGGCCATGCGCGTCTCACCCGAACAACTCCGTACGCAGTTTGGCTCCTTGTTGGCACGCCGCACCGACCAACGGATCCTCAAGGTCTACACCAGTGGCTCGTTCTTCGACCCGCGCGAGGTGACGCCTGAGATCCAGGTGGACCTGTTGCGCAGCGCCGTCGACGCAGGTTTCTCGCGGATCGTCGTCGAGAGCCTTCCGGCCTTCCTGACGGCACCTCGCCTGGCCGCCGCTGCCGCGGTGGCGCCCCAGCTGGAGATCGCGATCGGTCTCGAGTCGGCCCACCCGATGGTGCTCGAGTACGCCATGAACAAGGGCTTCTCGCGCCGGGGTTTCCTCGCGGCGGCCCTGCGGGTGCAGGCGGCGGGGCTGCGCGTGCGCGCCTACCTGCTGATGAAGCCCGCCTTCCTGACCGAATGGCAGGCCATCGAGGACGTGGTGGCGACGGCCGCGGTCGCTGCCCCCCTTGCACACACCATCTCCATCAATCCCCTCAACGTCCAGAAGGCGACCCTCAATGACCGCCTCTTCCAGCGGGGCGTCTACCGTCCCCCCTGGTTGTGGTCGGTCATCGCCGCGCTCCAGCGGATCGCCACCGCCCATCCGACGGTCCACCTGCTGAGCTCGCCGACTGCCGGGGGGACACCACGGGGTACGCACAACTGCGGGCGCTGCGACGCCGCAGCCCTGGCGACGTTGCGGCAAGCATGCGTCACGCAGGACTTCGCGCTCCTCTCGCAGCTGCACTGCCCCTGCCAGCAGCTGTGGGCCCAATGGCTGGTGCAGGAGCGCTATGGCCTGGGCGCCGGGGGGCTCGCGCCCCTCGAACGTCACCTGCGCGCCCTGGCCCAAGCGTAGGGTGCAGCCTCCTCCACTCCCTTCGCAGGATACGAAGGGTGGACCGGGATTGGTATAAGGGGGGATGCCCGAATCCACTAGGATACGGACCATGCGCCTCGCCTCTGATTCGGCCAGTGTCGGGAGCGCCCTCCCCACCCTGACCCTTGTCTTGCTGACCCTGGTCGCCACGCCGACCCTGGCGATCGAGACCGGGCGGCCGATGGTCCGTCCCGACTCGGGCTTCATCGACGCCACCTACGACCTCGACAAGATCGACTATCGCGAGGGCGCCGCTGTGCAGTTTGGCGAGAGCCTCTTCGTGGCGTGGACCAGCAAGGAGCAGAACCCCGACGTGCCGGTGAACCCAGGGAGTCCCACCGCCCTCTCGCGCCACGTCTACGTCCGCGAACTGATCCTCAAGGACGGCCAATGGTCCCCCAAGCCCCACGTCGTAGAACACTCCAGGATCGGCGCCTTGCCGACGGACCCGTGGCTGCTCACCCCAGGTTCGCTCGACCCAGTCGGCAACGGCAACCATCAGCCCATCCTGGTGACATTCTCGGGGAAGCTCTTGGTGTTCTGGCAGTCGGGTGACCCGGGGATCCTCCCTGGCCGGGGTACTGGCAGCGACATCCTCTACAGTACCTTCCAAGGCGACGAATGGTCAGTGCCACAGGTCGCCAACGAGGAGGATGGCACTTCGACCGAGCCCTTCGACGACCTCAACGTCGACGCAATCGTCTACGACGGACAGCTGTGCATCTCCTACGACCGCAACCGCGGAGCGCTCACCGAGGTCTACCTGCGCTGCCTCGACTCGGCTGGGGTGTGGGGCGCGAGCACCCGCCTGTCCGCACCAGCCAACGAGACCTTCGACCAGTTCCCGACCCTGGCGGTCTTCGGGGATTCACTGGCGGTCACCTGGTGCCGCACCTCCCGCGGTGGCGGATTTGCCGAGGTCCATGTCCGTCTGTTCGATGGCACCCGCTGGGGACCGGTGCAGGTGGTCGACCACCGGGAGACGACGGACCGGCAGATCATCCCGCGGCCGCGGATGGCCACCGTCGAGGCAGGGCAGGCAGGACTGCAGCAACGGACACTGTTCCTGAGCTACACCACGCTCGGGGGCATCGCCACCCGCAAGGTCCTCATCGACGACGACGTGGTCGTTCGCCGCTACGACGGGGCCTCCTGGGATAACGGTACCAGCCTCTCGCCGCCGGGGGATTCGGGTCCCGACGGCAACGCAGCCCTGACCTTGGCGGCCGACGGCTACCTCTACGCCGCGTGGGAGACGCAGGACGACGGCACGGCCCAGGGCAAGGATGTCGACGTCGTCTACCGGATCTTCAACGCCACTCTGGGGGGCAGTGGGTGGAGCCCCACCATCTACCAGGCCAGCCGCCCCGGCGATCGGGAGGACTTCACCCCCGACGGGGAGCACACCTATGGGGACGACGACCTCGCGCGGATGTTCGTCTACCAGAACCGCGTGATGACCCTCTTCCGCACCTTCGACCCGATCACCGGGAGGCTGGATCACTCCGACATCGTCCTGCGGTTCCTCAGCGACTACGACAACGACCATGATGGGTTCTCCGATAGCGTCGACGCGTGCCCTGGCGACCCGAGCGAGCATCGCGACAGCGACAGCGACGGGGTCTGCGACGGCAAGGACGACTGCCCCAGCAACCCGCTCTGCTCCGTGCGGCCGCCCATCGAGGCTCCCCCCACCCTCACCTGGTTCAGCAGCCTCTTGGTGATCGCCGTGCTCATCGGCATGGTCGTGGTGCTGCTGGCGATGAGCGCCGCCAACCGCCGCGCCTCGCGCGCCCTCGACGGCAAGGGGTCGGGTGGGACTGACAAGGCCCCGGCCAAGAAGGGTGCCACGGGCCCCAAGGGCCAGCAGGCCACCGCGAAGCCAGGGGCATCGGGGACCAAGCCTGCCTCGGACAAGCCCGGCAAGAAACCAGGACCCAAGGCTTGAGGATTGGAACGACATGGGGAGAGGCTGATGGGACCGCACCACGGACACAGGGAGCAGCGACGTGGCATCATCGCCGTGGCAGGGTGCCTGTTGCTGCTGGGGATGGTGCTGACTGCCCTGCCCGTCGCGGCCGACCCTCACGGTCGTGCGGCACCTTCGACCGCAGGCCGCGCACTGAGCGTCGATGCTGTCATCGTCTCCATCGGATATACGAGCAACGGAACCACCAAGTTGCACCCCAACCTTGGCGAGCGGGTGGTCTTCACGATCAATGTGCGCAACGTGGGTATCGACAATGCGACCTGGGTCAACGTCTCTTTGGGCTACTCCAACGGTACGCCGCCGACCATCGACCTCGGCGCCGTCAACCGCACCGGTAACCTCACCAACGTCAGCACATCCCCGAACGGGTGGGATTTCAACTTCACCCTCGAGACCCTCGATGCCGGACTGACCGTCGGGACCAACTACACGTTCGCTGCCGATGTGGGGACCCACAACGACACCAACGTGACCAATGACCACTTCGAGGTGGTGATCTCCTTCGAAGGACCACTCTTCGACCAGCCCATCATCGCCTACCTGACCACCGAGCCCAGCAGCGTCGAGCTGGGACAGCCCATCTTCCTCGAGATGGTGGTCCGCAACCTCGGCAACAACGCTTCGATCAACCAGACCCTGACCCTCTCCATCGACGGCGTCCCGCTGGCCAATCAGACCATCGAGGAGCTCTATCCCTTCACCATCTTCGGTGACCAGTACCCCCTCAACACGACCTGGCAGACCACCAACGCGACCATCGGCGTCCACGAGGCCTGCGCGCAGGTCAGCCCGACGGTCTCGCAGCTGTGTGCCAACGTCACGGTCACCGAGGTGCTCGTGCCTGACCTGGTCGTCGAGAGCTTCATGGTCCTGCCCAACGCGACCCAGGTCTCCGAGCCGGTCATCTTCAGCGCCAATGTCGTCAACCTCGGCACCGGTTCAGCAGCCCCTTGCAACGTCACCTTCCTGCGGGTGGCCAACCCCTTCTTGGTGCTCAACGAGAGCCGGATCTTCGAATCGCTCGGACCGGGCGAGCACGCCACGGTCAGTTTCAGCTACAACACCACCGGGCTGGGTGTCGGTTCGCACAAGATTCGCGCCACCGTCGATCGGGAGGGGGTGCTCGCCGAGAACAACACCACCAACAACCACCTCGACGTAGTCCTCAACCTCACCAGCTTCCCCGACCTCTCCCCCGAGGGGCTCAACTTCACCGTCGGCGGCGTGGTGGCCAACACCGCCATCGTCGGCCAGTCGGTGCATGTGAGCACCACCGTCGCCAACCTCGGTTACGACACCTCCCCCGCCGATGCCCAACTGGCGCTCCTGCTCGATGGCGACACCGAGCTGGGGCGCAAGGGCTTGCTGCCGCTGGGGCCACTCGGGAACTTCACCAAGACCTTCGATTGGGACACCACGGGCGTCCCTGCTGGTGTGCACGCGCTGTGCGTGCAGGCGGATCCCGATGAGACCGTCGTCGAGCTCGACGAGGCCAACAACCGCCGCTGCGCCAGCTTCGCGATCAGCGCCGTGCCTTCGGTACCGGACCTGGTGGTCGAATCACTGGCCATCACCCCCTTGGTCATCGACCTGGGCGCCCCCTTGCAGTTGACCACCAAGGTCTCGGTCAGCGGCCTCAAGGGAGACCTCGAGACCAACCTCCGCTACACCTTCGGCCCTGCCGGGGGCGCACCGGGGGGGCCGATCGAGACCCAGGCGGTGTTCCTCTCCGAGGCGCAGCCCTCGAAGCTCGTGCCGCTGACATGGACGGCCAGCGGCACCTACGCCAGCGGGGTCTACGACCTCTGCGCCCAGATCGACCCGCACGACGTCGTCGAGGAGACCCAGGAGGAGAACAACCGTGCCTGTGGGAGCGTCACCCTGCGCGACCCAGTGAGCTTCCGCTTCCAGCTGGAGGTGATCTCCGTCACGTTCCCCGGCGCGTCGGCGGTCAAGGGCAAGACGGCGCGGGAGGAGGTCGCCATCACCTCGGGCAAGCCGGTGACCCTCCAGACGGTGCTCCACAACGGGGGCAACGCGGAGGCGCGGCTGACGTACCTCGTCTTCTACATCGACGAACAGAACGTCGGTGCGCAGCTGATCCCCCCGGTGGGCCCCGGCAACAACACCACGGTCAACTACACCTACTCGGCCAATGAGGTCGGGCAGCTGACCTTCCGCCTGGAGGTCCGAGAAGGTTCGCCGACGGGGATCCTTCGGCACGACTACCATGTCCCCACGGTCCTGCTGGTGCGCCCTGCGGGGAGCGAGAGCGCCATCATCCCGATGCTCTATGTGATCATCGCCATCGCGCTCCTGCTGGTCATCGTCGTCGCCGTGATCGCGCTGCGCCGTCGCCCGGGCCCGACCTACATCGACTATCGTGCCTCCCGATCTGCGGCAACGACCGATGACAGCGAGGACGAAGCGGTCGACTACACCTCCGAGCTGGGGGACGAGTGACCAGTCGGGCTGCACCGGAACGGACCGAAGCCTTCATACCCCTCCTTGGACGAGCACGTGCATGAACCCCCAACGGATGCTTGCGGTCATCTTCACGGTCACCCTGCTCTTTGGATCGACCAGCCCCCTGCTTGTGTCGGCCACCCCTGCGCCGGCGACCAGCGAGGGAGGTTCGGGGCGTTCGATGGACCCCTACGACTTCGGCGGTGCCATCACCGTCTGGCCCTCCACCGGTGGGACGACCCTGACGGGCTCGGGCAGCGGCGCCACCGACGTCTACCAGTTCTATCGGGTCATCGCCTACGCCAACGGCACCAGCCGCGACCGCATCGACGTGCTGGTGACCTGCGACGACACCCCCTGCCAGGGAACCAATCGCCTCTCCGTGTGGGACCCGGACCTCTACTGGATCCAATCCAACCCCATCAACGGCCCCGCCGATGCGACCCACTTCACCCCCGAGCACACCGGATGGTTCTATGTGCGCGTCGAGACCCAGGGGCCGTTCCTCAACTACTCCGTCACCTTCACCCGCACGACGGTGGTCATCCCCGTCGACGCCAACAACTCCCCCACCAACACCTCCACCATCACCTTCGATGGCAGCGGTCAGGCGCAGGTCCTCGGCACGATGGACAACTACAACGACTACAGTGACTTCTTCGTCGTCAACCTCATCGCGACCCTGACCGACACCGACATCCTCTCGGTGCGCGTCGATGCGCCCGATGGGGACGACTTCGTCACGGTCGAGCTCTACGAACCCGCGGGCGCCGCTCCCATCGACCAGCTCAATCCCGAGGGCGAACAGGTGACCAACGCCTCGGTGCGCAGCTCCTACCGCATGGCCGACTTCGCCCCGCCGATCACCGGGGACTACCTGCTGCGCGTCTGGGGCGTCAAGGGCGACGGCCCCTACCGGCTGACCCTCCTGCGGGCGATTGCCACCACCGACAGCGACAACGATGCCGCCAGCTGCACTCCCGTGCTGGCCACTGGACACAGCCAGATCCTGACGGGCACCGTCGGCAACGGTGGGCTGGGGGCGTCCATCGATGCGACGGACTTCTATTGCTTTACCGGCCACGCCGGCACCATCGTCAACGCCACCATGACCACGAGCCTCTTCAATGGCTCCTTGGGCACCCCCAACCTGGGCCTCGAGCTGCACTCTGAGACGGGGCAGATCCCCGGTAGCAGCCTCCAGCTCAACGACTATGTGGTCGACCCCGAGGGCGAGGTATCGGCGATCCTCCAGGACGAAGGGACCTTCTACGTCGTGCCCCACGCCCTGGGTGGTGCCGGCGACTACTCGATTGACCTCCTGGTCAACACCCCCCCAACCCCGTTGCAGGGGGACCCGATGGTGCTGGAGCTGACGGAGAACGAGGTCGCCAGTTTCGACCTTGCCACCTACTTCGAGGACCTCGATGGGGACACGTGGGACTATGCGATCATTGGTTCCCACCCCAACGTCACCTTCACGGTCGACGATGTGACGAAGAACCTCACGGCCGAGCCCGAGGCCAACTTCAGCCTCACGGCCCAGACGTGCCTGCCCGCGAGCGTCACCGACGCTGCTGGGGGGGTGCTCGACACCCAGCTGTGCTTCACCATCGAAGGTGTCAACCACGTCCCCTACATCGTCCCAGGTACGCCCAATCCCGGGGGGGTCACCCTCGCCCAAGGGGTCGTCGATTCGACCCTGGTCGACCTTGCCGACATCTTCACCGACCGTGATGTCGCCGACAAGCACCACTACCTCGTGTGGCTCCACGACGGCGCCTCCCTTCTGCCAGCAACCGAGGCGTCGGTGCAGGTGAGCTTCCCGATCGAGACACCGCAGACCCCCGAGCGATGGAACACCGGTGAGGTGACCCTGATCGCCCCCGTCTTCCCCACCGTCGAGACCCTCTGCTTCAAGTCAGAGGACGCTGCGCTGTCCCTGTCACCGTGCTATGACCTCGTCGTCACCGTCCCAGCGACGGAGTACCGCATCAGCTCGACCCACGTGCCTGACCAGACCATCGAGGAGGACTCCAGCGTCGTCGTCGACCTGGCCAAGTACCTCAAGTGGAAGCCCTCGCCCCCCGAGGGCGACAGCCTGCAATTCACCGTCTCGACGGACACCGAGCCCCTGGGGCTGAGCCTCGCAGGCAATGGCACCCTGACGATCGACCCCGATCCAAACTGGTGCGGCAGCGGCAACATCACCTACGGGGCCCACGGCACGGTGCGGCAGGTCTCCAACAACAACACCAGCCTCGTCGTGGTCACGTGCATCAACGACCCACCCGCGATCACGGCCACCTCTCCCACCACCCCGCCGACGGTCGCCGAAGGCGCCAACGTCACCCTCTCGGTGACGGTAGAGGACGTCGACACCATTCCGGCACTCCTCCTCTACGGATGGAGCGTCGACAATGCCTCGGTCCCCGGCAGCGCGGGGGAGTACGTCTATGCTCCCGGCTACGAGGCCGCGGGCAACCATACGGTCTGCGCCGAGGTCAACGACACCCAGCACGCGGCGAACGCCTGCTGGCACGTCGTCGTCACCCCGACCAACCGTGCGCCGACAGGGGTGGACATCCTCAAGCCGGTCAACGGCACCACCTTCACGACCAAATCCATCGTCACGCTCGAGGCATCTCAGGCGACCGACCCCGATGGCGACGAGCTGTTCTACACCTGGTATGACGGCTCCGTCAGCGGCGCCAGCAAGATCGGCCAGGGCCGCAACGCCCAGGCCAACAAGCTGGGCGCGGGCACGCACACCATCATCCTCGTCGTCAGCGACCGCGACAGCGGCGGCCTCGAGATGCAGGATACGGTCGTGGTCAATGTCAAGAAGCCCGCCAAGCCCCAGCCAGGCTTCGAACTGCCTGCGGCGCTGGTGGCGATCGTCGCTGTCGCGGCGCTGCTGCAGGCAGCGCGCCGCAAGACGGACCCCTAGGCCGAGGCCGAACGTGGTCGAGGGTGCCCGCTCGAGGGGCCGCGGGCACCCTCCGCCGAGCACGGACTGTCAGCGCTCCGGCACGTCCTGTCCGCCGACGGCGCCGTTGCGCTCGACCAGTTCCTTGATCCGCACCTCGATCGAATCGAGGCGCAGGGAGCAGGCCCGCGCCAGGGCCATCCCCTCCTCGTAGATGCTCAGGCTCTCCTCGAGGGGCCGTTCGCCACGTTCGAGCAGTCGCACGATCTCCTCGAGTCGTCCCAGCTGCTCCTCGAAAGAGCGCTCGTCGACAGGGGTGGGCGGCGAGGGGACATTCTTCTTGGTCATGGATCCCTCCCGTCAGCGCTCCTGCGCCTCTTGGAGCCTCCGGTCGCGCTTCGTAGCGGTCACGACGCTCTCGACCTGCCCGACGGAGAGTCGTGTGCGCAACCGTGCGCCCGGATGGACCGAATCACTCTCGCGGAGGATGAGACCATCCTCGTCGTAGGTGATCGAGTAGCCCCGACGGAGGACGTCGTCGGGCCCAAGCACCCGCAGCTGGTCCCCCAGCGCGCTGCTGCGCGATCGCGCGAGGGTCATCTTGTGTTGCAGTGCCGCCGAGCTGCGGGTGATCGCCAGGTCGACCTGCTGCTGGAGCGTGTGGACGCGCTCGATGGGGCGCTCAAGCGCTCCCGAGGAAGCGGCCCGCACCAGCCGCTCACGCAGCAATCGCAGCCGATGGTCGAGCGCGGCCCCAAGGGCCATGCGCGAATCAGCGATCCGCTGGGCGATCTCCTGCCCATCTGGGGTGACCAACTCCGCGGCTGCCGTCGGGGTGGGAGCGCGGAGGTCAGCGACCAGGTCACACAGCGTGGTGTCGACCTCGTGGCCGACCGCACTGACCGTGGGGATGGGCGAAGCGGCCAGTGCACGAGCTAGTGCCTCATCGTTGAAGGCCCACAGGTCATCGATGGAGCCGCCCCCGCGGGTCAGCAGGATCACCTGGCACCGTCCATCAGCGATCAGCCGCTGCAGGGCGGCGACCAGGTGCTGCGGCGCCTCGTCGCCTTGGACCGGTGCATGGGCGAGAAGGACCTCGAGGTGCGGCCAGCGTCGTCGCAGCGTCGTCAGCACGTCTTGGAGGGCCGCCGTCGCCCGCGAGGTGACGATGCCGACCGTCGTGGGAAACCTGGGCAACGGCCGCTTGCGCGTCGGGTCGAACAATCCATCGCGCCGTAGTCGCTCTTTGGCCGCCTCGAGCTCGAGCAGACGTGCCCCCAGGCCTACAGACTGGACCTCACGCACGTCGAGCTGGTAGGTGCTCCGCCGGTCGTAGATCGAGGTCCGGCCCAGCAGGACCACCCGCGCCCCCTCGGCAAGGACCTCGCGCCCACGCAGGGGCGTGCCCTTCCATACCACGCACGCGACGTTGAGCTGATCCTCGACGAGGCTGAAGTAGGAGTGGCCCGAAGGGGCGGCCTTGTAGCCACTGACCTCCCCGACAACCCACACGCTTCGCAGCAGCGGGTCTGCCGTCAGGCGCTGGCGCACGACCTCCGAGAAGGCGCTGACGCTCAGTGGTGACGATGGGCTGGTCCCGGGCAAGGGTGGCGGGCTCTCCACCGGCGGATGGCCCGTTGGTCGTGCCAGCGGCTCGGGTGCTTGGAACCCGAAGGCGTCCAGCGATCGGGTCCGCGGGCGACGATCCACGGTGGCCAAGCGTCTCGACCGTTGATAAGCGTTGCAGCAGGGCCGCTGAGGTGCGGTCGCACCTCTTCGTCACCCGGCCACTACTCGTAGGATTGCACCATGTAGGCGAGGATGACGGCACTGGTCAGGACGATGATGGCGTCGACGAGGAACGCCGCTTGCGCGGAGCTGAAGATCCAGATCGCGGCGAACAGCAGTGGGGCACCGAAACTCGCCAGCCCGTAGAACATCGAGAAGGTCCCCAGGGCGTGGGCCCGGTGCTCCGGCGCGGCTAGGTCGGCGACCACCGATCGCCGCGAGGTGATCCACAGCGCTTCGAACAGACCATAGAGGATGAACCCGGGGATGGTCATCCACGGCGAGGGGGCCAGGGCAAAGGCCAGGAAGGTGGCCACGGCCAGGAAGTCAGCGAGGATCTGGGAAGACTTGCGCCCGAAGCGGTCGGAGATCCACCCCGCAGGGTAGGAGGCGACCGCATGGACGATGTTGTAGACCGCAAAGAGCAGCGTCACCAGGAACAGGCTGGTCTGCCAGCTCCCGGTGTTGTTGAGCTGCAGATAGGCGAGGATCATGATCATCGGCAAGGCGCCCAGCGCGAAGAGTGCGTTGGCCAGGGTGTACTTGAGAAGCCGGCGGTTGGTGGTGAAGGCCGCGGTGCCCGCCGTCAGGGTCTTCCAGAAGCTGCGGCGCTCCCCCGGTGGCAACGGCCGGACGGTCTCGCGCAGGCGCGACCAGATGATCACCGTCGCCAGCACCGAAGGGATGGCGCCGACGATGAAGAGGACCTGGAAAGGCTGCAGCGAGGTGACCGTGACGTCGAGAGCGAGCGTCCCAGTTGCGATGTAGGAGAGGATGAGCAGCCCCAGGAAGGGACCGGCCAGCGCGCCGAGGGTATCGAGGGTGTTGATGAAGCCGAACTGCCGGCCCCGATGCTCCTTGGGGACCGCCTCGGCGACCGCAGCCTCGCGCGCCGAGTTGCGCATCGCGCGCCCGACCTGTCGGATCGCCAGGAATGGTATCAGCGAGGTCCAGACGCGGCTGGCAGCGATTCCCAGCCGATAGACCCCGATCAGCAGGTACCCCATCATCACCGGCTGCCGACGGCCCGTGCGGTCGGAGTAGACGCCGCCAAAGGGCCGCAGTAGCCGGTTGACGACCTCCTCGAGCCCCACCAGCAGCCCGAAGATGAAGGGGTTGGCGCCCAGCAAGGCTGCGAAGGTCGGCAGGAAGGGGCGACCCATCTCCTCGCCGAGGTCGTTGAGGCCGGCGGCCATGCCGAAGGTGATGATGTTGCGGCGGCCCTGCTCCAGCGAGATCGGCACCGACGATGGATGAGGGGCAGCATCGCCCAGCTTGGCGCGCAACAGCGCCTCAGCGCGCTGGAGGTCCTC
>JAHFTX010000066.1 GCA_023265395.1 Thermoplasmata archaeon
CGCCGGGGACGCCAGCGGTGCCACGGACCGCGACCACCGAGGGACGCACGCTGTCGTTTCGTGCCCCAGTGTCCACCGCCAGCACGGGTCCTTGGAGCAACGGATCGGCGGCGAGCGCCATCGTCGCGATCGGACCGCCGTAGACGACCTGCACGCCTTCGCCGTCGGTGCCGTTTCCGCGAGTGACCACCAGCAGCAGGTCGGTCGCCCCGTCGGCGTCCAAGTCGTCGGCGATGAGCTGCCGCGACCCATTGAGGGCCAGCTGCCGCGAGGGCAGCGTCGGTAGGCCCGCAGGCCCATTGGCAAAGATGGTCAGCACCGTGGTGTTCTGCGTGACGTTGCCTCCGCCGATGCTGGCAAGGTCGAGATAGCCATCGCCATCGAAATCGCCCGCGACGACGCCGGTGAGGTTCTGCGCCACGCTCCCCAGGGACGGCAACGCCACCCCTGAGCGGTCGTCCGCAATCAGCAACCGTGCCAGGCTGAGGTCCTCGCCCATGATCAGCTCGCTGTGCCAGCTGGGGGTCGGTGGCAGGCTCGGTGTCGGGTCTCCCGACCAGGCAAAGCTGACGACGAAGCGCTGCGAGGAGCCGGCCAACGTCGGCGTGCTCACCTGCCAGCGGACGAGGATCGAGCCGTGGTGGTCGGCGATGACCTCCGCCGGCAACAGGTAGGCCTGGATGCCGCCCGCGCTCGCGTTGGTCACGACGGGAGACCCCTGTGCATCGAGCACGAGGACATAGGGGCGGTCGAGGGCGACGTCGCTCGGTTGCAACCCTGCCCCCTCGAGCAGCGGTCGAAGCGGGATCGCCGCGGTCCCGGCCGGCAGCAGCACATTTGCGGAGAGCTCGACCTCTGCTCGCACGATCAGATGCTCATCGAGCCAGCTGGCCGGCGGTACCGGTCGCAGCTCCGCCCCTTGGGCCGCAAGGGTGGGAGCCGCCGACTGTGGGTCCAGGGGGGTATCCTCATCGATCGCCACCGTCAGCTCGGAGCTCGAAGGCGACCCGACCAGGTGCAGCGAGAGATTCTCCACCTGCAGCTGACGGGGCACCAGCAGTCCGACCGACGCCTGGAGCCCCAGCTCGGGGGACAGCGTCAGGGTCGCCGTGCTGCTCCCATCGGCGAAGGTGGTGGTGGTGGTCGCACGACCGCCCGCCGGGGGGATCGCGGCGCCGAGCATGCCGCCAAGCAGCAGCACCAGCGCGACCGTCGCACCGAGCACACGAGCATGGTCGCCGGTGGTCACAGCCCACCGTTGCCGCTATTGGGGGGATGTAGTTTTCGACGGAACGCCCTCCGCAGGGGCGCTCGACGAGCGTGAGCGGCGCGCGAGAATCGCCGATCGGCGGCGCCGCAGCAGCCCGACGATCACGACCATGCCCATCAGCGGAAGGAGCAGGTCGGAGAACTCGGGGATGTTGTCGTTGTCGGCGCCGTTGGAGGGGTTGGCTTCGGTGTACCACTGGGTATCGGGATCGGCGCCGTTGAGATAGCGCGCGCAGCTCTGCCCATTGGGGAGCCCAGGGCACGAGCCGCTGGGTTGGACCTGGTCGACGGTGTTGGGGTCGGGGGCGGCGTCGTCGAGCAGGGAGATCGGCCGAACGGCCGTGGGGGTGTTGACGAAGTTGGCCTGGGCGATGACGATGATGTCGCCCGGATCGAGCAACGTCTGGCCGATCCAGGTGTAGATCTCGCGGAAGTTGATTCCGACCGTGTAGTACAACGACCACCCATCGATGTCCACCTGGCCATTGCTGCCAGGGTTCTTGATCTCGATCCAAGCGACGTCGTTATCGCCCGCGTCGAGGGCGACCTCATTGATCACGACGTGGTTCTGGATCGGTGCACGGCCGTGGGGCCCGCCCGCACCGACGATCGATTCGTAGACCCGGTCGTCGCCGTGCCGCAGCACCGGCCCGTCGGCCAGGATGTCCTGGCCGCTGGCCAGGCCGATCCCGATGGTCTGCCCGTGCGCCGCCCACGCCGCCAGAGTGATCCCGACGTAGTACCACCGCCCGCCGCTGGGGACATCGAACTCCAGCGGGGTGCGAAGGCGCAGCTGCAGCCCCCCGGAGCCATCGTGCGACCAGTCGGTCGGCACCGCCAGATCGTTCTCGTCAAGGTGCAGGTCCTGGCCCTGCTCCGCCCCCAGCCACACGTCGGCGACCGCCGCAGAGGGGAGCGAGCCCACGACCTGCAGGTGCAGCCCCTGCAGCGCGACTGGTCCGTCGGCCCACAGGCGCAGCTTCAGTTGGGTCGTGGGCTCTGCCGGCACGATCGCCGTCGGGGAGCTCGAAGTGACGCTCACATGCAGCGCATCGATCCCACGCCCACCACCGCTGAGTGCGGCATCGGAGGAGTCGCGGGTGCCTGCCCAATCGACCAGGTAGGCGAAGACCCGCCATCCGTCGCTGGCGCCCAGCCCCAGCGAGCCGCGGCTGACCGATGCCTCGAGCTCGTCGGCGTCGGTAGCGGCTGAGACGGTCCCGCTGACCTCCGACCACGCCCAGCCCGAGCCGCGACCGCCGCTGTAGCCGAGCACCTGCTTGCCGATGACGATGCCGTTCTTGCCGTGGATCCACACCAGGCGGTCCGCACCGACGTCCGTGGGCCATTGCCCGCCGGGATGGTACCCGGTCTGGGCGTCACGGTCGCTGTCGACGAACAGGAAGGCCTCATCGGCGCCATCCTCGACCTTGGGCTGTCCGGGGAAGGCCGAGCGCGGCCCGCTGATGGGCCGCGAGAGCGACGAGAGCACGCCGGTGCCGCCGAGCATGGTGCCGGAGCTGCCCACCCGCAGGTAGAAGCTGAGGCTGCCCGAGTCGGCGACCGCACCGTACCCGGCGAGGTCGACGTTGGGGTCGGTCGCCTCGGAGAGGCCCGAGGGCGGGATGACCGAAGGTATGGTGTCGGTGCCCGAGAGGTCCCCGGGGCGATCCCCTTGGGCGCCGTTCCAGTCGTTGAAGGCACCATCGATGACGATGCCGCCCCCGCCGCCGAAGGCGTAGTTGCTGATCCGTGCGCTGCCGACCGACACTGCCGCGGGCAGCCTCGACTCGGTACCTTCAGCGCTGACCCCGCTCTGACTACCCAGGTGGTAGCCCAGCGAGCCGCTGCCGGCGCTGTAGCTGAGCGTCAGGCGCACGGTGCCGCCATCGAGCACCACCACAGGGCTGAAGGTCAGCGCGCTCCCACCGCTCCCCGAGGCCAGCTGCTGGCCGCTCTGGCTGAGAAGGGTCACCGTGCCGCCGCCAGCGGTGCCGGTGCGGTCGAAGCGCAGGCTGTTGACGGAGACGTTGCTGCCGATCGCGCTGAGCGTCAGGCTCAGCGACGGAGCGCTGGGCGAGGGCGCCTGGCGGATGCGCAGCAGCGGCCGGCTGTCGTGGAGGTCAAAGGAGCCGTGGTCCTCGTAGCCGTCGAGGTCCTTGGTGTACACCATCGCCTGATAGGCGGAGCTGGTGCGCAGTCCGACGAGGGAGAGCGGCACCTGCGTCTCGACCTTGTTGGACTCGCCGGCGACCGCGCGGATGCGCGCCACCTGCTCCCACTCCCAGCTGGTCCCCGAGGAATCCCCCTGGTAGTGGGTGAGCACGGCGCTGCGCACCCGGCCGCCCCAGCCGTAGATCTGCAAGGCGTACTCGGCGCCCACCGAGCCATCGGCTCGTGCGAATCGGTAGCCGCTCTGGCCGCTGTCATCGGTGTCCAGCAGCACATAGAGGGTGTCGACCCCTGCTCCGCCGTTGGCGACGCGGGAGCGACCCCCCATGGACTCCCCGTTGTAGATGACCAGGAAGGAGAGCTGGTCGTCGGTGCGGTCGATCCCCAGCGCTTGCAAGTCGATGTCGGGGTTGCCTGCCTCGGAGGAGTCGTCCTCGACGAGCACGTGGTGTTCCCAATCCCCAAACTGCCCGTCGACGGCGATGCCCTCCTGGGGCAGCAGGTAGAGGTAGGCCAGCGGTCCGACGACCAGCAGCGCCACGACGACGACGGCAGCGACGATGGTGAGCGTGGTCCGCAGGGGCTTGCGCGCGATGGGCTTCTCGCCGTAGCTCATGCGCTTGGGGTCGGTCAGCTGCCGGCCGTTGATCAGCCCTCGGCCGTTGATCAAGCCCCGGCCGTTGATCAAGGCCTCGTCGTTGAGGAGCCCCTTCTTCCCGCCCAGCTCGAGCTTGACGCGTCCGTTGACCAAGCCGCGGCCCTTGCCCCCAGCAGCACCGTTGGTCAACCCACGTCCATTGGTCGCCCCGGCGCCGTTGGTCAACCCACGTCCATTGGTCAATCCACGGCCGTTGGTGAGCCCACGTCCGCTCCGCAGCGGCGCGGCACTGGCGCGCGCAGCAGGGGGGATCGGTCGAGCCTCCGGTGCGGGGGTCGAGCTGGGGAGTTCTTCGAAGTCGCCCTCGGCCGCCGGGACTCCCTCGACGATAGGGATCTCCTCCTCCACCTGTGCCTCCTCGTAGACCTCCCCCTCAGGAGTGGTCTCCTCGGCTGGCTCCTGTGCGAAGGCGACCTCCTCGACCTGCTCCGCCTCCGGGAGGTCCTCCTCAGTGAACTCCTCCCACTCCTGCTCCGGTGGCGTCATGGGCGCACCTCGTTGCTCGGACCGCCCAGCGACATGGCGCGGGCACGGGCTCGGCGCGCGCCCTCATCATCGCCGCTGCCCTCGAGGGCGGTGGCCAACTCTTCCCAGGCGCCCTGCTCCGAGGGGAGGACCGTCGTGGCCTTGCGGAGCGACCGCCCGGCCTCCTCGAAGCGCCCCCGCGCCAGCAGCAGGCGGCCTTGGAGGCGCCATGCCGGGCCGTGGTCGGGGTCGAGGCGCAGCGCCTGCTCGGCGGCGACGAGCCCTTCGTCGATGTTGCCCTCGCCCAGCAGCGCCAACCCCAGCTGGACCCAGGCGCCGATCTCCTGCGGGGCCAGCTGGGTGGCCTTGCGCAGGGCTGCGACGGCCTCGCGGTACTGTTGCTGGCGCACCAGCACCTGCCCCAGGCCGCCCCAGGCGCGGGGATGCTCCGGTTCGAGCTTGAGCAGCTGGCGGTAGCGGTTGACCGCATCGGGGTCGCGACGGAGCAGCCCCAGCACCGAGGCGTAGTAGTAGAGGCTCTGCGGGTCGGTCCCATCGAGGCCGACGGCGCGGTCGAGGGCGCGCAGCGCCTCGTTGGAGCGACCCAGGCCATAGAGGGCGACGCCGCGGCGGTAATGGCCCTGCGCGTTGTCAGGCGCAGCGGCGATGGCCCCCTCGAGCAGCGCCAGCGCCTCGGCATGGCGCCGCTGGCCGCTGAGCGCCGTCGCCTGGTCGATGGTCGCTTCGACCTGCGCCGAGGGCGTCTCGCCCTCCCATTCCTCGACCTCGAGGACCTCGCTCGCAGCGGCGGGGGTCGCGTCGGCCGCTTGGGCTGCAACAGCAGGGCTGACGATCTCCGAGGAGGTCGCGTAGGTGGGGTTGAGCGCGACGGCGCGCGCCTGGGCGCTGGCCGCGCCCTCGATGTCGCCGACCCGCCGCAGCGCTTGGGCGCGCGAGAGCCACGCGGCGCCGTCGTCGGGGGTCAGTCGCACCGCCTGCTCGAGGGCCCGCGCGGCCTCCTTGGGCCGGTCATGGGCCAGCAGCAGGTCGCCGATCTGGCGCCACACCTCGGGGTGGCGCGCGTCGAGTTCGGCGGTGCGGTTGAAGGCCGCGAGCGCGCCCATGAGGTCCTTGCGTTCTGCCAGCAGCTGTCCTTGGAGGAACCAGAGCTGGGCGTCCTCGCTGGTGGGCGTCGTCTTGCGCAGCAGCGCCAGCGCCTCGTCGGCCTGTCCGCCAGCTACCAATAGCGGCACGAGCTGGGCGATGGCGGCCGGATCAGTGGGCGCTGCTTGGTGGGCGCGCGTCAGGGCAGCAGCGGCCTCGTCGGTGCGACCCAGGGTGGTGAGCACATCCCCCAGGGCCTGCCAGCGGAGCCCCTCCTCGGGCTCGAGGTCGGCAGCATGGCGCAGCGCCGTCGCGGCGTCCTCGGTGCGTCCAGCCTTGAGGTAGAGGCCGCCCAGTGCGGCCCAGGCCTCGGCGTCGTCGGGGTTGAGCTCGGTGCCGCGGCGCAGCGCGGCGAGCGCCTCGTCATCCTTGCCCGCGGCCAGCAGCAACATGCCCCGGGCGATCCACACCTGCGGCAGGCGCGCATCGAGGGCGGCGGCCTGCTCGACGGCCTGCAGCGCCTCGGTGTTGCGCCCCAGCAGTCGCAGCGCGTCGGCCTTGCCCGCCCAGGCTGCGGCGCGCTTGGGGTCGAGGCTCAGGGCAGCCTCGAAGGCCGCCAGCGCACCAGCGCCCTCCTCCCTTGCCAGCAACAGGCGGCCCTTTCCGATGGCCGAGGGGACATGGGTCGGATCGATGCTCAGCGCCTTCTCGTACGCCAGCAGCGCCGCGCCTCCCTGGCCCAGCCGCTCATGGGTGCGCCCCTTCTCATGGTGCACCCGCGGGTCGGCGGGGGTGAGCGCGAGCGCCTTGGAGAGGCTGGCCAGCGCCTGCGGGTAGCGGCGCAGGGCGTTGAGCGCGATGCCGCTGCCCAGCCACGCCTCGACGGCGTCACGGTCGAGCTCGATGACGCGGTTGAAGCAACGCAGCGCATCCTCGGCCTTGCCCGAGGTCAGGTAGATGGTGCCCTTCTCGAGCCACGCACGGCCGTGGTTGGCGTCGAGGTTGGTGGTGCGGTCGAGGGCCAACAGCGCTTCCATCGATCGTCCGAGCGCCATGAGCACCTGGCCCTTGTTGAACCAGGCCTTGGGGAGGTCCTTGTCGAGGGCCAGCGCGCGGTCGAGTGCCCGCAGCGCCTCGTGGGGCTGCCCCAACGAGTAGAGCGCGATCCCCTTGGCCGCCCATACCTCGGCATTCCCCTCGTCCATGGCCAAGGCCTTGTCCAGCGCGGTGGAGGCTCCTGCAGCGTCGCCTTCGCGGAGCAGCCGCAGGCCGACCTCGGTCCAGACGGTGCCAAAGGAGGGATCCAGCGCCACGGCGCGCTCGAAGGCGGCCTCGGCCTCGCCCTGGCGTCCGGCAACCAGCAGCGCCTGTCCACGCTTGTAGTGGGCCTCGGCGATCGAGGCGTCGAGGTTGAGGGCAGCGTCGAAGCAGCGCAGCGCCTCGATGGGCTTGGTCAGTTCGAGCAGGATGCTGCCGATGGCCGTCCACGCCTGGGGCTGCTTGGGGTCGCGCTCGACGCTCTCGTTGAGGGCGCGGAGCGCTTCCTCGGAGCGACCCAGCTGGCGCAGGCAACTTCCCAGCAGCAGCCACTGCGGTGCGGTCGGCGTCGCCGCCACCGCAGCCCGCAGATGGGGTAGGGCGGCCTCGAACTGGCCCAGCTCGAGGTGGGCTTGGCCCACCGTCGCGAGCACCTGCGGGTCATCGGGCATCTGGGTCAGGACATGGGCAAAGGAGTCGAGGGCCGGCTGGTACTGATGCAAGCGCATGAGCGCCTGACCACGGGCGAGCCAGGCCGCGTGCAGGTCCGGCTGGAGGTCCGTGGCCCGCCCAAAGCACAGCGACGCCTCCTCGAGGTCGCTGCGCTCGAGCAGGATGCGCCCTTTCCAGTACCAGGCATTCCCACCTTCGAAGTTGGCGCGGATCGCGCCCTCGAGCGCCCGCAGCGCATCATCTGCTCGGCCCAGCGCAAAGAGGGCACGACCGCGGCCCACGTGGGCGACATCGAAATCGGGATCGTACTTGATCGCCTTGTCGAAGGCCTCGAGCGCCTCGTCGGTGCGCTGCTTGTCGAGCAGCACCTCACCGCGTTGGGTCCAGTAGCGGTGCTCCTCGCCCTTCTTGACGACCTTCTCGAGGCACTCGAGGCGGATGTCCTGGGCCTCCTCGTAGTGCGGGTTGATGTCCAGGGCGGTGTCGAGGGCCTTGAGGGCCCCCCAGAGGTCACCAAGGTAGTAGAGGGCGTTGCCTAGGTTGTACCACGCCTCGTCGTAGTCGGGGCTGATTGCCACCGCACGCTGGAAGCAGCCGACCGCCTGGTCAGCGTCGCCCGTGGCAAAGAGTGAGGTGCCCTTGTTGTACCACGCCTCGTCGTACTGGGGGTTGATGCGGATGGCCTCGTCGAAGGCAGCGACAGCCTCCTGCTCGCGGCCCAGCTTCTGCAGGGCGGTTCCGCGGTTGTAGTGCGCCTTGTCGTAATCGGGGGCGACGGCCAGTGCATGTTCGAAGGCTTCC
>JAHFTX010000073.1 GCA_023265395.1 Thermoplasmata archaeon
CGAGGCCGGGCCCTCGAAGCGGAAGATCGAGCCGTAGACGTTGGGCTTCTTGAGCAACACGCAGGCATCATTGACCAGATAGCGCGTGGCGAAGTTGTCCGTCCCGTCGGCGACGAGGTCGTAGCCGCGGATGATGTCGAGGGCGTTCTCCGATGTCAGACGGGTCTCGTGCAGCGTGACGGTGATGTTGGGGTTGATGTCGCGGATCGTCGCTCGCGCCGATTCGGTCTTTGGTGTGCCGACGTCCTTGGTGCCGTGGATCACCTGGCGCTGGAGGTTGCTCTCCTCGACGACGTCGAAGTCCACCAGACCGATGTGGCCGATTCCCGCGGCTGCCAGGTAGAGCGCCAGGGGGGAACCCAGCCCACCGGTGCCAACGAGCAGGACCGAGGAGTCCTTGAGCTTCTTCTGACCCTCGACCCCGACGTCGGGGAGGACCAGGTGCCTGCTGTAGCGCTTGATCTCCTCGTGCGAGAGTGTGGTCGACCGACCATCGCCGCCCGCGGGTGGCAGCTGGGTCGCTCCGCCGGCGATGGAGGGGACGATGATGACCTCGTCGCCTGCACGCAGCGGGGTGCGCTCCTTGGAGAGGTAGCGGATGTCCTCGTCGTTGACGTAGACGTTGACGAAGTTGCGGAGTTCACCGGATCGTTCGAACAGGTGCTCGCGCAGCTGCGGGTACTGCGTGACGACCTTCGAGAGGACCTCACCGACGGTGGAACCGTCGGAGGGGATGGTCGCTTGGTCTGCAGCAAAGCGCCGCAGCGGGGTCGGGATGCGCACGTTGACGCTCATGGGGTTCCCTCGGGTTGGACGCCGGATGGTGGTGCCTGGAAGATCGCGGCGACCGCCTCGGTGGCCGCGGGGGCGTAGATCCCGCCACCACGCAGCAGGATGGTCTCGCCTCGGAAGGTCTTGAGGCCGGTGCCCTCGCTCAGGCGCCAGCTGGTCGTGCCGTGTGCATGGCCACGGGCGATGGAGCTGATGACGTACGACCATCCTGGCCAGGCGAACTGCAGGTCGGTCTGGCTCGGTGCTGCGGGATGGTCGGGGTGCGAGTGGAACCACCCGAGCACGCGCAGTCCTGTCGCATCGGCATACCGCTCGATACGCAGGATGTCCCTCGGGTCGACGAGGTACCGACGCTCGCGGTGCTGCTGTTGGGCGTTGGGTATGATCTCGATCTTCGTGGCGACCGCCAAGGTGCGGTCGTGGTCTGGACCATCCTCGCACAGGCTCCCCAGAAGGGCACCGACCCCTTCTTCAGGGTAGGCCGCCTCGCCGTTGCGCTCGATCTGCCCAATCAGGTCCTCGTCGAGCTCCAGGGTCATGGCTGCTCCTCGCCCCCAACGGACCAGTGACGGTCGGACAGATAGCGGTTCCCACCGTCGGGGAAGATGGTCACCACCACGCCGCGGTCGAGCCCGCGGGCGACCTTGAGCGCGCCGACAAGTGCCGCGCCGCTGCTGGTGCCCACGAGCAGCCCCTCGCGGCGCGCTAGGTAGCGCTGTGCGTTCTGCGCCTCCTCGGTGCTCACGCGCACCAAGTCGTTACGCAGGGTCGCATCCCAGATTCCGGGCACCGTGGCGGTCTCGAGGTGCTTGAGTCCCTCGAGCCCGTGCAGCGGGGAGTCGGGCTCGACGCCGACGCAGCGGATGGTGGGCTTGAACTCCCGCAGCCGTCTCGAAGTGCCCACGAAGGTCCCGGTGGTCCCTAGTCCGGCGATGAAATGGGTGACCGCACCGTGCGTCTGGTGCCAGATCTCCGGTGCGGTCGTCTGGTAGTGTGCCCGCCAGTTGGCCGCGTTGTTGTACTGATCGAGGTAGACGTAGCGGTCGGGCTCGGCTTCGTAGACCTCCTTGGCGACGCGCTGCGCGCCGTCGGTCCCTTCCAGCGGGTCGGTCAGGATCAGCTCGGCCCCATAGGCCCGCAGGATCGCGCGGCGCTCAGGCGACGCGTTGCGTGGAATGGCCAGCGTCACCCCATAGCCACTGGCAGCTCCTAGCATCGCCAGCGCGATGCCGGTGTTGCCCGAGGTCGCGTCGAGGATCCTCTTGTCGGGCATCAGGGAGCCATCGGCCTCCGCCGCCAGCACCATCGCCAGCGCTGCGCGGTCCTTGACTGACCCGCCAGGGTTGCTCATCTCGAGCTTGGCGTGCAGCTCGACCTCAGCCTCTGCACGTGGCCTGGTCGGGTCGATCAGGTGGGTGAGATCCATCAGCGGGGTCTTCCCGATGAGGTCGATGACCGCGCGTCGGTCGGCCTCCCTCTGCGGCGTAGGGAAGGCCTCGATGCGCAACGCTGACCGTGCTCGGGTTTCCACAGCTAGCCTCGTTAACGTAATGTACAATCCAGGGGAGTGTTCCACAGGACACGACGTCCATGTCTCTGAGGGAGCCTACCCTATAAAAACGGAAGCCTCTCCACCGAAGCTACAGTTGGGGTAGATTCCCCGTCCCCCCAGAGTTTCCCCTGGGAAGGGATGATTCGACTGGGGGTGAACAACGGGCACCATCCCTCAGGTGCCATGGCCTTCCAACGGATTCTTGTCATCCACTGAGCCGACGCCGGTGGGATCTCCCGCCCCCCGCCCCTCATCGGTAGAACTTGAAGGACAGATTCTAGGACGCCAGGGCCCCTCTTCAACGAGCACACAGCTGGATAGGGGAGACTCTTTATATTATGACTCTGTATGTCATATGACCTACGATGCCAAAGGAGAAGA
>JAHFTX010000043.1 GCA_023265395.1 Thermoplasmata archaeon
ATGCCAGACCGGAAGCAGGGCGCCCGGAAGGGTCCGGCACCGCCAGGCCTTCGACCTCGGGCGATGGCTTTCAACATTCTCTCCCTGAGCATGCCTCGGAGGCCCCTCGTTCGTGCACTCATCCTAGAGCTTCTCATTCTCAACCTTCCCATGGCTGCTCCGGTGGCAGTCGGGAGGGTGCCACTGGGAATCCGTGCCCGTTGCATGCGCGTGCGACGAAGGCAGCCCTTGCGAACATTGGCTGCTCGCCGTGGAGACTACCGCGCTTCGACCGCGGTGAACATGTCCAGGTACTTGGCAAGTGCGAACGCCCGGTTCCGCCGATGGCCAGTGACCTCTCGTAGCACTCCCGAGCGTTCCATGGCGGCTGCCAACGCGTTGGCCGCACTTACGGAACTCCCGGTCCATGCCGCGATCTCCGCTACGCGGCAGATCGGGGTCTGGTACATCTGGCCGACTACGGCGAGGGCGCGCCCGCTGCGGTAGCCCAGTCTCTCCCTGACCCGGCGTTCGATCTCCCGTTGCACATCGAGGACACCTCGGGCACGCTCCGTCGCCTCCTGAGCCACGAGCCGGACCCCCGTGAGGAAGAACCGACACCAGCCCTCGAGGTCATCGTCCGTCCGCGTCGCTTGGAGCCGCTGGTAGTACTCCGCCTGATGTGACCGGAAGTAATGGGAAAGATAGAGCAGCGGACGATCTATCACTCCCCTTTGCCAGAGGATGAAATGGATCAGGTACCTGCCCAATCTGCCGTTTCCGTCGACGAATGGATGGATGGTCTCGAACTGCGCGTGGGCGATCGCCGCGTGGAGGAGCGGAGGCAGCTCCTTCTCGGTGGAGACGAATCCGACGAGATCCTCCATCGCCATCGGTACCTCCTCCGGTGGAGGAGGCACGAACACTGCCGCCTCGATCGGCCCACCAGTTGGCCCAATCCAGTTCTGCAATGATCTCAGTCCACCGGCCATCGAACCGCCGCGTGCCCCCGAGAGCAGGTCGGCGTGGAGGGTCTCGACCTCTTGGAGGGTGAGCGGCCGCTGGCGTTGACGATCCCTCAGCCCACGGAGGAGTCCCAGATGGTTCGCCACTTGATTCAGATCATCTGTCCGGTCATGATCTAGACGCTCTTGTTCGTACTGCAGCAGGTCCATCAACGATGCCTGGGTCCCCTCGATCTTGCTCGAGACGATTGCCTCGAGCCGGAGATACATGTAGGCGAAGTGTTCGGGGTTCGGGAGGAGTTGTGTGGCTCCGTCCAGTCTGCCGACCGCCCGCGAGGCCTCATCGAGCAAGCGGAGGAGTTCGGAATCGACCGTGAGGTCGACCCCCGCTGAAATGGGGGCAGCGTGGAATGCCGACAGATTCCGCCGAGTTCTCCGAAACGACCCGAGTCGCCCCACCGTCTCCGCTCCCTTGTTGTGACTTGCAGCAATACTCTGGTGAACCCAAATCTTTGTTAGTGATTTGATAGCAAATAAGAAATAAGATACAATCCTATATAAACATACCTCATCCGGCAAGGGTGGGTACGCAATCCTACAGTGTGCAGCGCCTCCCCTGGGGGGCATCGGCTGAACCCCTGCGTCGATTCCAGCGACTCACTCCATCACCCAATCCTCCACGACGAATCAGGTCGTCTCCCCTCGTGGCATCACCCACCGATGGGGTTGCAGAGATGAGGCGCTCGGCCCGCTAGAACTGCAGCGGTGCACCGAACTCGCGATGGGTCTTGAGCAGGATGACGACTTCCTCGTCGGAGAACCCGAGCTGGGCCACCTGCGTCTCGAGCAGGCCTTGGAGGTCTTCGAGGTCCCTTGCCGCCAACACGAACGCCAGGCGGCGCTCCCCACTGGTATGGTGCACCTGCAAGACGTTGGGAATCGCCAGCAGGCGCTTGGTGACCTCCTCGAGCTGCTGGTAGGGCACATCGGCGAGCACCAGCGCCGTGGTCGACAACCCCAGCTTCCGACGGTCGAGGACGGTGCTGTAGCGTTGGATGACCCCTGCGCGCTCGAGCCGTAGGATCCGGTCCCGCACCGTCGACTCGGGCTTGTGTACCGCCGCAGCGATCTCCTTGTAGCTGCGCCGGGCGTCCTCGCGCAGCAGGGCGAGGATCTCCTTCGTCAGGCCATCGAGCTTGACCACTGCAGCGTCTCCTTTGCCCCTGGCGCCCAAAGGCGCGCTCCGAGCGGGGGGAGTGGTCATAGACCTTTGCCGTCGTCGACGACCGCATCGGGCAGGCGACCGAGCAGTCGCAGCAACCCGTCGAGGATCGTCAGCGGGTGCGGCGGGCACCCGGGGATGTACAGGTCCACCGGCACGACCGAATCCGCGCCGTTGCGCACCTGCGGCAGGTCGATGAAGGGCCCGCCGGAGATGGCGCAGGCGCCGACGGCGATGACGACCTTGGGGTCGGGGACGGCCTCGTAGGTCTTGCGCAACGCCAGTTCCATGTTTCTGGTCACCGGGCCGGTGATCAACAACCCGTCGGCGTGGCGCGGCGAGGCCACGAACTTGATCCCGAAGCGGCTGAGGTCGAAGACGATCGTGGAGAGCACGTTGACGTCGGTCTCGCAACCGTTGCAGCCACCGGCGCTGACCTGGCGCAGGTGCAACGAGCGCCCGAAGAGCCGACGGGTGTGCTCCTCGAGCGCTGCGGCACGCTTGTGGGTCTGGTCGGCGTGCAGGAGCAGGTCCGCTCGGCCGCGCGTCGCAAGGGCGATGTCCTGCGTGAAGCGCACCACCCCGGTCGGACACGCCTCCATGCAGTCGGTGCAGAAGAGGCAGCGACCAAGGTCGATGCCCAGCGTCGCTCCTTCCCCGATGAAGGCTTGGGTCGGGCAGGCATCGATGCAGGCGCGGCAACCCTGGGTGCACTTGCTGGGGGTGATCTCCGGTAGGCCCCGCAGGCGCGGGGGCAACATCGGCAGCTGCCCAGGGTAGGCGATGGTCGCGGTGCCCTGCTTGAGCCGCTCACCGAGGATCGTCCGCATCTCACTCACCTACAGGTCATGGCCACAGTACGAGAGGTTGAAGCTCTTGTTGCAGACGGGGAAGTCGGAGATCTCCTGGCCCCGCATCGCCACGGCCAACCCCGCCCAGTTGAACACCGAGGGGTCGACGATCTTGTAGCGGCTGAAACGGCCGTTGTCACCGGTGATCGCCAGATGGCAGATCCGCCCGCGCCACCCCTCGACGGCGGTGGCACTGACGCTGTGGGCCGCTGGAGGGTCGCAGTCGGTGGCATGGCGTCCCCGGGGCAGCCGGGGAAGCACCTGTTGGATGAAGTCGATGGAGGCGCGCACCTCATCGACCCGTTGCAGCACACGGGCGAGCACATCGCCCTGCTGCTGCGTCACCAACGCCGGCCGGACCGCGGCGTAGGGACCGTCGGGCAGGTCGTGCCGCACATCCTGGGGCACCCCCGCCGCGCGGGCGGGCGGTCCGACGATCCCCAGTTGCGTGCAGGCGGTCGCATCGAGGGTCCCGGTCTGCTCGAAGCGTGAGCGGGCGACGGCGTGGTCGAGCAACAGCCCGGCAGCGGCGAGCGCCTCGCGCTCGAGCCGCTCGACCGACGTGAGCAGCCAGTCGACATCCTCAGGGGAGACATCGAAGCGCACGCCGCCGGGGATGACTAGGGCGCGACCGAAGCGGTTGCCGCACAGACGTGCCGTCATGTTGAGCGCGTCCCCGCGCAGGCGGCCGCACATCGCCGCCGTCGGCTGGAAGGCGACGTCGCCCGAGAGCGTGCCCAGGTCACCGATGTGGTTGGCCAACCGCTCGAGCTCCAGCGCGATGGCGCGCAGCTGCTCTGCGCGCGGAGGGACCTCACACCCGCCCAGCGCCTCGAGCAGCTGGCAGTAGGCGACCATGTGGCCGACGGAGGTATCCCCCGCTGCCGTCTCGATCAGGTGCGGGGTGCGCACCGTCGGACCCCCCAGCAGCGCCTGGGCGATTCCGCGGTGTTGGTAGCCGAGCGCGACCTCGAGATGGAGGACGCGTTCCCCGCTGCACTGGAATCGGAAGTGGCCCGGCTCGATCACGCCCGCGTGGACCGGCCCGACGGAGACCTCATGGACCGCGGGACCTTCGATGCGTCCCCAGCGCCACCCCTGTCCATCGTCGGCGCCGCTGCCCGGCAGCGTGCGCACCGGGGTCAGCCACGGGTGCCCCAGCGGCCTGGCACCCAGCTCCTCGGCGAACTCGCGTTCGAACAGATGCATCTGGGGGACGCGCGGCGTCAACGCGGGGTACTCCATCGGCAGCGTGCCGTGGCACAGCAGCAGGCTCTGCATCCCGGGGAAATGGACCACCCCCCAGGTGTCGATCATCGAGTAGGCCTGCGCACCGCTGAGCGCGGCGATCGCCCCGCTGCCATTGACCGTGCTCTCGAGCTCGTGCAACAGGGTCACCGAATCGAGCGGGGGGATCGAATCGACGCTGTAGCGCTGACCATAGTGGAGCTTGGTCAGGTTGGTGCTCTCCACCTACCCACCCCCGACGATCGCCGCGGCATGGGAGAGCAACGAGACCAGCGGCGCGGGCAGCCACAGCCCCAGCAACAACAGCAGCGCTAGCGGCGCCACCGCCAGCGTCACATCGACCGAATCGGTGGGGAGGCGCCGCTGCTGCGCCTCCCGTGGCCCCAGGCCGAGGATCACCACCACGCGCAACGTCGCGGCGAAGATGATGCCGAGGGTCACCAGCACCACCAGCAGCGGCACCGGACTGCTGGCAGCCAGGGCGGCTTGGATCACCAGCAGCTCGCTGAGGAACATCA
Organism: Thermoplasmata archaeon; assembly: GCA_023265395.1. Taxonomy (GTDB): domain Archaea; phylum Thermoplasmatota; class DTKX01; order JAHFTX01; family JAHFTX01; genus JAHFTX01. Next base: position 4,784 of record JAHFTX010000043.1, read on the forward strand.
CGAAGGGTGCCAGCCCCAGCAGCGCGAGCAGGCTCAGCAGCATCGCACCACCCCACAGCGGTGTGGTGCGGATGATGCCGCTGAGCGTCTTGAGGTCGTAGGCGTGTCCCGATTGCCCGAGCTTCCCTGCAGCCAGGAAGGCGCCGGACTTGCCCGCGGCATGGCCGATGCCATGGAGCATGGCCGCGTAGATGCCGATGCCCCCGAGGCCGATCCCCAAGGTCATCAGGCCCATGTGCTCGATGCTCGAGTAGGCCAGCAGGCGCTTGAGGTCGCGCTGATGGACCATGAAGGTCGCAGCGACGATCAGGGAGAGCAGGCCGAGGATCACCATCAGCCCGCCGGCCCAGGGCCAGGCGCCGACGGCGCTCAGCAGCGGCAGGTAGCGCAGGATGCAGTAGAGCGCCGTGTTGAGCATGATCCCCGAGAACATCGCCGAGATGGGGGCGGGCGCCTGGGAGTGCGCATCGGGGAGCCAATTGTGCATCGGCGCCAGTCCGACCTTGGTGCCATAGCCTACCAGCAGGCAGACGAATCCCAGTTTCAGCAGGGTCGGGTCGAGGCCGCCGGCGATACCCATCAGCTGGCTCAGTCGCAGGCTCACCCCGCCATCGGCGGACCGACTCGTCACCGCCGCGGCGACCAGCAGTATCCCCAAGAAGGCGAAGGCCATCCCCACCGAGGTCAGCAACAGGTACTTCCACATCGCCTCGACCGCGGGCTTGGTCAGACGCACCGCGATGAGGAAGGCCGTCAACAGGGTGGCCAGCTCCATCCCCACCCACATCAGCCCCAGGTCGTCCGAGAGCAGCAGCAGCAGCATCGCCGCCATGGTCCCCTGCCACAGCAGCACCAGGCGACGCACCTGCGCGAGGGTGAGCATGTCGCGGGCGACCTCGCGTCCGAAGAATCGCACCCCATGGACCGAGCTGAGCGAGAAGACCGCCCCGAGCAGCAGCAGGTGCACCCCACTGAGCGCATCGGCGACGAGCCATCCGTCGAGGGCGGACACCGTGGCGCCCCCGGCGGTCTCCAACGCGATCAGCGAACAGACCACGCTGCTGAGGATCACCGCCACGCCGTTGCACAGCAGCATGCTGCGCGCACTGCGCAACAGTGGGACGACGAGCAGCCCTACGAGCAGGGGCACGAAGGGCAGCAGGAGCAGGACCGAGTCGATCCGCTCACCCCCGCAGCTCGTTGAGCCGGTCTGCCTCGATGTGGTCGAAGGTCTGCTTGATGGCAAAGGTGGCGATGCCCATCGCAAAGACGGCCACCACCAGGTCGAGCAGCACGCCCAGCTCCACCACCAGCGGCAGCTCGGCGACGAGGATGAGTCCGAGCGTGTAGATGCCGTTCTCGAGCACGAGGTACCCCAGCACCATCGTCAAGGACAGATGGCGGCTGACCAGCTGGATGATGCCGACCACCATGGTCATCAGCGCCACGGGTACGAGCAGCGACGAGCCCGCAGCCGGGGGCAATGGCAGGCTCGGCGCCAGCGCGGTGGCCACCACCAAGGTCAGCAGCCCCAGCAGCACCGACGCGCTGGGCGAGATGTAGGGGTCGTTCTCCCGCGGGACCCCCGCCTGGAGGCGTGCCCGCAGCAACAGTGCGGGGACCACACCTCCCTTGACGACGATCCCCAGGATGGCGGTCGCCAACAGTCGCGGTCCGACCTCCTCGGACCCGTGCAGCGCCAGAGGGAGAAAACCCAGCGCGATGCCCTGGAGGGCCAGCACGCGGATGCTGGTGTCGATGCGCCGCAGCCCCAGCAGCATCAGGTCTGCCACCACGACGATGGCCAGCAGGGGTTCGACCAGTCCGACCATCGGATCACCGCACCAGGAGCACCAACGCCACCAGCGTCATGGCCGAGGCACCGAGCAAGGTCGTCGGGACCCGTATCAGCCGCAACCGCGCCAACATCGACTCGAGCATGCCGACACCGACCGCCAGCAGCAGCAGCGCCAGCAGCGCGGCGGCCACCTCGAGGAACCAGGGGACCCCCAGCGGTGGGAGCACTACCCCGATCAGCAACGCGCCAAGCACCCACAGGCGCAGTGCCCGGCCCATCTCGAGGAACGCTAGGTCAGGTCCGCTGTGGTCGAACACCAGCACCTCATGGACCATGGTCAGCTCCAGGTGGGTGGCCGGATCATCGAAGGGCACCCGTGCCCCCTCGGCCAACAGCACCAGGCACAAGGACAGAAGGACCAGCAGCAACGCCGTGCCGCCGATGCCGCCCTGCCAGAGCGCGGCCGCGGGCAGCGCGTCGCTGACCGAGCTCACCCCGGCTTGCACCAACAGGGCAAGCAGGGCCAGGAGCACCGTCGGCTCGAGCAGGGCGCCATACTGCAGCTCGCGGCTGGCCCCCATGCCCTCGAAGGCAGAACCGGTGTCGAGCGCCGCCAGCACCATGGCGCAGCGCACCAGCACCAACAGCCCTGCAAGCACCAGCAGGTCCCCGCTCATCGCTGCCGGGCCATCGAGCGGTCCGAGCGGGGTCAACAGCAGCGCGCCCACGGATGCCGCCAACGCGATCGCCGGCGCTGCACGGAAGAGGGCAGTGGTCGTGGTGCTGTAGACCGCTCCCTTGTGCAGCAGCTTGGCGATGTCCCGATAGGGCTGGAGCAGCGGCGGTCCGCGCCGCCCTGCGAGCAGCCCCTTGGTCCGCCCGATCAGGCCCAGCAGCAGGGGGCTGAGCACCAGCCCCAAGGCAGTCCCGACCAACATCCGTGGGTCCATGCCTAGACCCCCAGCGCCAGCAGCGCCACCAGCGTCAGCACAATGGAAAGCACGTAGAGCTGGACCTTGCCCTGCTGCAGGGCGACCAGCCGACCTAGGAACGCCGTGGTGGCGCGCAGCAGCGGCGCAAAGAAGCCGACCCGGAGAGGGTCGCTGCGGTGGATGCGCAGGCGCTGCAGGTCGGGGAAGAGGTCACTGCTCGCCGCCGGTGGAGGCGACAGCCCGCTCAGGGTGCCCATTCCCAACGCCAAGGGCGCGCTCAGCGAGGTGGCGGTGTACTGCATCCGCGCCGTGGGCGCTGCGTAGCCGCAGTCCCAGGTGAGCCCCCTGCGCACCGACGCATCGCGCAGCAGACGACGGCGCAGCAGCAGGAGCAGCACGCTGAGCCCACCGACGAGGGCGCTCAGCTGCATCAGGCCGAGCAGGGGCGCCTGGAGTCGCTGGAGGTCCAGTGCCAGCTGCAGCGATGGCGACTCGACGACTTCCCCCAGGACCGGCCCCAGCCGGGTCAGCAGCAGGGGAGCGATCAGTGCCATCCCCACCGCCATCCCGCAGAGCAGCACCAGGGCGAGGCGCTGAAGACCCCCGACATCGGAGGAGCGCGTCGCCGCCGTGCTGCGCGGCTCACCCAGTAGCGCGCTCCCCAGCGCGCTGGCGAAGGTCGCTATCGCAAGCCCACCCACGAGGCCGATCACGCCTAGGCTGATCACCAGTGCCAGCGCCACGACCAGGGGCGGATGGGTGCCCACCTGCAACAGGGCGAGCACCAGCACCAGTTCGCCGACGAACCCGCCCAGCGGGGGGATCGCCAGCAGCGCTGCCGCCCCCAGCAACAGTGCGCTGCCCGCCAGGGGCATGCGCCGCAGCAGCCCTCCCATGCGATCGAAGGAATGCACCCTGCTGCCGTCGATCAGCGCGCCGGCGCCCAAGAACAGCAGCGCCTTGGCCAGCCCGTGCCCCAGCGTCATCCATAGCGCAGCGGCCAGCGCCAGGCTCACCAGCGTCGGGAGCTCTGCCGCAGCGCCGATGAGCGCGATGCCGATGGCCGCGACCATCAACCCGACGTTCTCGACCGTCGAGTAGGCCAACAACCGCTTGAGGTGCGCCTGGGCGAGCGCCTGGGCGACACCCAACACTGCAGAGGCCAATCCCAGCGCCAGCAGCAGCAGGCCCCACCACAGAGGCGGTTCACCCAGCCAGCTGATCACGCGCAGCAGGAGGTAGATGCCGGTGGTCACCATCACGCCCGAGAGCACGGCCGAGACATGGGCCGGCGCCGCCGGGTGCGCCTCGGGCAGCCACAGGTGCAGCGGTACGAGGCCTGCCTTGGCGCCGCAGCCGAGGATCGCCAGCACCAGCAGCAGGTCCTTGGTGGCAGCCGGGAGGGTCGCGAGGGCCCCCATGGTCGGGAAGGTCGTGCCGCTCTGCCCCCTGATCGTCAGCACGAGCACCAGCAGCGGCATCGTGCCCAGTTGCGTCGCTACGAGGTAGGTCCACGCCGCGCGCCGTCCGGCGCTGCCGCGGCCCTGGAGCGCCACCGACAGGAAGGTCGCGCCGGCCATCACCTCCCACGCCATCAGCAACAGCACCAGGTCACGCGCCAGCAGCGTGCCGATGATCCCCAGCAGCAGCAGGTCGAAGGCGATGACCGCCAGCACCGGCCGGCGGATCGTTCCAGAATCCGAGGCGCCGATGCCCGCCAGCGCCGCTGGCAGCGTCACCAGCGAGCAGAGCACCAGCAGCCAGGCGGAGAGCGGGTCGGTGCCAAACCGCGCGCTCCCGAGGGGGAGCTGCCACCAGAGCAGCCCCTCGATGGGCCCCGGCTGGCGCAGTTGCACCAATGCTGCCACCAGGAGCACCAGGGAGCCCAGCGCGGCTGCGCCGTAGCCGACGCGAACCGCCTCCCTCGGGCGATCGGACAGCACCGCGGCGGCGACAGCCCCTGCCAGCGGCAGGGCGGCGGAGAGCACAAGCGCCTCGAGCTGCATCAGAGTCCCAGGGGGTCGGTCTGAGGGAGGCCAATCGAAACCCGCTATAAAGACGCGCTATCACGGCATTGCGGCATTCTTCGCCCAGAGTTGTGCTTCCCACAACTCTTTGGCAAATGCCCCCCCTTATTCAACCACCCCCTCCACCCCCGCCCCGCGCCATCCGCACTCTCCGAGACGTGCCCGGTCTCGCCTTTCGGCGGGGTGCCCAGAGGTTCATGTAGCAGCCAGAACCAATGAGCGTTCGATGGCCCCCCCCTCGGTGCAAGCCGGCGAGCTGACCCTGACAGCCGTCTCCGATGGCACCTACCTGCTCGACGGCGGCGCGATGTTCGGTATCATACCCAAGCCGCTGTGGGAGAAGGTCGTCCCAGTCGATCCGCGCAATCGGATCATGCTCGGGCTCAACTGTCTGCTCATCCGCGGCGGTGGTCGCACCGTGCTGGTCGATACCGGCATGGGCACCAAGTGGGACGCCAAGGAGTGCGAGCGCTACGGCATCGACCACTCGCGGCACGAGCTGGTGCGGTCACTGGCGGAGGTCGGGGTCAGCCCCGAGCAGGTCGATACGGTCGTGTGCACGCATCTGCACTTCGATCATGTCGGAGGGAACACCATGCTCGATGGCCAAGGCGATGCGGTGCCGACCTTCCCCAACGCCACCTACTGGACGCGGCGCGACGAGTGGGAGTGGGCGACCCACCCCAACGAACGCACCGCCGGCTCCTACCGGTCCGAGAACTTCCTGCCCATCCACGAGGCGGGGCAGCTGCGCTTCTCCGAGGGCGACTGGGAGGTGCTGCCGGGGGTGCGCACCTGGTGGGTGGGCGGCCATGCCCCCTTCCTCGACCTCGTGCGGATCGACGCTGGCGGGCTGACGGCGGTGTACCTGGCCGACCTCATCCCGATGGCGGCGCACGTCCCGCTGCCGTGGATCATGGGCTACGACCTCGACCCCGTCACGACCCTGCAGCGCAAGAAGCAGATCGAACCACAAGCGGCCGAGCAGGGATGGCTGCTCATCTTCGAGCACGACGATGCGATGCCCCTGGCACGATTGGTCAGCGAGGCAGCGGGTCGCTACCGTGCGGTCGCGTGGAGCTGACAGCTCGCAGGCCTACGCATCGCCGCGCGCCGCCATCGCCTCGAGGCGGTCGATGCGATCCTGCGTCGAGGGGTGGGTGCTAAAGAGCCCGGCGATGCCCCCGCCGCCGCGGAAGGGGTTGACGATGAACATGCTCTCGCCGGCACGGTTGCCGCGGTAGGGGCGCAGTCCGACGCCCCGTTCGAGCTTGTAGAGCGCCGAGGCCAGCCCCAGCGGGTCACGGACGATCCGTGCCCCGGTCTCGTCGGCACCGAACTCGCGGGTGCGTGAGATCGCCGACTTGATCAGCGCCGCGGCGAGGCCGGCGAAGAGCGCCCCGACGATGTAGAGGAGGAAGCTGCCCCGCTCCCGCGAGAAGAGCAGCATGTAGGCCATCCAGGACATGCTCGACGCCAGTGCGGTGGCGATAGACATCACCAGGATGTCGCGGTTGCGCACATGGGCCATCTCGTGGGCGATCACCGCCCGCAGCTCCCGGTCATCGAGGGTGTGCAGTAATCCCTGGGTCGCGCACACCAGCGCATGGGAGGGACCGCGCCCGGTGGCGAACGCGTTGGGGGTCGCGCTGTCCATCACCCCGACCCGCGGCATCGGGAGTTCGGCCTTCTGGGCGACGTCGGCGATGCAGTCATAGAGCCGAGGCGCGTCGCGGCGGTCGACGACGCGGACACCATACATCATCATGACCACGCGGTCGGAGAAGAGGGCGCTGCCCAGGGAGAACACCAGCGAGAGCACCACCACGATGGGGAGCATCAGCCACGGCGAGCAGCCGATGAACACCCCGATGGTGGTGGCAAAGAGGGTGACGATGACGGTGAAGACGATCAGCAGGACGATCGTCCTGCCTGCGACCGCGACGGTGCTCATCAGGGCGCCAATCGGGTGCGTCCCCCTATTTGAGGGTTGGGCGAAGTCGCAGAGGCGACGCCATCCTTGGGTTCCCAAGCAGTCGCCGCGCGTCATCGCGAGTCGGCAACGTAGCGCAGCGCCAATCTCGCGGGGGTCGCACGATGTCGTGCAGACCCCCGCTCCCTCTCGAGTCCTGCTCAGTCCTATCGTCGCGTCTGGCAGCTCGAAGGACCGGTAGGGCGCTCAGTCCTTGGCTGTGAGAGCCTCGGGTTGCTGCTCCTGGTGGCCATAGGGGTCCTCGGTGCTCAGCCAATACTGCGTGGCGCGACCATCGCGGTAGGCGACCACGGTGCCGTCCTCGAGCAGCTCGGTCAGCGCGCGGCTGACCCTGCTCTGGCTCAGACCCGATACTTCGGCGATCAGCGCCTGGGTCGCCCCCGGCTGCTGCTCCAAGGCCGCCTCGACCATCTCCTCGGCCGTCGCCGAGGGCGGGGCTTCCCGGTCAGCGACGGATCCTCGGATGTACAAGAGCACCCGGCCACCACGTCGGCGGGCACGGATCAGCTCCTCGCGTTCGAGCACCCGCAGGTGGTACATCGCGGTCCCGTTCTGCAGTCCGAGCTCGTCGCGCAACTGGCTGTAGGTGACGCCGGGGTTGCGGATCAAGAACTCGATGACCTGCTGCCGAGTGGCGTTATCCAGGAGCTCGTCTCGCCGCAGCCGGGTGTACAGCGGGGCGACGATCCCCAGAAGTCCCGCTTCGGTGCCAAAGGCCACGGCACCGACGGCGATGACCGCGACAGTGACGGCCGCGGCCCGGGCAAGCTCGGGGGGCAGCACCGCCGGAGGTCGCGTGGGGGGGGTGCTCTCCGGCGAAGAAGGCGGCTTGGGAGTCTCGTCGATCGGATCCGCCTTCTCCTCGGGCAGGTCCTTGGGCTCCTCGCTCTGGTTGCCCTTGGCCACCACGTGGAGCACGAGCGTCGCCGTGTCGCTCAGGCCGCCCGAATCGGCGATCCGCAGGATGAGGCTGGCGTCGCCGAGGTGTTCCGGCTGGGGGGTGTAGTCGACGTACGCGCCCGAGGGTTCGACGATGAGCCAGGGGACCTGAGCGAGCTCCTTGCAGCAGATCGTCTTGCCGCCGGCGGTGAACTCCACCGCTTCGACGGTGTGGGTGTCGCCATAGGGGAGGTCAGGGTCGATCACGGTCAGCGGCACATGCAGCCCCTGGCCGACCATGGCCTCGATCGTCCCGTTGGGGAGGAGCAGGTCGGGGGCGTCGTTGACGTTGATCACCTGCACCGTGAGGAGGGCGGTGGCGATGCCGCCACGACCGTCATCGGCGACGAAGGTGATGTTGTGGAAGCCCACGTCCTCGTTGGTGGGGATCCACAGGTAATACGTCCCGTTGATCGCCCCGTGGCCGAAGTCGGTGGACAGCTCCAGCGGGTCGCCATCGGGATCCTCGACCTCGAGCGCGACGACCAGCAGCTCATCCTCGAACACCTGCACCGTCTCGAGCGGGCTCCATACGGGTGGATGATTGGTGTCATCGACCACAACCTGCAGGAGGATGCTGAAGTCGTCCATGGCCCCAGCACGGTCCTGGACGTGCCCGTGCAAGAGGACGAGCCCGACGTGCTCAGGGAGTGGGGTGTAGTTGATCTCCGCCATCAGAGGGGACGGGACGATGTGGATCCATGTCGAGTTGAGCAGCTGGGACCCCGAGATGTTGATCCCCTCACCATAGGTCATCGAGTCGAGGATGAACACAAGCACATCCCCCTGGCCCAGGTCCGGGTCCGTGGCCTCCACCGACAGGAGCACGCTCGCCCCAAGGACCACGCTGGCATTCTGCGTGACATTGGTGACCTGCGGCGGGTCGTTGAGGTCGAGCACCTCGATTCCTCCCAGAACCGTCCGCCACCCGAAGCCGTCAGAGGTGTTGAAGGTGACATTGTGGAAGCCAATGTCCGCCTGGGTAGGCACCCACAGCAGGAACGATCCGTTGATCGTCCCCAGGGGCGGGTCGATGCTGAAGGTCAGCTCGTCGCCATCGGGATCGAAGGCGAAGTCCCGGAGGTCGACGGCAAGCAGCTGGTCCTGCCAGCCTTGGAGCATCGGTGCGGACGTCCACAGGGGAAGGTGGTTGTCGGCAAAGAACCGCACGTGCCAGTCCGTCGTGTTCGCCGATGGGCCTGGGGAGGTCACGACCAGTAGGTAGTCGCCCACGCCCAGGTCCATGTGACCACCACGGAGGTCGGTGATCCGGCTATCGGGGAGGGTCGTCCGCCACATCGTCGTGCTGTTGTAGACATCGACCAGCTCGAGGGTGCTGGTGCCGTTGGTGGCAGAGAGGGCCCCAAGCCCGACAGTCGGCACGGTGCTGAGCGCGGAGAGGTCGAGGTAGCGGAGCAGGTCCACGCGGCTGGAGACCGGGTGCTCCCATTCCAGCATCCCTGCCGTCGCGTTGATTGCGACGAGGACATCGGAGTCGGGTGTGGCCCCTTCGCGGAGCAGCAGCAGTGGCGCGGCCACACCCGCCCCGAGCGACCCCCATGCCGCAGGTGAGCCCCCCCGTGGAGCGGAGGCAAAGGGCAGCGACCAGCTGATGTTCCCCGTGGCATCATGCTGGCGCCAGGGGTCGCTGGCATTGGCGACGGCGACTGCGGTGTAGAGTTCGGCCCCAGGGAACTGATCGGCAGGAGCCACGAGGCTCCCCAGCTCGAAGGACACCGTGGCGAAGGTCGACGCTGCGAAGGTCGAGCCATTGATGACCGTGTACGTGACAGGATTGCCTCCGCTGTCGCGGGAGATCAGCAGGTCGACGATCCCGTCGCCATTGAGGTCGTGCTGCAACGAACGGAGCTCGATCCCGATGGTATCGGTGTAGTTGATCGAGAGGTTCCCGTAGCCATCGTAGACCCGCACGGCATCGGTGTCGTTGGTCACCTGGTCCTGCCCGCCGACGAGGACCTCCTCGAGGCCGTCGTCCTGCAGGTCGACCACGTGCAACAGGGAGGGTTCGATCCGCACGGGTGTGTCTGACATCGGGGTGTGGTTGAACAGCGCTTCGACCTTGAGGTGGGAGAGCAGTGGCACCCCCGGCTCGTTGACGAGGAAGGCGATCTCCTCCTGGGCATCGCCGACCAGTTGCGCCACCGCATAGTGCCCCGTGAACCCGATCAGCAGTCCGCTGCTGCTCAGGACGTCGCCGGTGGCCAGCTCCACCACATCGTAGGTGCCATTGCCATAGGGGGTGCGCATCACGACCGCTTCGGGGGTGCCGTCGCCCGTGGCGTCGGTGAGGTTCATGCCCACGACTTCCCCGGTGCCGTTGGTGAGTTCGACCGTGTAGAGTGCTTGGGCCCTGCCCAGGTCGTGGGCGCTCAACCGCACGACCTGCGGGGCGAACCGTTGCAGGGTGTAGAGCTCCCAGTTCCCATCGCCGTCGCTGTCCACCAGCTGACGTGCCCACGGCTCGGTGAGCTGGGTATCGCCCAGCGGGAAGTCGGCGATGAGCGACCCACTGGCGAGGTCGTGGATCGTCAGCCGCGCCTCGAGATGGGTAGGGTCCTGACCCCACAGGACCACCAGCTCGGTGTCGTTGTCGGGATCGGTGTTGAGGACCCACTGCGCCAGGACCGGTCCCCCCACGAGCGAGAACCGCTCTACGAAGGCGTTCTCATCGAAGGTGCTCCGTGAGACTGGGGCTCCGTGGGCTGGAGTCGCCTCTGGGTCCCCCAGCGCGGCAGTCAGCGGGAACGCCAAGGTCGATGCGGCGCTGGCCATCGGCAGCGCCACCAGCGCCAGGCAGAGGATCAGGACTCCGATGCGGCCACGGTGCACCCCTTCACCTAGGCGGATGGGGTCGCGGGTCAGAGGCATGCGCAGTCGCAGTGCTCGGCGGTCGGAAGGGTTGGCCATCATGGTCGCAGTCATGGTGCTCGGATGCTCCGACCTCGCGGCCAGGGACATCAACACCTTCGTACCTTGGCATAGCCGGCCGTGGCGCACTTAAGTCGAGATTCGTACAGCGGCATAGATTGCACGCCAGCTACCCCCGCCACCCACCTGTCGGGGTCCAATCGGAACCAAACCTCTCCCCAGAACCGTACCACTACAATTCACATGATCCATGCAAGAATACGAAATATGTAGTGGTACGCCTCTCGCTGTGGCCCGCAACGTCAAGCGGCGAATCCATCAACGGCACGTCGCGTACCTCGAGCATTCCGTGCTCTTCGGCGGCACGCCCCGCCAGCTCTTGGTCTACCTCGGCACGCTGCCGATGTCGGGCAAGAATCTCCAGAAGGCCGCCGATGAGGCCATGCCGCGCCTCCCGCTCCCTGGGAAACGGCGACGATTGACTAACCCACCGTAGCGAATCGAATGGTCTCCAAGGGACCAGGGATGAGCACCCGGGTGGAGTCGTCGGTGATCGCCATCGGGAGTCCCTCCCGCGGGGACAGGCTCGGGCACTCGCTTCGAAGCCCTAGACCGAATCGTAGGCAGTCTCGCCGTGCAGCGCCTCGTCGAGCCCGACCTCTTCGGCGCGGGCATCGACTCGCACCGGCGTGACCTTGTCGATGATCCACAGCATCGCGTAGGTGAACCCAAACGCATAGGCAGAGGCAAGGGCCACCGCCGCCACCTCCTTGCCGAAGAAGGCGGGGTTGCCCGCCAGCAGGCCATCGGCACCCGCCGCGTTGACGGTCAGGGTCGCAAAGAGGCCCAGGCAGATGACGCCCAGGATGCCGCCGACGCCATGGACGCCCCACACGTCGAGCGCATCATCCCAGCCGCGTTGGTTCTTGAACATGATCGCCAGGTAGCAGAGCGATCCCGCGAGGATTCCGATCACCACGGCCGCTGCCGGGGTGACGTAGCCCGCCGCAGGCGTGATCGTGGCCAGGCCCGCGACCATGCCGGTGAGCAGCCCCAGGAACTTGGGCTTCTTCTCAAGCACCCATGCCCAGATGAGCCAGACGACCCCTGCCACCGATGCAGCCAGGTCGGTGTTGAGGAACGCCAGGACGGTGACCTCGTTGACGGTCAGCGCACTGCCGGCGTTGAACCCGTACCAGCCGAACCACAGCAGCCCCGTCCCCAGCGCGACCAGCGGGATCGAGTGGGGGCCTATCTCCTTGATCGTGCGGGTGCCCACGAAGATCACGGCAGCCAGCGCCGCCATCCCGGCGAGCGCGTGGACCACGATCCCGCCGGCAAAGTCGAGCACGCCCCACTGTGCGAGCAGACCCCCGCCCCAGACCATGTGGACGAAGGGGAAGTAGACCAGCAGCAGCCACCCCACGAGGAAGATCAGGTAGGCCTTGAAGGTGACACGGTTGGTGAACGCCCCGGTGATGAGGGCGGGCGTGATGATCGCGAACATCATCTGGTAGACGAGGAACACATAGACGGGGATGTTGGGGTTGCCCGCATAGGCGTCGCCGGGGCCGATCCCCATGAGGAAGGCGTTGTTGAGGTCGCCGTAGACGGCTCCCTGCCCGCCGCTGAAGCAGAGGGAGTAGCCGACACTGAACCAGATCACATCGGTGATGGCCAAGGAGACGAAGCTCTGCATCATGATCGTCAGGACGTTCTTGCGTCCGACCAGTCCGCCATAGAAGAACGCCAGCCCTGGCGTCATGAGCATGACGAGGCTTGCGGCGATGAGCATGAACGCCGTGTCTGCGTTGTTGAACGCCATCTCGTCGCCCCTTCGCGGCCTAGGTGCCCCACGCTATAAGCACTCCCCCGATGCCGTCTCTCCCACGCCGGCGAGGGCCGATGTGGCGCAAGCGGGGCAATCGATGCCCCGCCGTTGCGGGGGGCTTTGGTGGGGACAATCGACCGATGAAGGGTGGCTCGGTTCGGGAATCGCCGATGACCTTCCCCCTACGTTACCGTTCCCAACCGCGAGGGTGAGAAGGTACCGTCCTCTCCCTCTGTCGGCCGAGGGCAGGAGAGACGGGCCACAATGCGCAGCAAAGGCTATGCTCGGCCCGGAGTGGTCCATGGCGTGGCTCTTGCTCATCGACGCAATCCGTGGCGCCCGGTGATTGCCCTCGTCGCCGCCTTGAGCGTGCTCACCGCCGCCCTGCCGGTGTCGGCCACTGCCACCAGCACCCCCCAGATCCATCTGCTCGAGCAAGAGGTCGTGCCCGACCGGCCCTTCACTGCGGCAGCCGACGCCGACGCACCCAACGGCCCCATCCCGATCCCCAAGATCATCCGCTCGCGGGTCTACCACACCTACTACGACATGACCACCGAGCTGCAGGACCTCGCTGCAGCCCATCCCGACATCGCCAAGCTCTCCTCCTTGGGCAAGAGCATCGGTGGGCGCGACCTGTGGGTGATGCGCATCACCAACTTCGCCACGCTCGATGCGGGCAACGGCACGGCCGACAATGGCAGCGAAGGCGGTCGATGGACCGCCTACATCGATGGCGGGCACCACGGCAACGAGCAGCTGGGAATGGAGCTGGCCATCCTGATGATCCACTACCTCCTCGACGACTATGGAGGCGACCCCCTGGCCACCCGTTTCGTCGACGCGTACGACATCTGGGTCACCCCGATGGTCAACCCCGACGGCAACGTCAAGGACAACCGCGAGAACAACAACAACATCGACCTCAACCGCAACTACGACTTCGAGTGGACGGATGAGAGCAACCACGGCTCGGGCCCATTCTCGGAACCCGAATCCCGTGCCAACGGTGCAGGGATGGCCGCGCTCGACTTCGACTTCTACCTCTCCTATCACACGGGCGTCGATGAGATCCTGCTTCCGTGGGCCTATACCACCGACCTTGCCCCCGACGACGAGATGTACGTCACCGTCGGCGGGATCCTCACCAACCTCACGGGAATCCCCGCGGTGCGGACGGGGAGCGGCCTGTATGTCGCCACGGGGAGCTCGATGGACTATGCCTATGGAGCCCTGGGGGCGCCCGCTTCCACCATCGAGGTCGACTCGACGCAGTGGCGGTGGCTCACCGCGCAGGCGGTGGAGGACCGTCTCTCGGAGGAGTTCGAGGCCTCCGTGTGGTTCTTGGAGCACATCGCCGAGCTGCGGGCGCGCCTGAGCGTCTCGGCATGGAGCCTCAGCGGCGGCAGCGGCAGGGACCTGCACCTGTCGCTGGACGTCGAGAACCTCGGCTATGGGACCCCCAACGGCACGACGGTGACGGTGGGATCGACCACCGGTGTGCGCATCGTCGATGTGGAGGGCAACGCGACCATCCCCGCCAAGGGCACCAGTGTGCTCAACATGACCCTCGTCACGAGCCACACGGGCCGTGTACCCCTGGAGATCAACATCACCTACCGCGAGCTGCAGGTCAACAGCTCCCGCAACGTCACCACCCTGCTCACCCTCGAGCTGGTGATCCCGCAGGGCTCAGCGGTCATCATCGGCGGACTCCCCTTGGCCATCGCGGTACTCATCGCCAGCGTCGTGGCGGTCGTCCTGCTCGTCTTGCGTCGCCGTTCCCGCCGATTGTAGGGGGAGACGTCCCTCCGGGCGACCCATCGTTGGGCCCGATTGGGGTGTTGACCACCTTCACCACGAACCACCTACACCAGGATAGCCTGACGGACCTGGACCTGTCTGGGGGGGGCACCTGCTCGATGGTCAAGGGCCTCAAGTCCGTCGCGGGGATCAGTCTTGTCGCAATCCTGCGGCATGACCCCGGGCCGCTGATGGGCCTAGCCAATGGCCAGGGGGTGCTAACGCAGGGCGAGCTCAGCAGGCTGCCAGCATCGCCTCGACAGCACGCTGCTTGAGCAACAGTTCGACCGGTTCCCCCACCGAGTGGGTTGAACCTGCCATGGTGGTCTCCGAGGAGGAGTCGCGTTGCACGTTGCCTGGGCACTGCCGCCAGTGGCTGATGGTGAACGTGAAAACGACTGTCACATTGGGGGCCGATGCCCACGCCCAGTGGCCACCCTCCCCGGCGGCGCTGGAGTTTGCGGAGGTCGGGAAGCTCACAGCCATGGCGGGGATGGCCCGACGCTCCCCCCAGCCGCGGTAGTCCTGCACCGTCAGGGTACCTGGCCCAAGACGCAGGTGCATCCCCTTGCCGGAAGCATTGGTCGGTGGGGCACCGCTGGCGTTCCAGCCGACCAACTCCGGCTCCAGCTTCACCTCAGCCGTGCTATTGCGCTCGACGAAGGGATCGGTCCAGATCAGTTCGGAGCCATCAGAGTCCATCGGTAGGGGCACCAGGACATCGACGCCCCGACTGGTGAGGGCGTGCGCCGGGTCGTCGGGGACGATGATTGTGATCTCCCAAACCAGGGATTGTCCGTGGGTCTCCTCAAGGGGGGTGTGCATGCACCCCGCGGCCAGCAGGGGGAGGAAGATCCCCAGGCACAACAGCGCCGTCACCCGCATCCGTGCCCTGTCATCCATCGGCCTAGGGCTCATCCGGGAGCAGATAAGGCACGCGGGGTGGTTTGGCCGATGCCCAACGGCCGTCCATGCTCGGCGGCATCCAGCGGAGGATTCGCCAGCTGCCACGGGCGCAAGGGACGACGCGGCAAGGAT
>JAHFTX010000067.1 GCA_023265395.1 Thermoplasmata archaeon
GCGGACCACCCCAGCCACAATCGCCCGGCGCTGCTCCCCCGCAGGCTTCCGCGCCGGCCCAACCTCCTGCGGGAGCCCCACCCGAGGGATTCACCGAGGTGCCCCAGCCGCCTCGCCCGATCTGACGCGCCTCACCTCAGCAAGATGGCGGCACCGCCCGCCTCGAGCTCCTGCGCAGCGCCGACGTCGGCACTCGATCCTGCTCAACCGGTGGTCGCGGCCTTCCCCTGTTCGAGCAGACGTTGGGCCAGGTCGAATCGGCCCTGGGCTCCCATGGTCGCGAACCGCTCGACCGCACGGTCAAGATGCACGCGCGCCCCCTTGTGGTCCCCGAGGCCCGCGAGCGCACGACCCCACCACAACTGGACCTCGGCCGCCTCGAAGCGCGCTGCCGACCCCTCGAGCATCATCGCTGCCGGCGAGAAGCTCGCCTCCGCCAAATCGATCTGCCCCGATGCGGCGAAGGCGGATCCCAGCAGTGCCATCGACAGCGCGATGGAGGGCGTGTCGTGG
Organism: Thermoplasmata archaeon; assembly: GCA_023265395.1. GTDB lineage: Archaea > Thermoplasmatota > DTKX01 > JAHFTX01 > JAHFTX01 > JAHFTX01. The sequence continues at coordinate 514 of JAHFTX010000067.1, forward strand.
GAGGTCTGCGCGATCTGCAGCGCCTTCTCGGCGCAGGAGCGCGCGGCGTCGATCGCGCCGTTGGCCAGCGCCAGCTGCCCCCGGTGGATCGCCAGCCAGGTCAGCTCCCCCGAATCTGCGGCGAAGGAGACCAGCTCCTCCGAGCGGTCGAGGAACTCCGCTGCTTGGGCCAGGCGCCCCGACTCGATCGCCGCGAGCCCCAGCAGGTCCAAGGCCATGGCCATCAGGAACTTGCTCTCGATGCGCTCGGCTCCCCGCAGCCCTTGCAGGAGTCGCTCCCGGGCGACCTGCAGGTCCCCCCGACGGATGGCCAGCAGCCCCAGGTTGTTGTAGGAGAGCGCGCTGCCGAAGAGGTTGACGGTCCGCTCCGAGATCTCGCGCGCCTGCTCGAGCGCCGGAGCTGCCTCTTGCAGCCGTCCTCCCAGCAGGCAGCCCGCCCCGATGTTGTTGCAGCTCATCCAATAGAGGATCGGGTCGCCACCGGCCAGCTGCTGCGCCTTGCGCCCATACAGCGCGCAACCGTCGAAATCGCCCAGCATCTCGAGCATCAGCGCGTAGGTCGAGTAGGCCCAGCCGAGTTCCACCGGGGGCAGGTCGTTGCGCTCCAGCTCCTCGAGGGCCTCGCGCATCTCCTGCTGGACCGTCCCGCCGGCACCGACGCGGAGGGCGTAGCGGGAGTAGAGCACGACCCAGCGCGCCCAGGGGAGGCCGCGCCCCTGCGGCTTGCGCGCGAGCACCTGCGGGAGGATCTTCTCGAAGCCATCGCGGGCCGACTGCGAGTCGAGTCGCTGCAGGTCATACAGACCGCGCTCCTTCGAGTCGGGGAACCGCGCCAGCAGCTCATCGAAGACGGCGATGGCGCGGTCCCAGCCACCCGCGCACCAGAGGCTCTGGCCAAAGGCCTGCAGCAGCACCTCGGGCATCGGTTCCTTGGCGATCGTGGCGTAGCGGTCGAACCAGCCCGCCGCCTCGACGAAGGAGGACATCGAGAACGCCCGTTGGGCAGCGTTGAGGACGAACTCGCGTGCACGGGGGTCCCTTGCCGCCCACAGGTGATGGGCGATCAGTTCCGGGCGCTCGGTGATGGTCGCCGTCCCCTGTTCCATCAGCGAGTCGGCGATCGCCCCGTGGTACTGGCGGCGCAAGGGTGCTGGCAGCGAGTCGTAGAGCACGTCGCGGACCCTCCCGTGGGCGAAGGCGGCCTTCTCCCCTTCGAAGGTGACGAGGCGATGCTCGAGCTCCAGGGCCCGCAGCGTCCGGAGGACCTGCAGGGGGGTATGCTGCAGGACCCGAGCGAGGGTCGCTGGGCCGAACACCTCTCCCTCGACGGCGGCGCACTCGAGCAGCTCCCGCTGCGCCGATGGCAGCGTCTGGAGCCGAGCGGCGATGGTCTGCTGCAGCTGGGCTGGGATCGCCTCGCTGCCGACCACACCCTGGAGACGTGCGACGCCGCCGATGACCACCAGGCGCCCCTCCCGCCGCAGCGCGCCGACGACCTCCTCGACGAACAGGGGCAGCCCACCGGTGCGTTCGAACAGGAGCGTGCTGAGCACCCCTTCGAGGCTCTCGGCGCTGCACAGGACGCACGCGAGCTGTGCAGTCTGTGCCAGATCGAGCGGGCGCACGTCCAGGCGCACCGCACGGCCCTCCTCCTGGAGCAGGTCCAGATGCACCGCCAACGCATGCGGATGGTCCGACGTGGCGATCGCCTCGTCACGGAAGGTCAGGCAGATCAGCAGGCAGCGGGTGCTCATGCTGCGGCTGAGATGCACCAGAGTCTGCAGGGTCGCCGAGTCCGCCAGGTGGGCATCCTCCAGTTGCAGCGTGATGGGACCCTCCTCGAGTGCGCGGGAGAGGCCACCGACCAGTCCTTCGAGCACGAGCACCGCGCGGTCCCGCGGGTCGACGAGCTGGTCACCGCCGTCGAACCGGCCCGAACGGAGCAGCTGTTCGAGCGGCACACGCAGCCCCTCGACGGTCGCGCGGTCCCCGTCCCACGATTGGAGGGTCGCCCCAGAGGTCGCCCACACCGAATCAAGCACGCCCTCGAGCGCCTCGAGCAGCTCGGTCGTCTCGGTCCCCTGGAGGACGGCGACCAGTCGGCCCCAGGGCCGCGCCAGCAGCAGCACCCGCCACTGGCCATAGCCCAGCGCGTTGAGTCGTTGCCCCGGGCGGCCGGTGAGGGCCCCCATCGATTCGGTGACGAAGCTCTCCACCGCCGAGAGCATCGACAGGAAGATCTCCCGGTCGAGACCCGAGTCGGTGCGGCCTGCAGACGCCAGCTCCAGCCCATGGGGCGTCGCCAAGTAGAGGTACTCCAATCGAGGCGGGCGCTCGACGGTCAACAGGTGAGAGAGGCCACCACTGCGCAGGGCTTCGAAGATGGGCAGGTAGGGAGTCGTCGCCTGTGGCAGGCACCGCCCCCGCAAGACCCGGAATCCCTTGGCCTGCTGGTGCTGCAGTGCCGCGGCGACCAGTCGGCTCTTGCCCACCCCGGCAGGTCCGCCGACGGCCAGCAGCCGTCCGCGACCCGCGACGACCTCATCAGCCACCGCTGCGATCTGCGCCAGTTCCTGTTCCCGGCCCACCAGAGGGACGTCGGTGCTCATAGTGGGCCCTGGCACGGCGATGGCGCCCAAGGACTCGCCCAGCGGCGTGGCCTCTACATAGGCTTGGCGTCGGCGTGCGTGCTGCCGACGGCTACATCCCCACGCGCAGGCGGGGCTGGCGATTCATGCGTTCGGGATAGTCGATGACCGGCTCCTCGGCCTCCTCCTGCTCCTCTTGGGCGCTGACGATCCCCAGCAGTGCGCGTACCATCTGCCGGAGCTGTTCGACCTCCCCACGCAGCTCCGCGACCTCGGTCTCGAGCTGCTGCTGTCGATTCAGGGCCTCTGCCGATTCGGCCGAATGCGGGAGCCGCGATGAGGACGGTACCATCACCTCCGACTGCCTCCGCTGGAGGATAACCATGTCGGAATCGTTCGGTGTGAGCGTTGGCTACGGCGTCGTCGGCAGGGGATAGAGTGCCACGAGCGCCGAGTCACCCTTGCTGCCAAGCAACGAAGCGAACCGCTGGCGGTCCGGGCGCACGGGTGGCGAGCCCAGCGACGCCCACGGATCGCGCACCAGCACCGTCTCCCCATCGGTGCCCGCTACGACCACCCAGGCCGGTTCGTCGGCCGGCGCCTCGGCGATGAGGCTGTGCGAGGTCAGCACCAGCGGCAGGCCGTCAAGGACGAGCACACCCTCGACCTCCTCGATGCCGACGACCCCCTCGTAGAGCGGGATGGCCAGCTCACGAGCGGTCACGAGGTGGTCGGCGCATAAGTGTCGATGGGTCGCGATCTGCCCACTCGTCCCGCCGGCGGCGATCGTCCCGTGCAGGGGCAGCGTCAGTGGCTGCGCGGTGACCTTGGCCTGCACCAGCATCCGACGGGCGGCGATCGCCAGGCCCAGCGGGGAGACCAGGCCACCGCGGCCGAGCGTCGCGGTCCTCCACACCGTCAGCTGCTGGGCGATTCCGATGTCGAGCTCCGGACGGATCGCGGCGCACCCCATCAGCAGTGCGGCTGCGCCCGCGCCGGCGGGGAAGGCGATGGGGACCTGGGGGACCGCCAAGTGACAGGTCGTGCCCACGGGGGCTCCGCCCATGCAGCGCTCCGGGGTGCGCCTACAGCAGGTCGGCCAGCTCGGCGACCAGCTCGGGGTGCTTGGTCTCGAGGGCCTTGAGCAGCGTGTAGGTCGTGATCTTCTCGAGTTGGACCTCGGAGAGCGCGCTGATGATCTTGTCGAAGGTCTCGTCGGGGAGGTCGAGGACCTTCTCCTTGGCGATGTAGTTGCGCAGCAGCTGGGTCTCCATCTCCGCGCGCCAAGCGTCGTCATAGGCCTTGAGCGCCTGCTCGGAGACGTCCCCCTTCTCGATGCACTCCTTGAGGATCGGGCCGGCGAGCATGCCCGACATCTGGGCGTTGGCGATACCACCGCCGGTCAGTGGGTCGATCATCCGTGCCGCATCGCCCACGAGGATCAGCCCGTTGGCGTGGGACTTCTTGACGGGCTGCGAGCAGCTGATTCCTCCGCAGACCTGTTCGATGATCTTGCCCTTGCGGTACTCGGGCATCTTGGCGATCCACTTGTCGAGGTAGCGCTTGGCCTCGGCGGCCCCGGTGATCTTGGAGAGGTTGACGCCGATGCCGACGTTGGCCTGGTCCTCGCCCTTGGGGAAGACCCAGACGTAGCCGCCGGGGGCGACGGAGCCGACGAAGAAGTCGTTGTAGCGCACGTCGCAGTCGACCCCGATCATGTTGTACTGGAAGCAGGCGTTGGCGTCCTTGGACTTGAGGTTGGTCCGCAGCCCCGGCATCTTGGCCCACCGCGCGATCTGGCTCTCGAAGCCGTCGGCGGCGACGACCACCTTGGCGCGGACCTCCTTCTCCTGCTGCATGTAGTGGATCTTGAGGCCCGTGACGTAGTCGTCCTCCTTGAGGACGGCCGTGGCCATGCACTTGACCAGGACCTGGGCGCCCGAGCGGGCGGCCTCGCGGGCCATGGCCTTGTCGTAGAAGCTGCGGTGCAGGACGTAGCCGCACTCGTTGCCAGCATGCTTCTCGTTGACCTCGATGTGGGCCATGTTGGGGGAGTAGATCCGTGCGCCCTGGACCTCGTTGGCGATCCATTCCTTGTTGGGCTTGATCCCCAGCTCGTCGAGCCAGACCTTGGCCATGCCCTCGCCGCAGCGGACCGGGGAGCCGATCTCCTGGCGCTTCTCGATCATCAGGGTGCGCAGCCCTTCCTCGGCGCAGTGCTTGGCAGCCCAGCTGCCGCCGGGCCCGGCACCGACGACGATGACATCGTACTCGTCCTCGAGCTTGGCCCAGAGCATGGTGCACCGTCCACGGGGGACTTAGATCTCCGACTGGAGTTGGATGTGGCCGTCGTTCTCGTCGACATGGTAGATCGCGCCGACGGGGCACATGCGTTCACAGATCAGGCAATCGGTGCAATGGTCCTGGAACTCGATCCGCGTCTCGAAGAGGATGATCGAGTTGACCGGGCAGACGCCGACACAGGCTCCGCACCACATGCAGACATGCTTGTCCAGACGCATCGCGACCATGCGGAAACCCTACGAACGATGGGCTCAGGTTGCGGAGCGTACATAAGCCCTTTGTCATGGCGCGGGCGACGCCGGACAGCGACGGGCCGCCGCGCCCTCGCAGGCAGTGACAGACCGTGTGGTGCGCCGCGCTACTTCCGGGCAGGACCGATGCGTGGCTAGCCCCATTCGACGCGGTTGCGGTCGGTGATGATGAGTTCCTGCTGGCAGGTGGGGCAGCTGACCCGCACCGGCCGCTCCTCCAGATCGAGGCTGAAGGGCGAGAGGCAGCTGGGGCAGCCGAACTGCGTGTGGGGTTTGGGGTTGGCGGTGCCCTGGACCGCCTCGGTGGCGTGGTCGTCGACGGCCCAAGGGTCCGCTCCGGCCGGCGTCTGGGGCAGCGTCGGGGGTTCGACGCTCGGCGGGAGGGCGGTCGGCTCGGGAGGTGCGCTGCGGCCACTGGGTCGTGACCCTGCGGTCGCCGAGGTCTCTTGTTCGGGGGTGGGCCAGGTGCGCCCACGCAGCGCCAGGTTGTACGCGAAGTCGGCCTCTCGCAGGTAGTACTCGGCCGTGGTGTAGTTGCCCTCGCCCAAGAAGCGGCGGGCCTCCTCGAGCCAGCGGCCGGCCTCGGTCAGGGTGATGCCTGCCTGCTCGGCGCGGCGCGCCTGCAGCTCCACGCGGCCGATGAGGAAGCGCAGCCCCTCGACGACGATCTGTTTGCGGCGCTGCTGGACCTGCTCCATCAGGTCCGTGGCAGCCTTGCGCGCCTCGTCGAAGCGACTCTCCTGCAGGTGGGAGCGCAGGCTGCTGAGCGCCTCCTTGTACTCCTCCACCTCCAGGCCGTAATCCTGCAGCTCCTGGACGATGCGGCTGAGGGTCTGGTAGTGGTCGTCAGCCGACCAGACGTGGTAGAGGGCAAGGTCCTCCTCGAGGTCGCGCAGGTGCTGCTCGCGGTAGGCCAGCTCCCGCTCGAGGTCCTCGAGCCGCGCCGAGCGCAGCTCCAGCTGTCGCAGCTGCCCGGTGAGGTCCTCCTTGGTCGAATCGCGCTTGCGCAGCTCGATCTCGAGGGTCTTGAGCCCCTCGGCGCGCTTGGCAAGCTCGGTACGGATGGATTCGAGCTTGGCCTCCCGCTCCTCCACCTCGCTGCGCTTGGCCAGCAGCAGCTGGGTCGCCTTGGTCAGCTTCTCCTCCTTGTCGGCCAGCTCCTTGCGCTTGACCTCGACCTCCTCCTTGAGCCGCAGCAGGTCCTTGCCCTGCTTGACCAGCTTCTTCTTCTGTTCCTCGAAGCGTGCCTGCGCTTCCTCGATCTGGGTGTAGGCTGCGCGCAGCTCAGCCTCGCCCTTGGCGCTCGGCGCAGAGGTCACCGCGGGGGCGTCGACGACCTCCTCGAACCCCCCCCCGGCCGGTTCGTCGGCGTCCGCTGTGTCCCCCTTGCGCTTCTTGGAGGGCGGTTCTGCAGGGGGTTCGTTGGTCGATTTGAGGTCGGCGATGATGCTCGCCAGGTCGAAGCCTTCCTCGGGCTTGGCCACTGCTACCCCCTCCCAAGGGCGCAAGATGTGGCAAGGCAGGATAAACCTTGCCTGCGGTCCGCGCCCTTGGTGCAGGCTCCCTCGCACACCCAGGGGCGGCCCTGGTGCGCCCAACCCTTTTTCCGCTCCTGGGTGATGCGGCCGCGACGGTGGCATCGATGAGCGACCACGAGCGGACCTCGGAGATCAGCGGGTTCTACAAACTGAGCGTGCCCGAGCGGGCCAAGCGGGTCGCCGCGTTCGCCGATCTGACCGACGAGGAGGTCACGACCCTCACCAACGGCGGCGCGCTAGGTCAGCAGGGCGCCGATCGCATGATCG
>JAHFTX010000044.1 GCA_023265395.1 Thermoplasmata archaeon
CCGCAACCCTGCACGGGCGCCGACTGCCCCACCCAACCCTGTGTCGGCTCGGATTGCCCGTCCCAACCCTGCGACGGCCCCGGGTGCGACCCGCACCCCTGTGGTGATGTCGACTGCGACGACCCACAGCCCTGCGGTTCGGGTAACTGTGACGACGATCCGGTCGACCCCGATGACCCCGTCGACCCGGTCGACCCGGAGCGCTGTGGCAACGGCAACTGCCCCGTCGACCCCGACGAGGAGCTCCCCGAGACCCGCGTGGTCCTCGACAGCACGCTGCCGGCGACGGTGGCAAAGGGCCAAGGGCTGCCGCTCAAGGTCCACGTCGAGGTCGACGGAGGCTTTGGTTGGGAGCCACTCGACAGCGTGATGGCGATCCAGGTGGTGGTCGTCTACCCCGAGCTGGGCAACGAGCAGTACCTCGCCGGCCAGGGTGAGACGATCGACCTCGAGGGCGGCGTCCTGTACGCCAACCTCGTCGTGGTGATCCCCGGCGGCGCTCCGGCAGGCCATGCCGGCCTCAAGGTCTCGGCGCTGGGCAACGAGTTCGCCGCTCCCTCGGAAGCGACCTTCGGCCTCTAAGGGCATACGCCCAACCCCAACGGGTGCACGCGCACCCGCATCGCTGGCGCCCCCCTGCCCATCAGGTGGGGGGGCGCTCCTCGTTCTTGTCTCCCGATCCGCGACGAGGGGTCCCTCTTGTCGCGTGGGGGTCCACCGTACACGCGCGCGCTGAAAGAGCAGCGCACCACTCCAATCGTCGTTCGAAGGTTGTCTGAGGCGGCTCAAATAGTTCCCCCACCACCTCCAATTCGGTGGCGACGGTGGCGATGAGTCCTCTTCCGACCTTGCTCCTTGCGTGGGCGCTCTTCGCTGCTGGGATCGGCGCCGCGGTGGGGCCCCTCTCTCCCATGATGGGAGACACCAACGGCCCTGGCGACCAGGCACTGGCCCCCGCCCAAGATTCTCTCGCGTACCCAGCACTGCCCATCGGCGGTGCACCGGACACGACCACCGGATCGCACGTGCCCCCCGTGCAGCCTTCGCCCCCCAGCAGCGGCGCAGGGGAGGGAACACGCCAGGGGAGCGGGACAAGCCAAGACAGCGACTCTGACAGCATCGGGACAGGCCCAGGCCAACCCGAGGGCAGCGGGACGGGTACGGGCAGCAGCGGGACGGGCTGCTATGGCAGCGGGGACCCCTCGCAATTCCCCGTCGGCGGCCTGCCGCTCTGGTGAGCGCATCCGTCCGAGCGCCCGTCGCTCCGGTGATGATCTCCTCGTGCAGCTGTTCGAGCCCGAAGGCTCGACGACGTCGGAGGATGGATGATGCGTCCCCAACTGTCCGTTCGTGTCACCGGTCGCCGACCCTTCGAGAATCGTCTGACTGTTCGAGCGCCGTCTTACCCTTCGAGCCTTGTTCGGTTCGCTTGATATCCCCGCGGAGCGAGGAGAGCACATCGGTGGTGCAAGAAATGCGAACGACCGTGACCGTGGCCTTCGGCCTGATGATGATGGCAGCCCTCTTCGCTGGTGCGGGGAGCGCTCTGGTGACCAATACCTCGATCGGGGACGCCGATCATGATGGGCTCAGCGATATCGCCGAGTTCCAGATGGGGACCGACCCCCTCAATCCCGACAGCGACGCCGGCAGCGCACCGGATGGCTACGAAGCCTTCTACAATGACGTGGCCAACCGCGCCGTCGACGAGCTCGGCGCCCGGTTCGTCGCCGACACCTACCACTTCGACCCCAACCTCAAGGCCGACGACGGCCTGGGCAAGTACGACCCGCTGGCCACGAAGCTGGTCCGCTCGATCAACCCCATCGTCTGGCTCGATGACCCCGATGGCGACGGCGCGGTCAACGCCCACGAGTTCTTCATGGGTACCGACCCGACCAACCCCGACACCGACGGTGACGGGATGAGCGACACCTCGGACCCCGACCCGCTGGTCGACAACGACCAGTACATCGGCGGCGGCGCCCCCAACGGCGGCGGCGGCTCCGGCGAGGGTTCCGGCCAAGGCTCCGGCAGCGGCTCCGGGAGCGGATCCGGTAGCGGCTCTGGCAACGGCCAGGGCAACGGGAACGGCAACGGCAACGGGAACGGCAACGGCAACGGCAACGGGAACGGGAACGGCAACGGGAACTGCAACGGCCCCGGCTGCGACCCCCAGCCCTGCGGGAATGGCAACTGTGTCGACCCCCAGCCCTGCGGGAACGGCAACTGTGTCGACCCCGAGCCGAACCTCCCCGAGACCCGCGTGGTGCTCGACAGCACACTCCCCCAGACGGTGGCCAAGGGCCAGGGGATGCCGCTGAAGGTCCACGTCGAGGTCGATTACGGCTTCGGCTGGGAAGCGCTCGACAGCGTCATGCCGATCCACGTCTCGGTGGTCTACCCCGAGCTGGGCCAGGAGACCTATCTGGTCGCCCAGGGTGAGACGGTCGACCTCGAGGGCGGCGTCTTGTACGCCAACCTCGTGGTGCTGATCCCCGGTGGGGCCCCCGCGGGCCACGCCGGCCTCAAGGTCGAGGCGCTGGGCAACGAGTTCGCTGCCGAGTCTGAGGCGACCTTCGGTCTCTAAGGGCACACGCCCAACCCCCAACGGGTGCACGCGCACCCGCATCACCGGTGCCCCCCTGCCCTGTGGGCAGGGGGGCCCTCCTCTTTCTCCCTCTCAAGACCTGACTTCGAGACGACCCGGAGCTGGACCCTCGAAGGACGACGGACGCTCCCCCCTCTTCTTGGCGTGGTGGTGGTGGTGGGGACCCCCCAAGCCTAGGACCCCTGGGCTTGGGGGGGTTATCGTCCCCGTCTCAGAGGGCCGCGGGCGCTCACGCCTCTCTGAAGAAGGGGCGCAGGAACTTCTCGATCCCCCCCGAAGGATCCCCGGTCGCCCCTTGGGCGATCGGGAGGATACCACCCCAGGGCCACCTACCCGGATCATGGTGGTGGTTATATACGACCTGAAGGCGGGGAGGAACCGTTCGACCTGCGTCTGAGGCGCTTCATATAGTTTTGAACGGGTAGTAGGCATGGGAGCAGGTCGCTCCAGCAGAAAGGAGAGATGACTACAATGCAAATGAAGCGGACTTTGGCAGTGCTGTTTGGACTGGTCATGGTCCTGGGAGCCTTCACCTTCGCCGTCAGTGCCGTCCCCGGTGGACTGGCTGCTGACGCTGACGGTGACGGCCTCAGCGACTGGGACGAGTTCTTCCATGCGACGGACCCCAACAATCCCGACTCTGACGGGGACCACGGCCCGGACGGCTTCGAGGTTTTCTACAACACGATGGAGAACCGCGCGGTCGACGAGCTTGGTGCCCGGATTATTGATGACACTTACCACTTTGACCCCAACGTCAAGGCTGACGGTGGCTGGGGCAAATTCGACCCCAACAACCTGATCCTCAACCGGGCGAACAACCCGGTCGTCTGGCAGGATGACCCTGACAGCGACGGTGCGGTCAACACCCAGGAATTCCTGATGGGCACCGACCCGTCCAACTTCGACACCGATGGTGACGGGATGGGCGACGCTGATGACCCCGACCCGGTCGTGAACAACGACGTCTACGGCGGCGGGATCAACGGCGGGCTCGGTGGCGGCGAAGGCCAAGCCAACGGCGGCACCGGCTCCGGCGAAGGAGAGGGCTCGGGCAGCGGCTCGGGTTCCGGCAGCGGCTCCGGCAACGGCCAGGGCAGCGGTTCCGGCAGCGGCTCGGGCTCCGGCTCGGGCAGCGGCCAGGGCAGCGGCAGCGGCTCCGGTAGCGGCTCGGGCTCCGGCTCGGGCAGCGGCAGCGGCTCCGGTAGCGGCCAGGGCAGCGGCAGCGGTTCCGGCTCGGGCTCCGGCTCGGGTGGGGACAGCGGCGGCGGCAACGGCGGCGACGGTGCCGGCGGTGACGGTGCAGGCGGCGACGGCGGCCAGGGCGATGGCTCTGGCGGCGACGGTGGCCAGGGCGGCGACCAAGGCGGCGACCAGGGCGGCCAGCAGGGCGGCCAGGGCGACGGCCAGGGCGGCGACCAGGGTGCCGGCAACGAGCAGCAGGGCCAGGGCCAGGGAGCTGACCAGGGCCAGGGTAACGGTAACGACCAACAGGGCGACACCGACACCCAGCTGCCTGAGACCCAAGTCGTCGTGGACACCATCATCGGCAGCTCGGACACGGTCACCAAGGGCCAGTCCATGCCGCTGAAGGTCCACGTCCTCGTGGACAACGGCGCGGGAGTCTTCGAGAACCTCGACAGCGTGATGCCGATCGAGGTCCGAATCGTCTACCCTGACCTCAACGAGGGCTACCTCGTGGCGCAGGGCTCGACGATCGACTCTGAGAGCGGTGTGCTGTACGCCAACATGTTGTACACCATCCCGGGCATCGCGCCCGCCGGCTACGCCGGGCTCGAGGTCCGCGCACTCGGCAACGAGTTCGCGGCTGGGAGCAGCACCACCGTGGGCCTGTAAGGCCCACGCACTGTGCGCTGGAGCGACCAACGGCCCCCCCGAAAGGGGGGGCCGTCCCCCATTTCCTTCTCATCCACCCCTCCTGGGTCGTAGCGACGCCGCCGACCCGTGGCCCGTGCCAGGGGGTGCCGCGTGGCTGCGCGACCGGACCGTTACAGGGCTGTTCCAGTCACCCTTTTCCCCTGCAGGCCCGCCTCCGTGGACATGGCGGCGGCCCCACGCCGGGTGCTGGTGCCCTGCGCCCTGCTGCTGCTGAGCCTCGTGGCGCTGACCCCTCCCGTCGTCGACGCCAGCAGCGCGCAAAGCGAGGTCGAGCCCAACTCCACGGCAGCGCAAGCCACCGCGCTCCCCTCTGCAGCCACGGTCTTGGGCGAGCTCTCGTGCAATGCCGATCCAAGCGACTGGTTCGTCGTCGAGGTCTCCGTCGGCGAGGAGATCAACCTCTCGCTGGAGCAGATGGGCGGACTCGACGCCGACCTCGAGGCGCACCTGCAGCTGCCCGATGGCACAGTCGACGTCCCCTTCTCCCACAGCCCCTACCGCTACGAGGCGCTGAGCGTCCTGGCCCCCGCTGACGGCCCCATCGACATCCGCGTCCACTGCGTCGGAGGGGCGGGCGCCTACCTGCTCTCCGTCGACGTCGCCCCGGTCCCGATCCTGCTCGACGGCCAGTCGGTCGGTGGCTCCCTCTCCAACAGCTCCTACCGCGTGATGGACTTCTATCGAGTCTGGCTCGACGCCAGCGCCGGGTCGGCCCAGCGGCTGACCGCCTCGATGGACAAGGAGGGCCTTGGTGGCGCGCCCGCCTACCTCGAGCTGCGCGTGCTCCACCAGGAGAGCTTCGAGTCGCGCTTCCAGTGGGTCGACCTCAGCTGGGGGTCGGCGACCTTCGAGCAGGTCAACGCCACCGCTACCGAGCCGGGGTGGTACTACCTGCGCGTCAACGCCTACAACGGTGCGGGCACCTACCTGCTGCAGCTGAGCGTCGCGACGGTCTCCACCGATGGCGACAACCTCCCACCGACCGCCCCGCTGCCCTGGGGGCAGCAGCAGGTCAGCGGCACGCTGCACCAGGACCGTGACCGGCAGGACCGCTTCGGCGTGGAGCTGGCCGCTGGCGAAGGCGTCCGCGCGCACCTCTCCATCACCGTGGCCCATCCATCGATCTTCCGTCTGGTGCTGCTCGACCCCCAGGGCGGGAAGGTCGCCGTCGCCGACACCTGGTCGGGGGCGATGCCCACCAACGAGGCGACTCTGCTGGCGACCGCTCCGGCGGCGGGTCTGCACACCCTCGTCGCCGAGGCCCGCTGGTGCGTCCAGAGCGACGACGCCGATGCGATCGACCAGAGCCAGGCAAGCGGCGCCTACGTCGTGACGATCCTCGCCGATGGTGCCGACCACCCCCCGCGAGCGGTGGCGCTGGTGCCCCCGCTGACGCTGCAGGAGGATCTGCCCCGCAGCCTCGACGTCGGTCGCTACGTCACCGACGACGACCTCGCACAGGGCGACACGCTCGACCTGGAGGCGACCACCGACGGTCCGCTGCAGCTGCAGGTCGAGGGCCTGCAGCTGACGGTGCAGCCCGCCCCGCAATGGTCCGGGGGGTCGACCATCGAGCTGCAGGTTCGCGACTCGCTGCAGCGCAGCCTGGTGCTGCAGGTGAGTGTCCTCGTGCTGCCGCGTCCCGACCCTCCGGTGCTGAGCACCACGGACCTGCCGACGGTGGCGCTACCCGACGACGGGACGCTGCTGCTGCCCTCGCTGCTGCCGCTGGCGAGCGACCCCGACCTCGGGGAGCAGGGGGCGTTGCAGTGGGAGGCGCACAGCGGCGACCCGGCGCTGGAGGTGGTACTGCTGCAGGACGCCACACCGCGGCTGCGGGCGGTCACCCCCCTGATCGGGACCGTGGTCACCTACACGGTCCGCGATCCCAGCGGTGCGAGCGCATCGGTGCAACAGGCCGTCGTGGTCGTCCACGCCAACAGCGCACCGATCGCTGTCGCCTCCTCGCTGCTGGTGTCGTTGCCCGAGGAGGGGAGCCTGCTGCTGCCCTACGGGACGCTGGTGACCGACGAGGAGGACCCACAGTTGCACTGGAGCTGGCAGGTGCAGGGCAGCCTCGGGGTCGAAGCCACCGCCGAAGGACTGCGGCTCGTCGGCCCGAGCAACGTCAGCGGTCTGCAACGGCTCCACCTCGTCGCCGCCGACCGCACGGGCGCGCAGGCGGGACTTACGGTGCTCGCGCAGGTCACGGCCCAGCCCGATGCACCGGTGCTGGTGCTGCGGCAGCCGGCGATCCCACCGGTGCTGACACCCGGGGCGCTCTTCTCGCCCGCCGTCGCGGCGGTCGATTCCGACCTCGACCACCTGACCTTCCGCTGGCAACTCGACGGCACCGAGATCGCTGCCGGGGCCCAAGGGAGCGTGGCGCTGCGCCTGTGGACGCTGGGTCCCCACCGCGTCGTCGTGACCATCCTCGACCCCTCCGGGGCCTCAGTCTCGACGGACTGGGAGCTGCTGGTCGCGGCCGCACCGGTGGGCCACACCGCTGCGCCCCCGCCGCCGCAGCTGCCCTCGGCGTCGGAGAGCGTCGCGCAGGTGAGCGCCGCAGCGCCGACCATCGTGGCGCTGAGCGGCCTGTGGTGGCTGGCGATGATGGCCGCCTCCGAGAACGTCCGATTCCTCAGCCTCAAGCTGCTGCTGCTGCCGCTGTTCACCAAGCTGCGCCCCGAGGAGGTGCTCGACCACTTCACGCGCGGCCGCATCTTCGGCATGATCGAAGATCACCCGGGGATCAACTACACCACCATCCGCAAGCGACTGGGACTGGCCAACGGCACGCTGACGCACCACCTGGCGACCCTCGAGCGGCAGGAGTACGTGCGCGCCGAGTATGACGGCCTCTACAAGCGCTTCTACCCCATGCACGCGCCGGTGCTGGCCCCCGACACGGAGCTCTCCCAGCTGCAGGCCGACCTGCTGGCGGCGCTTGGCCGGCTGCCGGGCATCAGCCAGAGCGCGCTCTCCAAGGAGCTGGGGGTCAGCAAGCGGGTGGTCCACTACCACATCCACCAACTGCTGGCGGCCCACCTGGTGCGCGTCGAGAACGCCGGCCGGCATCAGCGGCTCTTCGCCGTCGGGTAGGCTGGGCCGTGGCCCGGAACGTTCATGCTGCCAAAGTGGGTGGCACAGTTCTCCGTAGAATGAGATGGTGGTCGATGATGCAAGACGCACGCAAAGGACGGATCGCAGGCCTGCTGGTGCTGGGCCTGCTCCTGGGGATGGCCCTGATGCCGCTGGTGCCCGCAGGCGCCAGCGACGGAACGAGCAGCCGAGCGATCGTCGAGGACGAGACCGCCGGTGGTTGCGCCACCAACGACAACCCCGGCTGCGCCCAACCGCTGGTCCCCTCGGGAGGCGGCCAGCAGTGGGTCGGCGGCTCGATCATCGATGACGGCTCCGATCCCTTCGACGTCTACGTCGTCGCTGGCGCCGACGCGGGCATGGTCATCAACCTCACGATCTACCTCAACGGTGCGGTGGGCGACCTCCAGCAGGTGCGCCTAGGGCTGCTGGGCCCGACCCTCAACCTCGTCACCGACGGCGACTCGATGAGCCGCTACGGCTCGCTGGCCGCCCTGGTGGTCGTCAGTGGCGACTACTACGTGCGCGTCGAACCGCTCGACGACCAGTCGGTCGCCATCCCCTATGTGCTGAGCGCGCGCTCGGCCACCCCACCGGTGGTCGACATCAGCGGGCTCGGACCGGGCGCGACGATCTCCCAAGGGGGCACCCTCGACCTTGCCGGGCCCAACACCGCAGCGTGGTACGCCGTCGACCTGAGCGCCGGTCCCGACGTCAACGACGTCCTCAACGTCTCGGCGACCTTCGACCCCACCATCGCCCAGATGGACCTCTACGTCCGCGACCTGCGCGTCGAGCAGGAGACCTGGTGGACCAACACCAGCTGGAACGGCGAGGCCGCCTACGGCGGCTCCGGTCCCGTCGAGTGGGCCGAGGCAGCGGCCAGCTTCGACGACCGCCTCTATGTCAGTCTCATCGACTTCTCAGGGGCCGACGCCTTCAACCTCGACTTCGCCCGCACCACGGCGCCCAGCGACGGCGACAACAGCCCTGCGACGGCGACGCCGATCCTGCGCACCCCCGGCCAGGTCCAGACGGTCGCGACGGGGACGCTCGACTGGTCCTATGACAAGTACGACTTCTACACCATCGACCTGCAGGCGGGCGAGGGGCTGCCCGTCGACTTCGTCCTGCAAGGGCCGACCCCGGGCAACTACCGCATCAACCTGCTGCGGGAGAACAGCAGCAGCGGTCTGCTCGACTTCGTCTACTTCGCCTTCGGGAGCGGCGGTACCCTCAGCATCGCGCCGACGGACCTGCCGGCGGGGACCTACTTCCTGCGGGTGATGGCGTCGGTGCCCTTCAACGCCTCCGACCTCAACCAGATCGGGGACTGGTGGACCGGCAGGTCCCACACCGACTACACCCTGGTGGTCGACCTCCCCGACCGTGACAGCGACCCGACGGTGGCGACCGACGCTCCGGTCAACCTGACGATCCCCGAGGACACGGTCGACACGACGGTGTCGGTGGCAGACCTCTTCGTCGACGTCGACGTCACCGACCCCGAGCTGCAGGACGTCCTGAGCTATGCGATCGACCTGCCGCCCGAGCACATCGAGGCGGAGATCCTCTCCGATGCCGGCTCCACCCTGCGGCTCGTGCCCGAGGCCGACTGGAACGGCGAGACCTCGGTGCGCCTCAAGGCCGAGGACCTCTACGGCGGCAGCGTCACCTACACCCTCGACCTTGCGGTCAGCTACCTCAACGACGCTCCGGTGCTGGTGGCCAACCCTGGCACCATCCTGGCGCCCTTTACCGTCAAGGGCGGCGAGGTCAATGCCAGCGTCGGACCCATCCACCTGGCGACGCTCTTTGCCGACGTCGACCTCCCCTACGACGACCTGCTGCAGTACGGCGCGACGGGCACCACCGCGCAGGCATCGGTCCAGCCGATCGTCAGCGGCTCCGAGCTGACCTTTGGCCCTGCCACCGTGCCGGCCCCCGGCGATGGCCCCTTTACGGTGCCCCTGACGGTGACGGCCACCGACAGTTTCGCCGTGCCGATCAGCTACACCGTCAACGTCACCGTGCTCGCCCCCGACGGCGAGCTGCTCTTCAATGGCACGGGCACGACCGTGACGGTGCTCGAGGGCGGCAACCTGACCCTCGACCTTCAGGCGCTGGGGCTCTTCGTCCAGACGCGTAACCGGAGCCTCACCTACACCCTCTTGGACGTCGATTCGGACAACATCGACGTGGCAGTGACCCCAGGGGGGATCGCCACCATCGAGGCCAAGGGGGACTTCAACGACGCCATCGGGGTGGAGGTCAGCGTGCGCGCCAGCCATACGGACTCCAACCTGCTGCAGCAGGCCGACGGCACCTTCTCGGTCATCGTCGCAGCGGTGCCCGACGCCCCGGTGATCACGGGCCATCTGCCTGCTGGGCCCGACAACGGCACCGTCACGCTGGCCGAGGGGCAGTCGCTGGCGTTCTCGGCGGCCGTCGACGATGTCGACAGCGCCACCACGCTGCTGCACCACCAATGGTTCCTCGATGACGACGTCGTCTCGATCAGCGCCAGCGGCTATACCTACGAGGCCTCCTATGAGTCGGCGGGCACCCACCACGTGCGGCTGCACGTCGTCGACGAGACGGGGCTGGGTGCCGACATCTCCTGGGTCATCGAGGTCAGCCCGACCAACCGCCGACCGACCATGAGCGTCGAGAGCCCCAGCAACGGCAGCACGCTCGACAAGGGCCCGGCGCCGCTGCGCGTCGTCGTGGGGGACCCCGACGGGGACTCTCTGACGCTGGCCGTCACCGACCTCGACACCGGAGAAGCGCTCGGGGGCGGCAGCGCCACCGGGCACAACGCCACAACCGTGGAGGTCCCGATCCCGCTCAAGGCGGGCAAGACGCGGCACCTGCACCTGGTGCTCACCGATTCGGCGGGCGCCACCACCGCGCTCGACTGGAGCATCGCGGCCAAGAAGAAGCACAAGGAGACCCCCGGGTTTGGCACCCCGGCGGTGCTGCTGAGCCTGCTGCTGGCGCTCGTCGTGATCTCGCGCAGCCGACGGCGGCCCTAGGCGGCGCGCCGACCAGAGGAGGGGTGGGGCCCCCAGGTGCCCCACCCCCTCAAGAGCGCCTTCGTGGTCCAGCGCAAGCCTTATTACCGCGTTACCGGGCTGTTCCAGTCACCCCTTTAAGTGCTCCCCAGAAGGGGGAGACTCCCCTCTGGTGCACGTGCACCGAGCAAGGGACGACCTGGAGGAATACCCGCAATGGCCAACGATGGACGACGAATCTCCCTGGGCTTGATCGCCCTGATGGTGCTGGTGACCGCCAGCCCCCTCGTGACGGTCGACGCCAGCGGCCCGGCGCCGCGCCTGCTGACCGAAGACGAGACCGCGATCGGCGGCTGCTCCAACAACGACAACTTCGCCTGCGCCCAGACGATCCTGACCGTCACCACCTTGGGCGGCGAGGAGACCCTGACAGGGACCTCCTCCATCGCCGACCGCACCGACCACTACCGTATCGAGGATGTCGCGCCGGGGATGATCCTCAACGCCAGCCTCCACCTGACCTCGTCGGCCGGCTTTGGCGACCAGGTCATCTACATCGAGCTCTACAACCCCTACAAGAACGACCGGATCGCCTGGTCCGAGAGCAAGCACCCCTGGGAGGCCGTCTCGGCCCTCGTCGTCATCGGCGGCGACTGGTACCTGCGTCTGATCAGCAAGAAGGACGCCGGCTCCCAGATCACCTACACGCTCAACGTGCGCGCCGAGTTCCCCGAGGAGATCGACATCACCGGCCTCAACCCCGGCCAGGAGATCACCCGAACCGTCTCCATCTCCAACGCCTCCTACCGCCCCGGGTACTGGTGGCGCATCAAGGCGGACGCCGGCACCTCGGTCAACGACGTCATCAACGTCTCCGCCGCCGGCTGGGACCCCGTCACCGACGGGCAGTTCGACCTCTACATCCGCGACTTCCGCGGCTTCTCCTGGGCCAACTGGTACAACGTCTCGTGGTGGGGCGAGGAGTATCCCCCGGGCGGGACCGGGCGCATCGAGGAGGCGGAGGCCGCCACCTCGTTCACCACCGCCCTCGACCCGAAGCTCGAGGGCTACTACGTCGACATCCAGGCCTGGAACGGCAGCGGATCGGCGACCCTCTACTTCGCCAAGAAGACCCACGCCTCCGACGGGGACAACACCCCCGATGACGCCGTGGAGATGGTCCGCACCCCCGGACAACAGGCCTTCGTCGTCGAGGACCACGTCGATTGGTCCTACGACCACCAGGACTGGTACAAGTTCGACCTGGCCGCTGGCGAGAGCATGTCGGCCAAGATCACCCTCAAGAACCAGCCGGTGGGGATCTACCGTGTCTCGATCCACACGGTCAACGACACCAACGGCGGCTACAACGTGGTGCACTCGGTCTCCAACATCGTCGATGAGGCACCGACCAACAGCGCCACCGCCTCGGTCTTCGACGCAGTGGACACGACCTACTACGTGCGCGTGATGGCCCAGGTGCCGATCAACCCCGCCAACGTCTCCAACCTCGCCGACTGGCACCGCAACACCGCCCATGCCGACTACACGCTGGAGGTCACGTTGCCCGACCGCGACACGGCCCCGACCATCGAGAATCCGCTGCAGGACGACACGATCTTCGTCACCGAGGACACGCCGCACACCACCACGGTGCTCAGCAGCATCTTCGCCGACGACGACATGACCGACCCTGAGCTCCAGGACGCGCTGGTCTACTCGTTGGTCAACACCCCCGAGCACCTCGAGGTGTCGATCGACCCGGTCACGACCGTGCTCTCGCTCAGCCCCCAGGCCGACTGGAGCGGACAGGACTACGTCCTGCTGCGCGCCACCGACCTGTACGGCAAGTTCGCGGAGTACAACATCAGCATCGTGGTCAGCAACGAGAACGACCAGCCCGTGGTCGCGCCCGGTGCGGTCGACCTGCTGCGGTCCTTCTTCGTCCGCCACGGTCAGGTCAACGAGACCTACGCCAACATCAGCGTGGCCAGCCTCTTCCTCGACGCCGACATCGCCTTCGCCAACGACAAGCTCGTCTACAGCGTCGAGGGCCAGACCAGCGACGCCGACGTGATGCCGCGCATCACGGCGGCCAACAAGCTGGAGTTCGACCCGGCGCAGGTCTATGGCAACGGTGCAGGTCCCTTCATCGTGCCGCTGACGGTGACCGCCACCGACCTGATGAGCGAGCATGTCTCCTACTCGGTCGACGTCTCGGCCTTCCCCGACGAGGGGATCGTCAAGGCGCTGCAGCCGAGCGGACAGCTGACCCTCGACGAGGGCAGCTCGGTGCTGCTGGACCTGACGACCTACTTCGTGCAGACCCGCAGCAAGCAGATGCACTACTCGGTGACCGAGAGCACCAGCCCCAACATCACCGTCGCCTTCAACGACAACGACACCGCGACGTTGGGCTCCACCGGTGACTTCACCTCCGACATCGGGGTGGGGCTCAAGGTGCGCGCCTACACCACGGTGCCCTTCTCGGAAGCGACGGTCACCCTGCTGGTGTTCGTCAAGGACGTGCCCGACGCCCCGCGGATCACCCAGACCGTCCCCGACCTCAGCCTCATCACCGAGATCTCGGTGGCCGAGGGTGTGGGGGAGGAGTTCTTCCAGGTGACGGTCGATGACGTCGACACCCCCCAGAACAAGCTCCGCTTCTTCTGGTTCGTCGACGGCGAGCCGGTGACCTCCTCGGGTCGCAGCTGGACCTACGCCCCCGACTACGACGCCGCTGGGGCCCACGAGGTCAGCATCAAGGTGCAGGACGACGCCGGACTGGTGGCGACCTACGCCTGGCCGGTGACGGTGACCAACACCAACCGCGCGCCCAGCGTGGTCTTCGTCACGCCGCAGAACAACTCGCAGCAGGACCACAGCAAGGTCAAGTTCATCGCCGAGGCCACGGACCCCGACGGTGGGACCCTGACCTTCGAGTGGTCTGAGGCAGGCACGCCGGTGGCCAACCCCTCGACGGGCAACGCCAACGGCACCACGCCGGCGCCCAGCACGGTGGAGCTGACCTTCAAGAAGGGCAGCACCCACCAGATCGACCTGGTGGTCACCGACAGCGAGGGCGCCAAGGTGCGCCGCTCGCTGGTGATCTCCATCAAGACCGCCAGCGGCGACACCCCCGGGTTCGAGGGTGTGGCGATGGTGGCGGCCCTGATGGCCGCGGCGTTGCTGATCAGCGCCCGCAAGCGCCGCACTGAGGAGCCCTAGGCTCCCATCGCGTCGCACCTTGCGCAAGGGAGGGGCCGCCACGGCGGCCCCTCCTCCCCCCTTTCCTTCTGCGGTGCTCCATCGGTGCAGCCGGCGCGTCCACAGGCTCAAGAGCTCCCGCAGCATCGGCCCGCTCCGAGGGGTCTGCTCTGCAGTCGTCGCTGGCGCAGCCGTTGCTGCCCCAACCCGAAGGCGCCACCACGGGCAGTGAGCGATGGCGCCGCAACCTCACTGGAGCATGGGAGGAGCGCCTCCTAGGTCCACGTGGGGAGTGGTGGTGGAGCGGACGACCGCCGCAGCGCGGCAGCGCACCGGGGGTCGACGCCCAGGGCATCCTGAGCGCGCTGCCGCAGCTCAACCTCGCCAGCTGCAGCCGCAGCCAGGTGCAGGCCTACTTCGACAATGGATGGACCCTCACCGAGGTCCTCTTCTCGGCGCTGCAGGGGGAGGAGGCCTTCTACCGACCCCCGGCACACCATCTGCGACACCCGCTGCTGTTCTATTACGCCCATCCGGCGGCGCTCTATGTCAACAAGCTGCGCCTGAGCGGTCTGCTCGGCGGCCCCATCAACCCCTACTTCGAGCAACTCTTCGAGACCGGTGTCGACGAGATGCGCTGGGACGACCTCTCCAAGAACCAGATGGAGCTCCCCACGATCGAGGCGGTCCATTCCTACCGACGTGCCGTCTACGAGGCGGTGCGGCAGGTGATCGCCACCGCCCCCGGCCTCGAGCAAGGCCACCCACCGATCGGTGCCGACGACCCGCTGTGGGCGCTGCTGATGGGCTTCGAGCACGAGCGGATCCACCTCGAGACCTCGTCGGTGCTGATCCGTGAGCTGCCGCTGCGGTTGCTGCGACGGCCATCGCAGTGGCCCCCCGATTCGCCGCCCGGCGGCCCCTGTGGGACCACGGCACCCGCAGAGGAGGTGCCAATGGCCGATGCCCTGCCGCTTGCGGGCGGGGAGGTCGTGTTGGGCAAGCCCCAGACGTGGCCCACCTATGGGTGGGACAACGAGTACGGGCGTCGCACCGAGCGCGTCGAACCCTGCGAGGTCAGCCGGCGCCTGATCACCAACGGGCAGTTCCTCCGATTCGTCGCTGACGGCGGATACACCCAGGAACGCTGGTGGTCGGCCGAGGGGTGGGGCTGGCGCACCTTCCGCAACGCCAAATGGCCCACCTTCTGGGTGCTGCAGGGGCCTGCGGGATTGCACGAGTATGCCCTGCGCACGGTATTCTCGCTCCTGCCGATGCCCTGGCGATGGCCGGTGGTGGTCAACTTCCACGAGGCCAAGGCCTACTGCGCCTGGCACAGCGCGCAGCAGGGGCGGCGCCTCCCCTACCGTCTGCTCACCGAGGCCGAGCACCACGGTTTGCGCCACTCCAGCGGATCGGCGAACGCCACACCACCGGCAGAGGTCGATCCAACCGATGGGGCCGCCTCCCCCTACAACCTCGCCCTGCGCGTGGGTTCCGAGTGCGCCGTCGACGCCTTTCCGGCGGAGAGGGCAGGCGTGCACGACCTCTTTGGCAACCTCTGGCAGTGGTGCGAGGACCCCTTCCACCCCTTGGCAGGCTTTGCGGTCCACCGACTGTACGATGACTTCAGCACCCCCTGCTTCGACGGTCAGCACCAGATGATCATCGGCGGCTCCTTTGCCAGCTGCGGTGACGAGG
Organism: Thermoplasmata archaeon; assembly: GCA_023265395.1. GTDB lineage: Archaea > Thermoplasmatota > DTKX01 > JAHFTX01 > JAHFTX01 > JAHFTX01. The sequence goes on from JAHFTX010000044.1 coordinate 15,535, forward strand.
CCAGTCCCTTCGCCCGGTTCCACTTCCGCCCGCACTTCTTCCAACACGCCGGCTTCCGTCTGGTCGCCCCCGGTGCCGTCGCCGCAGGGAAGGACCCGGTGGCGTCGGCCAAAGCGATGCTGCACCGCAACGTCTACGAGTCCGACTCGATGCTCAGCGGCTACCTGGCGGCGCACTACGCACCGCCCGAGGAGCTGCTGCCATCTGGCGGGCCGGTCGAGGCCGCGCGCTTCCCCCAGCGCTGTGCCCAGCTGGTCCTGAAGCACGCGGCGGCGCTGGGAATCGAGGTGCACCGTGCCATCGACATCGGCTGCGGTGTCGGCGCCTCCTCCTTTGCCCTTGCGTCGCAGGCGAGCGAGGTCGTGGGCATCGACCGCAGCGCGGCCTTCATCGCTGCGGCGCAGCAGCTCAAGGACCAGGGGCGACTTTCCTATGCTCGCCGTCTCGAGGGGGAGCTGACGGCGCAGGCCACAGCCACCATCGACCCGGCGATCGACCGCTCGCGGGTGCACTTCCGCCAGGCCGACGCCTGCGCGCTCCCAGCCGATCTGCTGGGCTTCGATGCCGCGCTGCTGGGCAACGTCCTGTGCCGCCTGAGCAGCCCACGGGCGTGCCTTGGCCGCATGGGCGGTCCGCGGGGACTGATCCGTCCCGGCGGGCTGGTGGTGCTGACCTCTCCCTACAGCTGGAGCGAGCAGTTCACCTCCAAGGGGTCGTGGCTGGGCGGCTATCTGCGCGATGGCGTGCCGGTGCATTCCATCGACGGGATCGCCGAGGCGCTCGGGCCAGAGTTCTCGCTGATCGCCCAGGGGGACCTGCCCCTGCTGCTGCCCGAGCACGCACGCAAGTTCGAGTACATCGTCACCCACCTGACGGTGTGGCAGCGGCGTCGCTAGGGGCGCGTGCGGCCGGCGCCAGGCGACCGATACGCTCCGTACCAGGATGCGCCTGCTGACGTTGGTGGAAAGAGTCGGCTAATCGAACGCCCAGGGTATTCGTTCGATCGCACAGACCTCACTCGAGCCGAGACGCCCTCCTCAAATGTGGTTCTTGGCACGTACACGATCTCTGGAACGGCGGGACCAAACTACCCCCATGTCCTAGTTGCACCCGGGGGGGAGGTCTTCACCTGCTTCTCGTTCCCCACCTCTGGTCTGACGTTCGAAATGAGCTGTGCCGAAATCTCTCCGGAAGGGGATCTGTTGGGCTATCGCCAAGAGGTCTCAGGCTCTGCGAGCTCCCACGCCACCACAACGCCCATGATGGCTCTTGGTCAAGAGACTACCGCGAATGATCGCTCGTGGTATGTCGAGGTTGTATGGTCAGATGATGGCCACGCAGATGGAAAGTATGAGATTCATGCGTCTCGGTTCTGGATTCAGGCGGACCCATGATTCGAACTTGCGAGAGGGGGAGCACGGCAATGTTCATGAGTTCAGAGCCCTGAACAGCGAATCAGGGGGCATCGAGTGCACGACAGGCAGTACCATGCAGCCTTGCTTGCGTTGGCGCTTCTCGTCACGCCCTTCCCCAATTTGATTGCCGAAAGTGATCGGGGTGTGTCAAACTACCTCCACGTCGAGTTGAGTGCCAAGGAGCTCGAGGCAGGAGAACCGCTCATCGTCTCATTGGAGGTCGGGGCAGGCCCCGCCGGTCTTTTCATCCTTGGGGAGGGGCTGGACGGGAGCCTAGCCGTTTTTGACCCGTACGGGATCGAAGTGGCGCTGCTTGCCATCCCAGCGTCGGCAATCCCCAACGACGACGGCTACTGGGTCGAGGGGCAGGGAAATGTGACGTTGGACCCCCTGACCATTCCGACGAATTCATCGACTGGAGATCCGTGGGAGAGCGGAGCCTACGCGCTCGTTGTCTCGCTCCCGGTCACGGTGACTGAGACCCAGTCGAACGAGTCGGAGGCCATCGAGATCCTCCAGGTCGTTCGAGTGTTCACCGTTGGGAAGGAGGTCCCTCCGCCCCACCGACTCAGCCCTTCGATTGCAATCCAGACGAGTAGGTTGAATGGTCCTGCTGGAGCTCCGGCCACCATCTCCGTCCTGCTGGTGAATCCCCTCAAGACCCCGATCTCCTTCGAGACAACCTCGTCGACCACCATCCTGCTCCGTGCATGGTCTGACACTGGGGGCCTGCTCGATGACCTAGTTCTGCCAGTCGGCTTGGCGCCAGGTACCCACACTGTGCATCCGATGGACGCAATCGTGCTTCTTTCGACACCCTTTGAACCAACCACCCCAGCCACCGTCATGTATCTCATCCGAGCATCCACGCATGATCTCGACAAACTGCATGCTGCGTCAGGGGCACCGGTCTCCGTCTTGGAGCACGCGGAACTGCTCCTCCCTTCGGCCTCTGGGGGCCCATCATCGCCCCAGTCGAACCTCAGTCTTACGCTGGACCAGGAGGTCGTCACGTTCGGATCCGGGAGCGGAATACGGGTCTGGCTCAACCTGACGAACCTAGGGGGAACAACCCTCCGCGCTCTCCTTTGCTGTACCCCTCGGCATATGGTACAGATCATTGACGGGAATGGCAGCATCGTCTGGCAAAGTCTCAAAGACGAACTTATCATGACGGACCCGCAAACGGAGGCCATCGAAGCAGGGCAGACGAAGCGCCTGGTCGATGACACCTGGGTCGTGCCCATTAGTTGGAACTTGACCGATCGGTCGAGGGATCTTGAGATTCGCGCGATGTGTTGGGCCGCTCGTCTGCCCGGCATCATCCTCAACGTGAGCACGGGGGAGCCAGCTATCATCGGTGAGGGGAGCAACGGCCAGAACGAATCCACACCCAGTGGAATGTTGACAGCCCCGCCCCCTGGGCATCCAACGTCGACTCCCGTAGTCGCCCCGGCATGGATCCAGACCCCTGGGGGAGTGGGGGCTCTTGCAGCTCTGATGGCCTTTCTCTTGAGTATCATCGGCTCGCAGCGCGCTCGCAGGATGAGGGACCCCTTGGTGCGCTAGTCCCGTGAGTCGGATCCTTCAGTCTCGGATTGCGAAATCGGATTCGTGCCATGACACTAGGCCACTCGACATCGGCAAGCTCCATGCACACCCCTGCGGATGCCGGGACTCCCCTGGCGTACCTTCTGTCTGAGTGGAACAACCTCATCATGGACATCGAAGACTACAACGTGGACGACCTCTGTGTGGTATACTCCTAGGCTCGTCGACTCCGAGCGTGAGGGGAGGCCGCAATGATCTCGCGAAGGCTGGTCCTCATTGTGGGCCTTGGTGTCAGCCTCGGCCTTGGCGGCTGGACCTATGCCTTCGTGCTGCCGAGCCTCCGCGATGGTCCCGACAATCAGGGTCCCCCTCCTGGAACTGATGACATCTCCCATGGTTGCGAGGGTCCCCACTGGCGACCGGAATTCACGGTCTCAAAGGTCGAGGGCCGAACAAACGGAAGCGGAGGGCCTGAGCCTGTATGGCTCGTGACGGTTGTGGGCCCTCGGGCCATGCGTTTTCCACTTGAACTCGTAGAACTCTGGATCTCGACGATCACATACACTCCTCAGAACGACCCCGAGTACCGCGACATCGAGGTTTTCCATCACTCTCTCAACTACGCCTTCCGCTTGAATGATGCAACCCCGCTCCTCATTGTTCCCTACGGGAATCTTGGGCAGACTAGCCGCGAGGTCGAGGGTGGCGGCCGTTCTGCGCTTTCTGGGCCCCTCAACTTGAGTGATTCTTACACCTTCCATGGGGTGAACCTGACCTATGCGGACCTCAATCAGACAGGATTCATGTCGTGGAAGGACGTGATTGTGGTGTACGGCAATCCCTTGGCAGCGCCTACCCCGTTGTTCACCACGGGAACACTGCACATTAGCGGCGACCGCCCAACCCCCACCTCGTGTGGCATAG
>JAHFTX010000014.1 GCA_023265395.1 Thermoplasmata archaeon
GGTCAGGGTGGAGGGTTGCAGGGTCGAGCTGACCTGGGCTGCCACCGGGGCCAGGGGCGCCAGGGCAAGGCTCGACAGGAGGAGCAACAGGACGGTCGAAACCGCGGAGGTACGGTTCATAGCTTCGCGAATTTGGGTAGTGTTTTAAGAACTTTCGGTGCAAATAGGCCTCAGTCAGCCCTCTTGGAGCCTCCAGACCATGCCCAGCCCCCGCCACCCCCTGCGAATCCTTGGGGTCGTCCCTGCCCGGGGCGGCTCCAAAGGCCTGCCCGGGAAGAACCTCGCCCCCATTGGCGGCCTGCCCCTGGTGGTCCATGCCATCCGCGCCGCAATGGAGGCTCGGTGCATCGATACCTTGGTGGTCAGCACCGAGGATCCGCAAATCGCTGCAGCGGCTGAGGCGGAGGTGCCGGGGATCGTCCTCGACCGCCCCGCCGAACTAGCCAGCGACACCGCGACCACCGATGCCGTCGTCGTCGACGCGCTGCAGCGCATGGAGGCACGCACCGGTGCGCCCTACACCCATGTGGTGGTGCTGCAGTGCACCTCGCCGTTGCGAACGGCCGAGCACATCAAGGCGGGGGTGGCCCTGGCCGCCAGCAGCGGCGCCGACGAGGTGGTCGCCGTGACGGCGGCGGAGTTCCCGCCCCATTGGATGTTCCAGATGCACCAGGGAGGAGAACTCACCCCGCTGATCCCGGGCCCGCTGCACCGGGCACGCCGTCAGGACCTGCCGCAGGTGGTGCGTCCCAACGGTGCCCTCTACGTGCGCACCCGCGCCTGCGTGCTGCAACGGCCGACCCCGGCGCGCTCGGTGGGACTGCTCCTCGATGCCGTCAGCGGTATCGACATCGATGACGCCGGCGACCTCGCCGAGGCGGCAGAGCACTACGAGCGGCGGCACGGCGCTCAGTAGATCAACGGCTCGTCCCAGCCGCCCCAAAGCTCCTCGAGCAGCGAGCAGATCTCGCCCATCGTCACCCCGGCGGCGGTGGCGGACATGAAGGTGGGCATCAGGTTGGGGGGCTGCACCGCGTCGGCGTGACGTCGCAGCAGGTCGAGCTGGGCGGCGACGGCCGGGCCGTCGCGGCCGCGGCGGAACGCCCGCAGCGCGGCGACCTTGTCGGTCTCGACCTGCGGACTGATGCGCAGGTAGTTGATGCCCTCCTCCTCGGCGGTGACGTAGTCGTTGACGCCGACGATGGTGCGCTCCTTGGTGTCGATCTCCCGCTGGTAGCGCACGGCCGATTCGTGGATCTCCCGCTGGAAGAAGCCCTTCTCGATCGCCGGCACCACGCCGCCGAGCGCCGCGATGCGGTCGAAGTAGCGCAGCGCCCCCTCCTCCATCTGGTCGGTCAACCACTCGACGAAGTAGGCGCCCCCCAGCGGGTCGATGGTGTTTGCCACCCCGCTCTCGTGGGCGAGCACCTGCTGGGTGCGCAGGGCGATCCGCACCGCCTTCTCCGTCGGCAGGGCCCAGGCCTCGTCCATGGAGTTGGTGTGCAGCGACTGGGTGCCGCCGAGCACCGCCGCCAGGGCCTGGACCGCCACGCGGACGATGTTGACCTCGGGCTGCTGCACGGTCAGCGAGCAGCCAGCGGTCTGGCTGTGGAACCGCAGCAGCAGCGAGCGCGGGTCCTTGGCGCCGTAGCGGTCGCGCATGAGGTGGGCCCAGATGCGCCGGGCGGCGCGGTACTTGGCGATCTCCTCGAAGAGGTCGTTGTGGGCGTTGAAGAAGAAGCTCAGCCGCGGTGCGAACTCGTCGACGGGCAGTCCCCGCGCGATCCCGGCGTCGACGTAGGCCATGCCGTCGGCGAGGGTGAAGGCCAGCTCCTGCAGCGCCGTCGATCCGGCTTCGCGGATGTGGTAGCCGCTGATGCTGATGGTGTTCCAGCGGGGCACGTGCCGGGTGCCGTACTCGATGGTGTCGGCGATCAGCTGCATGTGCCGCGCGGGCGGGAAGAGCCACTCCTTCTGCGCGATGAACTCCTTGAGGATGTCGTTCTGGATCGTGCCGCCGGCGGCGGTCAACGGCACCTGCGCGGCCTTGCAGGTGTTGAGGTACATCGCCCAGACGACCGCCGCGGGGGCGTTGATGGTCATCGAGGTGGTCACCTCGCCCAGCGGCAGGCCGGCGAAGAGGGTGTCCATGTCGGCCTGGGTGTCGATGGCCACGCCGCAGACGCCGACCTCGCCCAGCGCCAGCGGATGGTCGCTGTCGCGGCCGTAGAGCGTCGGAAGGTCGAAGGCCGTCGACAGCCCCGTCTGCCCCTGTGCCAACAGGTAGTGGAACCGCGCATTGGTGTCGGCGGGGCTGCCAAAGCCGGCGAACTGCCGCATGGTCCACAACCGGCCGCGATAGCCGGTGGCATGGATGCTGCGGGTGTGGGGGAACTGCCCCGGCAGCCCCAGCTTGTCGCGCCAGTCCCACCCCGGAAGGTCGGCGGGGCTGTAGAGCCGCCCGATCTCCGTGCTGCTGGTGGTCACGAAGCGCTCGGCGCGCTCGGGGGAGCGCTGCAACGCCGGACCCAAGGTGTCGGCCTCCCAGGCGATCACGGCGATGCGGGCCGCCGCAGGGTCGCTCGAAGCGCCGCTCGGCGGCGTCGGCGCTCGGCGCGGCGGCGGGGAGCCCTCCTTGGTCGGTGCCATCTGCGCCCTCCTTCCCTTGACGTCAGCGCCGTACTAAAGCTCTGGCCCTGCGGCTGGGTCGGTAGGGCGAATCAAAGCCTCTGACCGGAGCGCTCAAAACCCTTCCAAAGCGTCTGACCGCAAAGGGGACCCCCGCAGCGGTCACGGGGAGGACTGTGAGCACATGCACAACCTGAGCCTCTCCCGACGAAACGCCTCGCGGCCCCAGCGTCCGCGATCGATGACGACCAAACGATCGGCTGCGAGCGTGGGGATGATCCTCCTCTTCCTCCCGATGCTGGTGGCGCTGCCTGCATCGGCGATGTGCGTCGGGAGCGTTGGACCGTTGGGACTGTTGGAACTCCCCCCTGCCGAGGGATGCGGCTGTACGGAACCGGCCGCGCCGGCGGGCCCCGCCCCCCCGGTGCTCCCCGCGGCGCCGCTGCTGCTGGGCGCAGGTCAGAACGGCACCATCCCCTTCTCCGTCGACGAACCCGTCAACTTCACCATCGACATCGCGGCCAGCGGGCCGCCCCTGAGCTGGGAACCGCAGCGCTCCGACCTGCACATGCAGCGCCTCGACGCAACCGGTGGCATCGCTGCCGATGTCCCACTTGAGGCCGAACAGGAGACCGCCGGGAGCGCCCATCAACTGTCGGGGTACCTGCGCAGTGAGGGGACCTACCGGTTCCACATCGACCTCGACCCGGCGCGGGCAGGCGAGCCGGCTACAGCCCGTGCGCACTTCTGGTTCGACACGTGGGAGCGGGAGGACGAGCCTGACTCCACCTACCCCAACGAGGCCGACGCCTACAGCCTCTACTACGAACCGGTGGCGTACACCCCACCGATCGCCCAGGGTTGGGACGAGAACACCGGGCTCGGGAACATCAGTGCGGGCATCCCCTTCGACGTCCTGGTCACCATCGACCGGCCGGTCCGGTTCCTCGGATCCTGGGATTTCATCTCCGTCCTCGACCCCAGTTTCTCCCTCGAGGGGTTCGATTTCACCCTCGTCCGCACAGGGGCCAACGGCTCGGCACCAACGGAGGTCCCACTGCGGGAGGTCCCTGCCTACTCGAAGCTCCTCGACTACTCAATCTCACAGCGAATCGGCTTCGCGGTCTCTGGCGACGTGGGGGAATACGTCCTGACGATCGAGGCCCCCACCGAGGGGATCACGCCCGGCGCGATAGCGCGACTGTCGGTGAGCGCACCGCCCCCCCGGGGCCCTGCCATCGCTTGCGCCTCCGGTGGCACCACCCAGGTCCGCTTGCTGCCCAACGGGATGGCGGCGCTGGCCCTGGGGACCCTCGCGGCGGTCCTGGGCTATCTTGGCGCGACCGAGAACGGCCGCTACGGCGCCCACCGCTTGCGCCGCAGGCTGCGTCCCGGCAGCGAGGCGGGGGTGCTCGACAACTTCACCCGCGGACGCATCTACGGGTACATCCAGGCCAACCCGGGCGCCTCCATCAGCGAGCTGCGGCGGCAGATGGCCATCAGCAATGGCACGGCCATCCACCACCTGGAGCTGCTCGAGGGGGAAGGCCTCGTCCTCTCCCAGCGGGATGGCGTGCGTCGGCGCTTCTACCCTCCCGTCACCGGCAGCAGCGTGCCCACGTTGCGCACGCTCAGCTTGACCCAGGGACTGATCCTCGACCTCGTGCGGGACCACCCCGGCATCGGGCAGCGAGAGATCGCGACGCGCGCCCGTGCGTCATCCCAGGTGGTGAGCTACCATCTTCGCAACCTCGAGGATGGCGGGTTGGTGCGGGCGGAGTTCGTCCGGGGCGCCAAGAGGTTGTGGCTGCGGCCCGAGCGGGTGCGCCCCAACGCCGACGGGAGCTATCAACTGGCCGATGGCACGGTGCTGACACGGCAGCTCGCATCGGAGGGCGCCACGACGTAGCCGTCGCACCGAGCACCGGCAGCCTTGAGCGGCGGCCGTCCGATGCAGCGCCCATGGGCGAGGCGCTGCACGGCGTCGCCGTGGTCGATGTCGAGACCACCGGGCTGGGCGAGGCGGTCGGTCGCCTCGATGGCATCGTGCAGGTGGGGATCGCGTGGTTGAGCGCCACCGGACCACAGGCGTGGTCGATGGTGTGCAACCCCGGCGAGCCCTATCTGCGCGATGGGCGCGCCGCCGAGGCGCTGGCGGTCTCGAGGCTCCCCGTGCTGGCGATCAGGGCGGCCCCCGCGGCCCAGGAGGCGGCCGGCCGGATGCAGACGCTTCTTGGGCGCCTTGCCGATGCGCAGCAGGGGCTGACCCTGCACGCCTTCAACGCGGCCTTCGACCGCAGCTTCCTCAGTCAGCCCCCCTGGGACCTCGACCGCGCCCGCTGGGGTCCCTGCCTGATGCGCACGGCGGCCGCGGCCCTGCGCAGCGGTGGGGCCGAGCGCATCGCGCTGCGGCGCGCCTGCGAGGGGCTGGGGATACCCTTCGACCCCACCACGGCCCATGACGCGGCGGCCGATGCACTGGCGGCGCTCCGCATCTGGCAGGAGCTGCGGCGACGGGGCGCGCTCTGAGCCGGCCCTCACTGGGCCCTCACGGCGCGGGGGTCGTCACCACCAATGCGGTGGTGGCAAAGAGCAGCGTGCGCCCCAGCTTCCGCTCGCTGCGCACGAACCCCTTCTGCTCGAGGGAGCGCACATGGTAGTGGACGGTGCTGGGCGCCAACTCCAGTTGCCGCGCCACCTGCCGCTGACTCAACCCCGGCGCCGAGGTGATCGCGGCGAGGATGATCCGTTGCAGTCGCGAGAGCGCGCTGGTGGCCGGGTCGCCCTCGAGGCGCATCCGCGCCGGGTAGAAGCAGCGGCAGTGGCCCTCCGCGCGCGAGCGGATCAGCCCCTCGCGCTCGAGCATCTGCAGATGGTAGGCCAGGGCACCGTTGCCCACCGCCAACGCCGCCTTGATGGCGTTGAAGTGCTCCCCGGGGTTGGCCTCGATGTACCCGTAGATGCGCCCACGGGTGAAGTTGTCGAGCAGTTCGTCTCGCCGCACGCGCGAGTAGAGCGGGACCAGCACCAACCCCACCAGGTGAATCTTGAACAGCTCGTTGCTGCCGATCGAGAGCGCCAGCACCGTCAGCGCGACGAGGCTGATCGCGGCGGTGGCGGTGGGCACCTGCGAAGGGGGTGGCACCAGCGGGCGCACCCGGAAGGTGGCGACGTTGTCGGTGGCATCCCAATCGCCGTCGAGGACCAGCTGCACCGACAGCGACCGCGTCGAAGGGCTGACGCTCAGGGGCAGCGCCATCGCCAACCGTCCGCGCGGCTGCAGCGGCGGCAGGTCGCGCTGCACGACGCTGCCGTTGTGGACGACGACGCGGACCTTGGCCCCACTGGTGGGGAAGGCCGCCTCGTTGTCGACCCACAGCACCAGGTAGCGCACCCCGGGGGCGACCTGCAGCAGACTCCCCGGCGGCAGGGTGTGGATGGGCCCGGCCATCGTCGGATAGGGGCTGAGCAACGCCCCGCTGATGTGCAGGTCCTTGGCCACCACGGTCACCGACAGGGTCGTCGAATCGAAGATGGTCCCCGTCCCACAGGTGAGAACGGCCACCGATTCCCCGGGGGAGGCGCCCTGCGGGACGTCGACCTCGGCGACGATCGTGGTGCGCTCGCCGGGGGGCAGCCCCGTCGCAGGCGGGTAGGTCCTCACCCAGGGCGCCGCCGCTCCACCGAGGGTGCAGCCGTACTGGTCGATCGGGGTGTTGCCGAGGTTGAGGATCTCAAAGGGGACGATCGCCCGGTGGTCGCCGGCGGGGTTGAGTGCCACCGCCGGGGTGGTGAATCGCACCTGCAAGGCTGGGCGTGCGGCGACGTCGATGGTGGTGGCGGCATCGACGACGATCCCTTCGGGCGCGGCGATGGCATGGACCGTCACCACCGCTCCACCGGCAGGGGTCAGGGTCGGGTCCGGCGGCAGCTGCAGCTGCAGGGGCAGGGTCCGCTCCGTACCGCCGGCGATGTAGAGCGGGCCTGCTGGCAGACCGCTGACACTCCAGCCGACGGGGAGCTCGGCGCTGAGGATCGGCGCGAGGTCGGCGGTGCCGCTGGCCCGCAGGTGCAGCTGCAGGGGCGTCCGTGCTCCTGGCTCCACGACCGCCAGGGTGGGCTCGAACCATGCCACGAGCCCGGCGACGGCGCTGACGGAGATCCGCACCGGCGCGCTACCGACCGCCCCTCCGGCGACCGCCTCGAGGAACACCAGGTGGTCGCCCGGCGTCGCCCAGGGGGGCACCGCCAGCGCCACGGTGGTGGTCCAACCGGCCCCGGCGGCCAGCTGGCCAGGGGCGCCCTTGCTCTGGAGTCCCCAGCCGCTGGGGAGGGTGCTGCTGGAGAGCTGCAGCTGCTCTGGGCCGTTTCCTTCGTTGGTGACGGTCAACCGCACCAGTCCCACCGCACCGGGCGCCAGCTGCAGCTCGTCGCGGTCGAGGGTGACCGCCAGCGCGTGGGTCTGCGTGACCCGGGCGATCCCCTGGGCATAGGTTGCGACCGACGGGTCGGCGAGCGACGTCGCCGCCACGGCGATCTGCATCCCCACTTCGACGGCAGGGGCGTCGGGGTCGGCCTGCACCTGGAGCGCCACGATGGTGTGCTCGTGGGCGCCCAGCGGACCCACGAGGGCACCATCGGGGAGCTCCACCCCCACGAAGGGCGAGCTGGCGCTGGCTTCGACGAGGAAGCTATCGATGCCGTTGCCGAGGTTGGTCACCCCCACGAAGGTGCGCAGGGGTATCCCCGGGCGCAGGTCCAGCGGACCGAAGGGGATCACCTGCACGGCCGGGAGCAACGGGACGGTCAACGTCAGCGCCGCACCACCATCGGCGATCGCGATGTAGGTCCAGTAGTCCCCTGCAAGAGCGCCGACGGCATCGACCTCGAGCACCAGCACCTGGGTCTGGCCCGGGGGAATCTGCGGCAGCGGCGACCCCTGGGGATCGCGTACCTGCCAGCTCCACCCCTGCAGCAGGCCCAGCACCTGCGGCTGCGACGAGACCTCGGTGGGACCCTCATTGGTGGCGTGCAGCGCCACCAGGAAGGTGTGCTCGCCCACCGAGACGTGGTGGGCCACCGAATCGATGGTGACGCTCAGCAGCGGGGTGCGCGGTTGCGTCGGCGCCGCCGACGCCAGCGGGAGCACCATCGCCGCCAGCAGCAGCACGAGGGGGAGGCGGGCCATAGGTCGGGCCGCAAGGGTGGGCGGGCGCGCTATTTGAAGTTTCGAGGGCCCCACCTCACCACCCCCCCTGCGGTGGGGGCGGGGCTTAAAAACCATCGTGGGGCGACTTCGCACACGCCGAGGGTGCGACAAGGCCTATGTGGGGGGGGCCGTTGCGGCAGCGATGGCGCAGTTGCTCCGCACGCCCCTGTACGATGCCCACGTCAGCGCCGGGGGGCGGATGGTGCCCTTTGGGGGCTATGAGCTCCCCGTGCAGTATGGGGGGATCATCGAGGAGCACCAGGCGGTGCGCACCGCCGTGGGCCTCTTCGACGTCTCCCACATGGGCCAGGTGTTCCTGCAGGGCCGTGCCGTCGAGGCGCTGTTGCACCGCTGCTTCACCAACAACCACGCCAAGAGCAAGGTCGGGGAGTTGCGCTATACCTTCCTGCTCGACGAGCGCGGGCGCATCAAGGACGACATGATCGTCTATCGCCTCGACGCCGAGCGCTTCCTGACGATCCCCAACGCCGCGACCACGCCGATGGTGGTCGCGTGGCTGCAGGAGCACGCTCCCGTGGGCGCGACGGTCCTCGACCAATCGGCGGCGCACTTCTGCCTGGCCCTGCAGGGGCCGGCGGCGCAGCGCACCCTGGCTACCCTCGCCCCTGGGACCGACTGGGGGGCCCAGGAATTCTTCACCTTGCGGTACGTCGACCTGGGGCTCACCGCGCGCGTGCTGGTCAGCCGCAGCGGCTACACCGGCGAGGACGGCTTCGAGCTTGTCGGCCCGGCGGCGGAGGCGCCGCTGCTGTGGCAGCGCCTGCTGCAGGCGGGTGCGGCCTTTGGGATCAAGCCCTGCGGACTGGGGGCCCGCGACACGTTGCGCATGGAGAAGGGGTTCCTGCTCAGCGGCCAGGACTTCCACGACGATCGCACACCGCTGGAGGCCAACACCGAGTTCGCGGTCCGCTACGACCATGACTTCATCGGTCGCGCGGCCCTCGAGGAGCAGAAGCGCGTCGGCGGCTACGCCCACTTTTGTGGCCTTGTCCTGCAGGAGCACCGCGGCGTGCCGCGGGCCCACTTCCCGGTGCTCTTCGAGGGGACCCAGGTGGGAGTGCTCTCCTCGGGGACGCTCAGCCCGACCCTGGGAAAGGGCATCGGCCTCTGCTACCTGCCCGACCCCCTCGACCGGCCGGGCACGACGGTGCACGTGCAGGTGCGCGACCGCGCCGTGCCGGCGACCGTCACCGCCTTCCCGTTGGTGCCCAAGCCCGCGCCACCCTCGACCCCCGCTGGGACCGCCTAGGCGGGGAGTGGGGGCAGGTCGCCGTCGCGTTGCCTTTTTGGGAGGGTGCACCGCTGTCTGCCCAAGGGTGTCCATGACCAACGTCCCCGAGCACCTGCGCTACACCAAGGAGCACGAATGGGTGGTCCTCAGCGGTGGCATCGCCACCGTGGGCATCACCGACCATGCCCAAGACAGCCTCAGCGACGTCGTCTTCGTCGAACTGCCGGCCGTCGGTGGCACGGTGGCCCAGTTCGCCAAGGTGGGCCTGGTCGAGAGCGTCAAGTCGGTCTCCGACCTCTACACCCCGGTCGGCGGGGAGATCGTCGAGGTCAACAAGGCCCTCGAGGGCGCTCCGGAGCTGGTCAACAGCGACCCCTATGGAAAGGGGTGGATGTGGAAGGTGCGCCCCTCCGACCCGCGGCAGGTCGAGCAGCTGCTGGGTGCCGCCGCCTACCGGGCACTGCTGGGCCACTGAATCCTAGGCGCCCGCCGACGGTGGCGGCAGCAGGTCAGGGATGCCATCCTCGATCGGATAGCGCGCCTGGCAGCCCCCACAGCGCAGCGTCCCGCTGAGGATCTCCTCACCCGACGACGAGGTCACCTGCAGCTGCAACGTGCCGTGGCACACGGGGCACGCCAGCAGGTCCATCAGGTCGTGGCGCATCGTCGCCCCAGCATCTCCCCTGAGCGAAAAACGCATCGGCGCTCCGCCCTTCGCGGCCCGAAGGAGCGGGCCACAAATGCTAAGTAGCCACCCCCGCGAAGCCAAGGTGCTGGGCGGTGCAGGGCCAAGCGCTCCTGTCCCTCCCGGACCTGGTGAGGCGCGTGGGCATCCGCGATTCGCTGCGCCGCCTCGATTCGGCGCTGGACGGCTCCCTCGAACGGGTGCCGGACCTCGCAACCAAGGAGGGGCGCGACCGCGACGTCGAGCAGCTGCGGCTGCAGGCCCGCCGTGCACGACTGATGGCCGCGGCGCGGGTGCGCAAGATCGATGCCATGGGGGACCAAGCGGCGCGCCGCTTCGGCACCGGCGGTGCGGGGCTCGGACGGCTGGTCGCCCACTCGATCAACCGGCCCTGGACAGTGTTGTTGGTGACCATCGCCATCACCGCGGCGCTGGCCATCGGCGCGGCGCGCATCCCCACCCAGATGCGCGGCGACCTGGAGATCTACCTGCCCCCCGACCACCAGGCGACGAAGGTGCTCGGAGAGGTGCGCCAGGACTTCGCCACCGACGTGGTGGTCATCTACATCGAGAGCACCGACCAAGACGGGAACGGGATCCCCGACAACATCACCGACCGCAAGTTCTTGCTGGAGGTCGCCGCCGTCGAGGGCGATGCGGCCACGGCGCAGCTCCCCGAGCCCTACCACGGGCTCAATTGGGACCGCGAGGATGGTGGCGAGGCCGACGGCATCGTCTTCTCGCTCAGCATCGCCTCGTTGGTCGCCACCTTCAACGTCACGCCCTGCAACTTCGAGCAAGCGGTCGCCGACGAGTTCAACCTCCCGGCACCGCCGACCACCTGCAGCTTCCAGCTGCCCGACCAGAGCACCATCGATACCGCGCTGGCGCAGATCCCCTCGGCGCAGCTGGAGTCGCTGGTGGCCGACCAGTATCCCAAGGGGCCTGACGGCGCGTCGCGCCCGGATGGGGTCTGGGACACCGCCGTGGTGCTCCTGGGCATCCACCATGACCAGGACCCAGACCTGCTGGTCCCGCGGATCGACCTGATGGTCGGTCAGAGCGGGGGCAACTACACCCGCGTCGACGCGCTGGTGTTGGCGGGGGAGCGCACCGCCAGCGTCGATGGCCAGCCGACGACGCTGATGGTCAACACCGGACCCTATACCGTCATCCAGAAGATCCAGGGCCGGACCATCTCGGAGTTCCTCGAGGTCACGCCCTTCCTGATCGGCTTCGTGTGCGCCGCGCTGCTGCTGTTCCACCGCACCTGGGGGGTCGTGCCCATCGCGCTGGTGCCCGTGGCCCTGGCCCTGGCGGCGATGCTGGGGATCGTCGGCTTCTGCAACCTGCTGGCCCCGGAGCTGTTCATCATCAGTCCCCAGATCTTCCTGGCGGTCCCGACCATCCTGGCCCTGGGCGTCGCCTACGGGCTGTACATCTCCAACCAGTACGGGGATGAGAAGGGGCGCTCGCGCAAGCTGCGGTTGATCAAGTCGGTGCGCGTGATGCACGGGGCGTTGTTGCTGTCGGCGATGACGACGGCGCTGGGCTTTGGTTCGCTCATGGTGGGGACGCTACGACCGATCTTCACCATCGGCTTCGCGCTCACCGTGGGGATCATGCTGGTGTACGCCTACGTCATCATCACGGTGCCTGCACTGGTGATGCTGACCAATTACAAGAAGGGCCTCGAGGTCAGCGGCTGGCGGCGGATCGCCAACCTGCCCTCGGCCCACCGCAAGAAGATCGTCGCCGTCGCGCTGGCCCTCTCGCTGCTCTCCGTCGGCGTGATGAGCGCCCAGGTGCGCTTCGACGCCGACTTCCTGCAGATGATGCCCCAGGACGACCCGTCGATCATCTACCTGGCCAAGTACAGCGACACCTTCGGTGGTGGGCAGCTGGGGATGGTGCTGGTGCGTGCCGACCCCTATCAGCTCGACGTGCTCGACCTGATGGATGACGTCCAAGGCAGCGCCGCAGGCGGTGGGGGCATCAATGCCGTGCGTGACACCACCTCGCTGTCGATGGTCGACGTCCTCAAGACGGTGCGGACCCCCGAGGAGGTGACCTTGCCGGGCACCGCGATCGACGTCGGCATCCCGCAGAACACCACCTTCTGGGAGGCCGTCCACAGCGCGGCCTTGGTGGGCCAGGACGATCGGATGCTGCGCATCTTCTACGACACCCTGACGCCCGAGCTGCGCGGGATGCTCCTCAACACCAACTCCTACCCCGCCCACGACCGCGCGTCGCTGGCGCTCATCTACGTCTTCATGCCCACCATGGACATCCCCCACACCCAAGCCGCCGTCGACGGAGTCAACGCCGTCATCGCCAGCCGCGGCATCAGCAAGGTCTCGCCGCTGACGGGGGTCGCCACCATCACGCTGGCGGTCAACGACCTGATCATCGAGAGCCAGTTCCTGACCCTCGCACTGAGCATCGTGCTCACGGCCGCGCTGCTCAGCTGGGTCTTCCGCAAGCGCTCGCTGCTGTGGGGGCCGCTGACGATGATCCCCACGGTCATCGTCATCAGCCTCGAACCGATGGTGATGGTGGGCGTCAACATCCCCTTGTCGCTGATCACCGTCATGATCGGCTCGATCGCCATCGGCACGGGCGTCGACTACGCCATCCAGCTGAGCAATCGGTTGGTGCAGATCGGCCTGAGCCTCGAGAACATCGTCGACACCGTCCAGATGCTGGGGATCAGCTTCCTCGAGGCCACCGTCACGGTGGTGGCCGGCTTCGCAGCCGTGCTGGTCGCGCCGCGCTTCGACCTAGCGCACAAGACCTACGCGCTGACCGGGTATGGCATCAACATCGGGTCGATCCAGGACTTCATCAAGATGATCATGATCCTCCTGGTGCTCAACGCCATCTTCGCCCTCTTCGTGATGCCGGCCCTCTACACGATCGTCCACAACTGGCAGCAGCGGAACCTCCCTCGCCCGCCAGGGGAGCTCGACCACCAGGACGCCGAGCTGATCGAGGGGGCCTCGCGTGCGCGGCGGCGGGATGCCGTCGGCGAGCAGGCGGCGCACGCCAGCGAGCGCTAGCTGGGCAGCGCGCGTCGCACGTGGTCGTCGAGCACCGAACGGTAGACCTCGAGCAGCTGCGCGCTGACCCCCTCCCAGCTGAAGCGCCGCTCGACGCTGTGCCGGGCGTTGCGCCCCAGCGTCGCCGCCAGCTGCGGGTCGTCGATCAGCCGTCGCAGCTGGGCCGCCAGGTCCTTGGGGTCGAAGGGTTGGCAGAGCAGGCCGTCGACCCCGTGCTCCACCAGCTCGCGCACCCCGGGCATGTCGGAGGTGATCACGGGAAGACCGCTGGCCATCGCCTCGAGGGTTGCGATCCCAAACGCCTCCAGGCGTGACGTCGAGGGCAGCACGAAGGCCGAGGCGGCGGCGTAGTAGTGGGGCAGCGCCGCCGAATCGACCGGACCGGCAAGGTGGACGCGCTCCTGCAGCCCCAGCTCCGCGACCCTCTGACGCACCGTGGCCCCCATCGGGCCGCCCCCCACGATCACCAGCCCCGCCTGGCGAGGCAACGCGCCGAGCGCCTCGAGCAGCGTGGGCACTCCCTTGTGGGCCGCCAGCCGTCCGACGAAGAGGATGACGAAGGGGAACGGGAGCTCCGCCAGTGCCGGTGCGGGCGCCAGCCCCGGGCGGAAGCGCTCCAACTCCACCCCCACGGGGATGATCCGTGCAGCACGGTCCCACACCGCCCGGGAGGTCGCGGCGTAGGAGTCGGAGGTGGCGACGATGGCCGCCGTGCGACGCAAGGTCGCGGCGCCCAGCGTGCGACGGTACAGCTCGGCCAGGGTGCCGCCCAAGCGACGGTGGATCTCCAGGTCGCAGTGGTAGGTCATCACCACCGGGATCCCCGCGGCAGCGGCACCTTTGGCTGCATAGTAACTGCTCAGCGGCGGGGGGGCGTGGAGGTGGACGAGGTCGAAGCCCCCCGCGCGCACCGCGCCACGCAGCCCCGGAGTGATGGGGGTCGCAAAGAGGTGGGCGCGCTGCGCCACCCGCACCACCGGTACGCCTTCGACGACCTCCTCGCGGGGCAGCTGGCGGTCGTGTCGCGAGGTGAGCACGCACACCTCGTGGCCCTGGGCGCGATGGAGACGCGCGATGTTGCGCACGTAGGTCTCGACCCCGCCGACGTGGGGATGGTAGTAGGGGGTGACGTGGGCGATGCGCAGCAGTGCGCCCGGCTCGGCCCGCCTCCCCATCGCCCCACCTGCGCCCGCGGTGCCTCAGTAGACCCGGGAGTGCGCGGCCCACAGCCCGGCCACCGCCGCGCCGGGGCCGACGAGCGTCCCGCTGCCCAGCACCGTGCCGACGTCGATGGTACTGTTGATCCCGGTCTTGACGTCGTCGCCCATGATGACCCCGAGCTTGCGACGCCCGGTGGCGATCCGCCCCCCCGGAGCATGGGCTAAGATCTCGGCCGAATCCAGACGGAGGTTGGCGACCTTGGTCCCCGCCCCGAGGTTACACCCGCTGCCGATGACGCTGTCACCGACGTAGTTCTGATGGGGGATGTGACTGCCCGCCAGCACGATGGAGTTCTTGACCTCGCACGCGGCGCCGACCTTGGTGTCGGCGTCCAGGAAGGTCGCCCCACGTACGAAGGCGTTGGGCCCGACGACGGCGCGCGGTCCGATGACGATCGGCCCTTCGAGGTAGCTCCCGGAGCGAATCGTCGCGCTGGGGGCCAAGCGCACCGACCCGTGGATGGTGACGTTGGACTCGACGGTGCCCTCGAGGGCCGGCTGCACGTCGGCGCTCCACTCCTCGTTGAGCGTCAAGAGGTCCCACGGGTGGCTGGCCTCGCGCCAGCGCCCCTGCAGCGGATGGACCGGCACCGGTTGGGCGGCGGCCACGAGCTGCCGCAGGGAATCGGTCAGCTCGAGCTCCCCCCGGGAGGAAGGTTGCAGACCCTCCATGGACCGTGCGAACTCGGGGGAGAACAGGTAGAGCCCGGCGTTGATGGTCCCCGGCCGGTGCTCCCGCGTCTTTTCGTGAAGCTCGGCGAGCTGGCCGTCGCGGGCGACGATGGTGCCGAAGGCGCCGACGTCGGGCACTTCGGTACTGGCCAGGTGGGCGTGGGCCGCTCCGGCCCCTCGTGCCTGATCGAGGAACGCCGTGATCGCCGGCGGATCGAGCAACACATCGGCGTTGACGCACAGGAACGTGCTGCGCATCGCCGCTGCTCCACGGGCGACGGCGTGGCCGGTGCCCAGGGGCTCCCCTTGCTCGAGGAAGCGCAGCTGTACGTCACCGGGCAACTGCTCCCGCCGCTGGAGCACGTGTCTGCGCAGCACGCCACCTTGCCAACCGAGCAGCACGACGATGTCGCGCACGCCGGCGGCCACCAGGCCGTCGAGCAGGTAATCGATCAAGGGGCGCCCGGCGATGGGGAGCAGGGGCTTGGGACGTCTCTCCGTCAACGGCCACATCCGATTGCCCTTGCCAGCTGCTAGGACGAGGGTCGCTGGCGCTGAAGCCGCCAGCGGTTGGGGTTGTGCAAGGGAACGGACCGCCGTCGAGGTCATCGTCGTCACCAACCCTGGCATCCCCAAGAAGCCTGTGGTGGGAGGGAGGCAGACCCCTTACGTTCCATTGCATCGTGTGGGCGGACCCGAGAGTCGGACGCTCTACCTCGTTGAGCCGCCAATCGTGCCAGCATCGTCCATCCTCCTGGTCGGAAGTGGTGAGGTTCGACCGCCGTGCTCGCCAACCTAGTTCTTGTGTTGGAAGATTCTATATTCATATCAATTTGGAAAAGACTAATCTAGAGAGAGAGTAGAGAGCAAACCTCTCTTTTCGATGGCAGCCAATCACTCACTCAGAATCTCAATCGCGATTCCTTCAAGGTAATAGAGGGATTCACGGATTCCGCAGCACCGATTCGCCCCATAAGTTCCCTACACATTCCGCAGGATTCACAGGGTGCCAAGGTTGAAGTACGCTGTTCGTATACCCGGGTCCCCCTCCGTCAGCGGGGTGCAGCCGCGCTGGTTGGGGGGCAATCGACGATCGGTCAGCGGTTGGTACCGACCGCTGGGGATCTGGAGGGGATACAGTGGAACATCAGGGGTCTGTGGGGGCGCACGACCACATCCCGTCGCACACATCCCTTCACAAACCGACACTTCCGGTGTTTCCGGTGCAAGGGGGCTTGGGAGGATGAGCTCGAAGCGCTCCACCATTTTCGATTCCTATCTCAAAGCACCGGCGACCCCCATCTTCGGGGGCTCCCGCCATGTGCTGCGGCCCGAGTACCTCCCCGAGGTCCTCCCCCATCGCGAGGAGCAGATCCAGCAGATCGCCGCGGTGCTGTCGGTGGCCTTCAAGGGGGAACAGCCGCACAACCTGCTGATATTCGGCAAGACCGGCACCGGCAAGACGGCGGCGATCAAGTACGTCGGCCATGAGGTGCGCCGCTGGTTGCGGCAGGAGCGGAACCTGCTCAAGCCCGCTCGCGGTCCCCGTGCGACCTGGGAGCTGACCGATGCCGCCACGGGGGCCGTGCGCGCCGCCGCCGCCGAGGAGGGCGTGCACTTCCTCTATCTCAACTGCAAGATCATCGACACCGAGTATGGAATCCTCGCCGCCCTGGCCCGTCTGCTCAAGGAGCCGGCCCCCACCGAGGAGGTCATCCCCTTCACCGGTTGGCCCATGGAGCGGGTCTTCGAGGTGCTCAAGGAGCGCATCGAGGCCTCCGGCGGGGTGGTGGTGGTGGTCCTCGACGAGATCGACCAGTACGTCCGCAAGGGGGGCGGCAACATCCTCTATCAGCTCCTCCACCTCAACGAGGAGCTGCACAAGGCCCGCCTGTCGCTGATCGGCGTCAGCAACGACCTCTGCTTCACCGACAGCCTCGAGCCGCGGGTGCGCACGCGACTGGGCGAGGAGAAGCTGGTCTTCCCCCCCTACGACGCCGCCCAGCTGGCCGACATCCTGCGCGCCCGGGCGGCCTTGGCCTTCGAACCGGGCGTGCTCGGCGACGGGGTCATCCCCTTGTGCGCAGCGCTGGCTGCCCAGGAGCACGGGGACGCACGACGGGCCCTGCACCTGTTGCGCATGGTCGGGGAGATCGCCGAACGCGAGGAGGCGACCTTGGCCCTCGAGACCCACGTCCACCAAGCCGCCCACAAGATCGAATCGGACGTGCTCACCGAGGTCATCCGCTCGTTGCCCCTGCAGTCCAAGTTGGTGCTGTTGGCCATCGTCAGCGGCTACGAGCAAGTCGACTTGACCACGGGCCAGACCTACAACCTCTACCACGACCTGTGCGGCCAGACCGGCGTCGACCCGCTGACCCAGCGGCGCATCACCGACCTGGTGGCAGAGCTCGATCACCTCGGGATCATCCAAGCCACGCTCAAGTCGCTCGGGCGTGGGGGCGGCCGGACGAGGATGATACGCCCAAACGTATCACTCCTCCAGACGAAGCAGATCCTCGCCGAGGACGGGGCCTTGCGCACGGCGTTGGGCTTCCGCACCCGGCAGACGACTCTCTTCTGATGTCTTGCGCTTGGCCGTGCACTCCGGCCGCCCGGTTTTCTTTCCCCCGCACCGCGGCGGCTCACTCCTCGCCATCGTCGGGCAGGGGGAGCGGTGCGTGGGCGCGCAGCAGCTCGTCGTCGCCGGCGACGCTGCTGAGCAGCCAGTAGGCCCCCGTCAGCGCCACGGCCAGCAGCAGGACGATCACCAGGATGCCCGGTTCGCCCAGGGGAAGGTCCACCTTCCCACCTAGGGAGCGCCGCGCATCAACGTGTCGCCCTGCCAGGGCCTGGCCACCGTCTTTTTATGGGAAAGCACGGTGGGTGCCCCGATGATGGCCAAGAGCGGCCGCTCGCGGCAGCGGGAGGAGCGCCGCCAGACGGGGGCGCAGCCCCGCGCCGCCAAACGCGCCGTCTTGGTACAGGAGCGCGCCAAGCGTGCTGCCGGGGCGCAGCTGTTGCGAGACGTGCTCGTGGTCGGCGGAGCCATCCTCGTCGTCATGGCCGGCCTGTGGGTGGGGCTGGGCACCTGGCCGCCGATGGTGGTCGTCGAGAGCGGCTCGATGATGCACGGGCGCGACAGCTCGGTGGGCGTCATCGACACCGGCGACCTCACCCTTGTCAAGTCGGTCACCACGCGCTCCGACGTGCGGACCTGGGTCTCGGCGATCCCTCGGGTCGACTATACCTACACCAGCCAGGGTGGGAGCGTGCAGGAGGGCACCAAGACCACCGGGGACGGGTACTCCACCTACAGCAACTACGGGGACGTGATCATCTATCGCAAGAACAACATGGGCGGCACCCCGGTGATCCACCGCGCGCTCCTGTGGGTCGAACCCACCAGCGATCCCCAGTGTCTCGAAAGCGGCGCCGCCGATCTGCCCGAACTCGACCTCACCTGCATCACGACCATCACCTTCCACAAGGCCACCCAGGTGCACAGCGACATCCGCATCGACGTCGCGTCGGTGCTGGCCCGCCCAGGCAGTGGTGCCGGCTTCATCACCAAGGGCGACAACAACAACAACCAGGTCCCGGCGCTCTCGGACCAGCAGAGCCTCTTCGACGACCACCAGCAGCACCTGCTGCCCGTGCGCCCCTCGTGGATCGTCGGTCGCGCGGTGGGCGAGCTGCCCGCCTTCGGCCTGCTGCGCCTCTTCGTCACCGGCCAGCTGGGCAGCGCGGGCGCACCGCCCAGCAGCCAGCGCTTCTTGGCCATCACCATCGTGCTGCTGGTGGGGGTGCCCCTGGCGGTGGACATCTACAGCGGTCGGCGTGCGCGCAAGAAGCTCGAACAGGTGCGCGCACCTCGGCGCAAGCCGGCCAAGGGCGCCGACGACGCCGAAGAGTGAGCCCTATTCCATCTCGGCGATGGCGCGCCGCAGGTGGTCGCGGTAGGCCGTCGCTCCCATCAGGTGGGCCGTCGCATCGGGAGAGCGGGGCTGCACCCGGATCAACCACCCCTTGCCGTAGGGGTCGCTGTTGATCTGCTGGGGTTCGCGCACCAGCTCCCCGTTGACCGCCTGGACCTTGCCCGTGACGGGGCAGACGAGCTTGCCCACCCACTTGCCCGTCTCGAGGGTGCCGAAGTGGCCGTCGTGCTCGACGCTGCTGCCGACCGCCACCAGCTCGACGAAGGCGACATCGCCCGCCGTCGCTTGGGCGAAGTCGGTCCAGCCCACCTCCAGTCCCTTGGGGGTGGTGCGAACCCAGAAGTGCTCGGGGTGGTAGCGCAGCTCCTCTGGGACCGCGAAGTCCTCGAGCTTCATGACGGTGGCACCTGCGATGGGCGTTATAGGCTTGGCGGAGCGCGGAGGCAGCGGCGCTGCCCCACCCTTGATAGGGGGGACCCCACTTGCCCCGCCATGGGCTTCCGGCCCGAGCGGCTCTTTGCGGCGCGGGCCCACCGGCTGCAGCCGAGCGAGATCCGGCAGATCCTGCGCCTGACGTTGCGCCCCGACGTGGTCAGCTTCGCCGGTGGGCTGCCCGACCCGGCGAGCTTCCCCCTCGAACTGATCCGCACGCTCAGCGCCCAAGTGCTCGATCAGCACGGTCCCGAAGCACTGCAGTATGGCCTGACGATGGGCGTGCCCGAGCTGCGCGAGGCCATCGCGCAGCTGATGCGTCGCGAAGGGGTGCAGACCGACCCCGAGCAGGTGATCGTCACCTCCGGGTCGCAGCAGGGGCTGAGCCTGACGGCGACGTTGCTGCTCGAGCCCAAGGACCACGTCATCGTCGGATCGCCCACCTACCTCGGCCTCAAGCTGCTGGCGACCTTCCACGAGGCGATCGCCGACCCGGTGCCGGTCGATGACGAAGGGATGGACCCCCAAGCCGTCGAGGACCTGCTGCGCCGCCGCGCACAGGAAGGGACCCCGGTCAAGTTCGTCTACGCGATGCCCACCTTCCAGAACCCCTCGGGGGTCACGATCAGCAGTTCGCGGCGCCGCGCGCTGGTCGACGTCGTCGCCGCCTACGACACGCTGCTGGTCGAGGACGACCCCTACAGCCGGTTGCGCTTCGCCGGCGACCATCAGCGCCCGCTCATCGGCTACGACGACGAGGGGCACGTGCTCTACCTCTCGACCTTCAGCAAGCTGCTCGCCCCCGGCTTCCGCATCGGATGGGCCCAGGGCCACCCCTCCATCCTCGAGAAGTTCAACCTCACCAAGCAATCGCGGGACCTGCACACCAACAGCTTCGGCCAATACCTGACCGCGGCCTACCTTCGGGAAGGGCACCTCGACCGCCACGTTGCGACCATCTGCGCGCTCTACAAGCGAAAGTGCGAGGCGATGCTTCTGGCGATCGACCACCACTTCCCCCCCGAGGTCACGGTGACGCGACCCCAGGGTGGCCTGTTCACCTGGGCGGTCTGCCCGCCGCAGGTCGACACCGGGGTGCTGCTGCCACGGGCGATCGAGCAGAAGGTCGCCTTCGTCACGGGCCGTTCCTTCTACACCGACCCGGGTGCCGGCGCCAACGCCATGCGGCTCAACTTCAGCCACCCACCGCTGGAGCGGATCGGGCCGGGCATCGAGCGCCTCGGCGGCGTGCTGCGCACCGCGATGGTGGCGCGCTAGGCCGCCCCGTGGGGGAGAGGACGATGTGCCCCCTGGTGGAGGTCGACGCCGACAGCGACCGCGAGCTGCACCACGTCGCACTACCCTACGGCATCGACGGCTGGGTCGCCATCGACCGGCTCGTCAACGGCGTCGCCGCCGGTGGGTTGCGGGTCCACCGGAGCGTCGATGCCGCCGAGGTGCGCGCCCTGGCGTCGGCCATGAGCGACAAGTGGGCGCTCATGGGCATCCCCCTTGGCGGCGCCAAGGCGGGCATCGCCGCACCAGCTGACCACCCGCACAAGGGTCGCCTGCTCGAGGCCTTCGCGGAGCACCTCTCCCCGCTGCTGCAGGAGCGGCTGATCACCGGGCCCGACATGGGGACGACCTTCCCCGAGCTCGAGTCGGTCTTCGCCATCGCTGGGGTCGATCCCATCGCCCAGCTGTGGGACGCCGCGCCGGTAGGACCTTACCGGCCTCCCGCAGGGCTGACCCTGCACGAGCTCGGGACGCTGCAGGTGCCCGACATCACCGGGCGGGGGGTAGGGGCTGCAGCCCTTGCCGCGATGGGCTCCGCAGGGGTCGACATCGCGGTGGCCACGGCGGCGGTGCAGGGGTTCGGCGCTGTCGGTGCAGCCGCCGCGGAGGAGTTCGTCCGCCACGGGGGGCGCGTCGTCGCCATCGCCGACGAGCTGGGGAGCCTCTGTGCCGAGGCACTGCCCATCACCTCGCTGCGCAGGATCACCGACGCTCACGGACGCGTCGACCGCGCCGCGCTCGCCGCGGGCACTACCGCTGCATTGCAGGCCGTGCGCCAGCAGGGTCCCGACGCCTGGTGGCAGCAGGAGGTGACCCTGCTCATCCCCGCGGCCGTCGCCGATGCGATCACCCCGGCGATGGTGCCGCAGCTGCGCTGCCAGGCGCTGATCGAGGGCGGTAACATCGTCGCCTCGCCATCGGTCGAGGAGGCGTTGGTGCGCCGCGGTGTCAAGGTGGTGCCCGACGTCATCGCCGGAGCCGGGCTCGCCTGCGCCTTTGGGTTGCTGGGCACCGGCCAGGCTCCCTTGGAGAACCTGGGCACGCTCACGCTCCATCGCATCGCCGGGGCGACCCATGCGCTGTTGCACACCGGCTTGGAGCCGCGAGCGGCGGTGCGCGAGCTCGTCGCGCAGATCGAAGCGGTGCCACAGGATTCCGGAGAGGTCGTGCCATGGCTTGTGCGGGAGGACTATTAGCCCCCCGGCCCTCGCCACCCACAGGTGATCGAGCCAGCCGGACCCTCCCCCACGATTCCCCGGAGGGCGGTCCTGGGACCGCACCCATGAAGGCGGGGTAAGGAATCAAGCATCTCTGGGGAGTTGTCCATCCCGCACTGAACTATCGACGGATGAAGAGGACGCGACATCGACGAGAAGGAGGCTTGCAGATGGCTGGGGAGACGGTCGAGGTCTTTGGTGATACGCCTGCCGACCCACGGAGCCTCGGGGCTGAGCAGGTATTGGAATGGATCTCGGCTCGTGCCGCCGAGGGGGCCGACCTGGTCAACCTGTACTTGCAACGTGACACCTTCTGGGTCTATACACGGGCGCGCTACCATTTCGGGACCTGGCGGGAGGCGTGCGCCCAGGCCGGGTCGCCATTGCCCAAGAACGCGACCCCCCTCTCCGACCTTAGCCAACGCATCGACTGGTGGCGCTGTGAGGTCAGACAATCCCGAAGGGAATCCTTCGGGACGGTCCTGCATTACCTCTATCGCGAAGGGGTGGATGTCTCGGCAACCGGGCTGAAAGGCTCTCCCTACTTCGATCTGTACACCGACGCCTGCAACCTTTTCGGTAGCTTCAACAACGGTTTGGAGTACGCCGATATCCCGGTGGAGCAGGTCGCACCCGGTGAGGCTCGGACCAACCTCAAGACCGGGCTTTTCTACCCCGACAACGCGGACGTGCTCGAGAATGCCGTCTCCCTCTACCGGCTCGACGAAAGTCCGGAGCGGAACAAGCGCCTTGCGCAGTTGAGGCTGAGGGAACCGCCCGTACGCAAGATCGCCGCCTTCGAGCTAGATCGAAGCAACGTGCTGGTCGACGGCGCCAACCTGGCGTACGGCCGTGGCCGAGAACCCTCGCTCCACTGCTTGCAGCTGGTGGAGGATGAGGTGCTGCGGCTGGGGTTCGGCCGCAGCCAGCTCCGGTATTTCTTCGACGCGGCCTTTCGGTATCGTCTGGCCAAGGTGTCCCCTGCAGATGCCATCGAATACGAGGATCGCTTCCAGCAGGACACCCGCTATTCCCAGTCGCCCGCGGGGGAGCAGGCCGACGCGCTCATCCTCCGCTACGGGGTCGAACTCCTCGAACGCGATCCAAGCTGCCCCCCGCTGATACTCTCCAACGACGGCTATCGCGACTACTTCACCGCTCACCCCGCGCTGGCGAAGCTGCAGCCCTACAAGCAGGGCGTGACGTTCGTCGAGGATCTGGGAGGGATGCGTGCATTGATTACCCCATTCCGACCGGGAGAGCAGCACGCAGGCACGGAAGCTCAAGGTGCGCCGGAGCATCGGAAGGGGGCCCGAGGTGGGCAGGACCCCTAGCTCCGGAGGTCGCTCTCGGCCTTCGCGGAATGTCCGCCCGTGCCTGATGCTGAAATGCGCCAAGCTCGCAATGCACCAAGATCCTCTATGGCCACGGCCCCCATGTCTTTGAAACGATGGCTGGGACGGCGGCCGATGGTCTGGAGACGGGACTCACACCAGCGGGTCACCCCTTCAGTGGCCGGAAAGAGAAGGACCAACGAGGTCAGCCGTTGATGAGGGAGCAGCCGTCCACGCTTGCTGAGATCCTTCTCGACCTCCTCGATTGACCCTCGGACGCCGCTCCGCGCACAGACGATCGTCTTGACCTCGACCCATCGCTCCCTGGTCTCTGTCTTCCACCAGAGATCGCACTGTTCGTATTTCCTGCCCTCCTTGAGCGGATACTTGTGCTCCCCCTCAAGGGCGGTCAGGGACAGCTGGTCGCGCTGGGATTGGAGGGCCGCAAGGGCCTCAACGAGGATCCATCTTTCAATTTTCATCCCGGAACCTTGGCCGCGATCGACGGCACATGAAAGCTGACGACCCTTGTCCTCGAGGGCCCCAACAATCGTTCGGAAGGGATCGGGCATAGGGGTTCGCTCTACGGGGGGAAGGCGATAAGCAATCCCCCTCCAGAGCGAGAAGGGCCGCGCGCGGCCCCCCCCCACGACCGCCTAGCGTTGTGGGGGTCTGCGCGGCGCCCTAGGGGCTCGGGGGGTGCTCCATGCGGAAGCTCAGGCGCGGGTGGCGCGCGGCGTTGACCTCGTCGACGCGGCTGACCGAGGTGTGGTAGGGCGCGTTGCGCACCAGCGTCGGGTCCTCGGTGGCGATGCTCTTCATCGCGGCGATGAAGCGGTCGAGCTCCTCCTTGGGCTCGCTCTCGGTGGGCTCGATCATGATCGCCTCGTGGACCAGCAGCGGAAAGTAGACCGTCGGGGCGTAGAAGCCATAGTCGAGCAGCCGCTTGCCGATGTCGAGCGCGCGGACGTTGCGCTCCTCCTTGAGCTTCTGGGCGGAGAGCACGAACTCGTGCTTGCGCAGCCCCGGGAAGGGCAGGTCGTAGGTGCCCTCGAGGGCGGCGCGCAGGTAGTTGGCGTTGAGCACCGCGACCTCGGTCAGCGCGGTCGCGCCCTGGGCACCCAGGCACTTGAGGTAGCTCCACGAGCGTAGCACCGCCGCCGTCGAGCCCTGCCAGGAGCGGACCTTGCCCACCGACTTGGGTCGGTCGGTGTCCCAGTAGTAGCGCGTGCCGTCGTAGGCGGCCATCGGGATCGGCAGGTAGGGAGCGAGGGCTTCCGACGCACCCACCGGACCCGAGCCGGGTCCGCCGCCGCCGTGGGGTACCGCCAGGGTCTTGTGGAGGTTGAAGTGGACGACGTCGAAGCCCATGTCGCCGGGGCGGCACTTGCCCAGGATGGCGTTGAAGTTGGCACCGTCGTAGTAGAGCAACCCGCCCGCCTCGTGGACGATGGCGGCGATCTCCGCGACGTCGCGCTCGAAGATCCCCAGGGTGTTGGGGTTGGTCAGCATCAGCGCCGCGGTGCGGTCGCTGACGGCGCCCTTGAGCCGCTCGAGGTCGACCTGGCCCTCCTTGGAGGGGATCTCCAGCACCTCGAAGTTGAGCATCCCAGCCGTGGCGGGGTTGGTGCCATGGGCGGTGTCGGGGACGATCACCTGGTCGCGTTGCGTCTGGCGGTGGTCCTGGTGGTAGGCATCGATCAGCAGCAGCCCCGTGAACTCGCCATGGGCGCCGGCGGCGGGCTGCAGCGTGACCTCGTGCATCCCGGCGATCTCGGCCAGCCACGTCTGCATCTCGTAGAGGGCGCCGATGGTGCCCTGGAGCGTGCTCTCGTCCTGCGCCGGGTGCTGCGCGGCGATCCCCGGCAACCATACCGTCTCATCGCAGATCTTGGGGTTGTACTTCATCGTGCAGCTGCCCAGCGGGTACATGCCGCTGTCGACGCCGAAGTTGCGGTTGGACAGGCGCGTGAAGTGGCGCACCACGACGTTCTCGGCGACATCGGGCCAGCGCAGGTGTGTGCGCCGGAGGGTGACAGGCACCAGCCCCTCGAGGTCCTCCTCGGGCAGGGTGGCCGCTCGCGAAGGGCCGCCCCCGCGCTCGAGCAGCGGCGGCTCCTTCCAGCGCCCCTGGCGATAGCCCGCCGGCTCGTGCTGGCTGCTCACCGGTGCGCCTCCAGCACCTTCACGAACGCATCCATCTGCGCCTTGGTGGTCAGCTCGGTGACCGCGCTGAGGGTCGCTTGGCCCAGCTCGGGGAAGTTGGCGTGCAGCTTGGTGCCGCCGAGGATGCGCGCATCGAGCAGCGCCTTGTGCAGCGTCTTGGCCGAGCCCTGGGTGCGCCAGGCGAACTCATTGAAGAATGGCGCATCGAAGATCGGGGCCTCATAGCCCTCGAGGGCGTCGATGCGCCGGGCGAAGTCCCGCGCGCTGCGCGCCAGCTGGGTCGAGAGTCGCCGCAGGCCGCTGCGCCCCAGCAGCGCCATGTAGGTGACGGCAGCCAGCGCGCAGAGCGCCTGGTTGGTGCAGATGTTGGAGGTCGCCTTGCTGCGGCGGATGTGTTGCTCGCGCGTCTGCAGGGTCAGGCAGTAGGCATCGTCCCCGCGGGCGTCGGAGGTGCGCCCGACCACGCGGCCGGGGAGCTGGCGCATCAGCGTGCGGCTGACGGCAAAGATCCCAAAGTGCGGCCCGCCGCCCCAGAGCGGGTTGCCCAGGGGCTGGCCTTCGCCCACGACGATGTCGGCGCCATAGTCGCCAGGGGCCTTGGCGATGCCCAGCGACAAGGGGTTGACGCCGACGATCAGCAGCGCACCGACCTTGTGGGCGGCATCGGCGATCTCACCGATGGAAGCCTCCCAGCTGCCCAGGTAGGCGGGGTTCTCGACATACAGCGCGGCGGTCTGGTCGCTCAGCAGGCCGCGAAGGGCTGCCAGGTCGAGCGTCCCGCTCATCGGGTCGAGCGGGCAGGCGTCGACCGTCACCGGCGTGCGGTGGAGGTAGTTGTCGACCACCGATCGCTTGTCGGGGTCCATCACCGCCGGGACGACGACCCGGTGGCGGTTGGTGTGGCGCACGGCCAAGCGCAGCGCCTCGCCGACGGCGGTGTGGCCATCGTAGACCGAGCTGTTGACGACGTCGAGCCCCACCAGCTCGGCCAGATAGGACTGGTACTCGTAGAGCGCTTGCAGCGACCCTTGGCTGGCCTCGGCCTGGTAGGGGGTGTAGGCGGTGTAGAACTCGCTGCGGCCGATGATGTGCTTGACCGCCGCAGGGGTGTGGTGGTGGTAGACACCGCCGCCAAGGAAGCAGGCCAAGCTGTCGGCGCTGCCGTTCTTGGCCAAGGTGGCCGTGATCTCCTGCCACGCCTGCGCCTGGGAGCGACCTGCCGGCAGGTGGAGCTGCTTGAGGCGCAGGGAGGCGGGGATGTCCGAGAAGAGCGCGTCGGTGCTCTGGATCCCCAGGGCCTGCATCAGTGGCGCGCGGTCGTCGTCGCTGGGGATCCACTCGTGGCCCATCGTCGCCGCTCCGGGCCGCTGCAAGCAGGATTCCCCAGATAGCCCTTTGGGCAGGCGCCCAAGGGCTGCGAGCTCAGGCGCCGCGCAGCGTCGCGCGCAGGTGCACCGGCGCCGAGGAATCGGGCATGGTCCCGTCGTTGCACAAGGCGCGGAACTGCGCCGCGTCGAGCGCACCGACGACTCGCTGCTGCAGCTGCGCCGCCTCGAAGCGCAGCGTCACCGGGACGGCATCACCGATGCCGTAGCGGGTCAGGAAGGCGTTCTCGACCTCGACGTCGCCCTGCAGCCCCGCCGCACGGATCATCCATGGGAGTTGCAGGTGGATGTGGCCCAGCCCCAGGGTGGAGGCGCGCGCCAGCTCCGGCGCGAGTCGGTCCACGGTCTGCTTGTAGGGGC
The DNA here is from genome assembly GCA_023265395.1 of Thermoplasmata archaeon. Classification (GTDB taxonomy): domain Archaea; phylum Thermoplasmatota; class DTKX01; order JAHFTX01; family JAHFTX01; genus JAHFTX01. Next base: position 26,857 of record JAHFTX010000014.1, read on the forward strand.
CGCACGCGGGGCAGAGGTGGTGCCACACCACCACCACCGCGGTCTGGTGGGTGCGCAGGAGCCATCCGAATCGGCGCTCGTCACGCAAGCGCCAGAAGCGCCCATCGACCAGCAGCGGCTCCCCCATTTCCGTCCCAGGGCAGACGAAGGGGTTCCCAAGGAAAGGCTTTAGCGCGACGCCCCTTACGCACGGCCATGGGCTATCCCCCGCAGGGCTATGGTGCTCCTGCCCCAGGGTACGGCGCGCCGCCGCCGTACTATGGCGCGCCGGTGACCCTTGCGCCGCCGGGGATGCCCGGTCCTCCCTCCATCGATCCTGCCAAGCGGATCATCGCCTTCATCATCGACGCCGTCATCATCTGGATCCCCAGTTGGATCGTCGCCACCATCGCCAGCATATTCTTCTACCGAGAGTGGGTAGTGTATGACTCCCAGAAACTCATCGCGAGCCTCTGTGCGATGGTGCTGTGGTTCCTCTACATCACCAGCATGGAAGGGCAGGACGGCCGCACGATCGGCAAGAAGGTCATGAGCGTCCAGATCGTCCGTGTGGTCGATCGTCAGCCGATCGGTCGCGCCGAGGCGACGGTCCGCGCCGGCTACCACGCACTCTATGCGCTGCCCTTCTACCTCAACATCCTCGTGCTGCTCATCGACCTGATCAAGGTCGCCGGAGTCGCCCGACGGACGATGGGCGACGAGCGTGCGGGCACCATGGCCATCGAGACGCTGCCCACGATCGACCCGATGCCGCCGATGTACGGGGCGCCTCCCCCTGGCTACGGCGCGTCCCCACCACCCTACGGGGCCCCCCCGCAGTACGGCGCGGTGCCCCCGGCCTACGGCGCGCCACCGCAGTATGGTGCACCGCCTCCGGCCTATGGCCCACCCCCGCAGTACGGTGCACCGCCACCCGGCCCCTACGGGAGCGGCTACCCCCCCTACAACCAGCCGCCACCCTACTGAGCGCCCCGTCGCGTGGTCGCGCCCCAACGCTCAAGTAGCACGCGCACCCGAGAGGTCTCCCACCGGTTGATCCCATGGCCCCCCACCGTCGCCGAACGATCCGCGACCTGCGCAAGCTGCGTGCCGCGGGGTCGCGGCTGACGATGGTCACCTGCTACGACTACAGCACGGCGCGCATCCTCGACGACGCCGGGGTGGAGCTGTTGCTGGTGGGCGACACGCTGGGGATGGTGGTCCTGGGCCACGAGGACACCATCTCGGTGACCATGGAGGACATGATCCACCATGGCGCCGCGGTGCGTCGTGGCGCGGCGGCGGCGATGGTGGTCGTCGACCTGCCCTTCCTCAGCTATCAGGTCAGCGACGAGCAGGCGCTCATGAACGCCGGCCGGCTCGTCCAAGAGGGCGGCGCCAACGCCGTCAAGCTCGAGGGCGGCGTCGAGGTCGCCGCGCGGGTGCGCGCGATCACCGACAGCGGCATCCCCGTGATGGGTCACGTGGGTATGACCCCCCAGTCCGTCCACCAAAAGAGCGGCTTCCGACTCCAAGGCACCGACCCCGACAGCGTGGGCAAGCTGTTGCTCGACGTCGAGGCGCTGATCGCGGCGGGGGTCTTCTCCATCGTGCTCGAGGCGATTCCCTCCGAGGTGGCGCAGCTGATCACCGCTCGCAGCACGGTCCCGACCATCGGCATCGGTGCCGGGCCCCATTGCGATGGGCAGGTGCTGGTGCTCCACGACCTGCTGGGCATGTACCCCGACCTCGAACCGCCCTTTGCCAAGAAGTACGTCGACCTGCACGCCACCATCGGGGAGGCGGTGCGGTCCTTCGCCACCCAGGTGCGCGACGGCGCATTCCCCGACGTCGCCCACAGCTTCGCAGCCACCCCCGAGGTCGCCGCCTACGTGCGCGCCCTGCTGGAGGGCGGCGCGCGGCCGCGGCAGTGACCTGCTCCGTTGGGTCCTCGCGCGGACGCCTCACGGTGGCGCGGTAACGGGGCCCTCTTCTGCGCGCAGCAGCAGCGCCACCCCTCCGATCACCGCGACCCCTCCGATCAGGGCGAGGCGGTCGAGGGGTTCCTGGCCGATCCCCGCCGCCAGCAGCGCCCCGCACAGCCCGCTGGTCGCCAGGAGCACCGTGGCCTGGAGCGTGCCGATCCGGTCGACGGCTGCGAGGTAGCAGATGAGCGAGGCGCCCACGCCCAGCCCCCCGGCGGCCACCACCATCGGCCACAGCGAAACTGGTGGCAGCAGCGGCGCTCCGAGCACGAACACCACGACCGCGAGCAACGCGCCCCCGGCGACCGCCTTGACGGCGATGGTGCCCAGCTGGTCCTCGGCGGTCGCCAGCCCCTTGGTGAGGGTGTTGTCGATCGCGAAGGAGGACGCGGCGCCGAGGACCAGCAGGTCCCCGATGCCGCTGCCCAGGCCGCCGCTGGGAAGGCGCGCGCTGACCGTCAGCCCCACGGTCGCTGCCAGCACGATCGCCACCCCCATCCCCTGCAGCGGCCGCACCCGCTCCTGCAGCAGCACCACCGCCGCCACGACGGTCAGCGCCACCTCGGCGGTCAGGACCACCGCGGCCGCACCGGCAGTGGTCTGCGAGAGCCCAGCGAAGAGCAGCAGCGGCCCGAGGAACGCGCCGAAGAGGACCGAGCCCGACAACCGGGCTCGCCCGATCATGCTCGAGGGCAGCTGCCACGGCCCGTCGGAGCGCAGCGGTCTGGCCAGGGACGGTGCCACCCGCGGGAGCACCACGCGCAGGGTGCCCACGAGGAGGCCCGCCACCAGGTAGGTCAGCGCCGCCACCGCCGGGGCCGAGAGGGCAAGGCTCAACGGCTTGCCGCTGACGGTCAGCGAACCAAGCAGCACACCGGCAGCGACACCCAGCACCACTCCGCCACTGCGCCCCGAGCGGGTCCTCACCCGGCCTTCCCTCGCATGTCGGTCAGCGCGATGGGGCTGTGCTTGGTGCCGATGCGGGCCAGCCCCTCGAGCGTCTGCGGTGGCAACGCCTCGGGTGCGAGCGCCCGCAGCTGCTGCAGTTCGGCCAGTGGCGCCTGCTGGAGGGTCGGGGCGCTGCGGCGTACCAGCTCCTGGCTCATCGCCACGATGGGCACCGGGGCGCCCTCGAGGACGAGTGCCCCGCTGCGTGGGTCGGGCACGAAGGTGTAGGTCGCTACGAGCTCCGGCCCGCCATCGACGACGGTGACCGCCCCGGGGAGTTCCACAAGGTGGTGGGCACCGCTGCTGCGCCCCAGTGAATCGCCGATCGCCTTGACCTGTGCGCCGTCGGCGAGCACGATGACGGTGTCCGTCACGTGGTTGGGCCACGACGCGTAGGTGAGCACCTGCGCGCCGTCGTGGGTCGCGCCGCTGTAGACCGCGTGCCAGTTCCGCAGCGTGCCCAGGAAGACCGGGAGCTCCCGCAGCCGCAGCGCCCGCTGCTGCGCGACGGTGCCGCAGGGCCCGGCGAGCATCAGCGGGTAGCGCTCACCGGTGGTGGGCACCTTGGCGGCACTCAGGTAGGCGTCGAGGGTCAGGGTGGTGCGGTCGACCTCGACCTGGCTGCGGCCCAGCGGCGCGACCACCGCCAGGGAGTGGATCGACGAGCGCCGCAGCAGGTAGCTGAAGCCGCAGCGGCGCCCCGGATAGAGGCGCCAATCCTCCGAAGGGGCGCGGCCGTACTTCCAGACGTCCTCGGTCACCAGCTCATGGGCCATGGTGCGCCCTCACAGGTGGGGGTCGGCGAGCTCGGCGTAGGTGGGCTTGTCCGCCAGCAGCAGGTCGGCGACGCGCTCCTGCGGGGGCGGCGAGGTGCCCACGGCTGACGCACTGACCCACTGCCCGCAGGGGCTGCTCTTGAGTCCCTCGTAGCGTCCCCACAGCTGCTCCTGCGTGTACTTGTGGGAGGGGACGGGACCGCTCTCGTCGAGCAGGATCCCCGCCTGCTCCTTGGGGAGGATGGTGTAGGCGTGGTCGAGCCATCGGCCGTTCTTGAGTTGGATGTACCCCTCGCGCAGGCGCACCAGCCGCGCGTTCTCCCCCACTTGCTCGTGCTGCAGCAGCTTGGCCCAGTCACCCGGAGCTAGCAGGGCGATGAAGAGGAACCGCGGGTGCTTGGGGTCGCGCCGGGCCAGCGTGTGGGTGAGATACCCGTGGAGCTTGAGGTTGGTGAAGCAGATCTCCAGCCCATGGAGGGAGGATTCGATCATCGGGACGTAGGCGAGGTTCTTGTGCTTGTGCGTCCCGGGGGCGGCGTTGAGGGCGTAGGCTAGGTAGGGGGTGCGCTCGGCGCTGAGGGGGGCCCCGCCGGAGGCGAGGAACTCATCGAGGGTCACCGGCTGCCGCTTCACGGCCAGTTGGCTCTGCCCCAGCGGGTCCTTGGGGACGAGGGTGTGGACCATCCGGCCATCGCTCACCCAGCTGAAGAGGGGGCGCCGGCCGCTGAAGAGCCGCGGCTCCTGGACGGGAGAACGGCCGTAGATGCTGATGTCATGGCTCTGCAACTCGGACATGGGGGGCCTCGGGCTTCGGGGGGGCTCCTTCGGAGCGCCTCGTAGGGCCGCCAACGGAACCCCTTCGATATAACCGAAGCGCCCTCTCGGGGCCGCCTTCGCAGCCACGAAGGGACTCTACGGGCGGTCAGAAGCTTTAACTACGCTCATCCCGATTGTCGCCTCAGAGCCCGCCACGAAGGTGGTGGCTTCATCGGAGGATCCCCCGTGGTCTACGAATACGAGAACAAGAAGGGCGACAAGTACTACCTTCACCAGAAGGACAAGCTGTACTACTTTGCGAAGAAGAAGGGCCGCAACGCGATTGACATGCCGAAGGGCTACACCGTCATCGTGAACAAGAAGACCGGCCTGCCGTTCATCAAGAAGAAGGTCAAGTAGGCCTTCACCCCCGGCGCGTCCGCTTCGTGCGGGCGCGTCACCGCTTCGGGGGCGCCCCTCGTGGTGCCCCCGGAGAATCTCCTTCTGTTGCCTTCGAGGCCTTCGGTCCGCACGGCGATGCGTTCAATACCCTGTCGAGAGGCTGCCGGCCCATGGCGTCGCTGATCAGCCTGCTCGGTCGCGCCCGTGAGGCGGGCCTGCTGCAGGATGACGGCCTCGAGCAGGCCCTGCTGCGCACCGACCCGCTGCGCTTCGTCAGCGGCTGGAGCGCGCGCTTCGTCGAGACCGACGTGCCGCTGCCCGTGGCGGTCCGCGGGGCGCGGGGATTGTGCACGCTCCCGCCGTCGACGCTCTGCCTGCTGCTGGGCCAAGCCCACGTGCGACCGGGGGCAGGACCGGTGCTGGTGCTGGGGGCCGATGGTGGCTACCTGGGCTACCTGCTCAGTGAATGGCTCGCACCCAGCCCGATCACGGTCGTCGACGCCGATTCCGACCTGGTGGAGCTGACCCGTCGCACCCTCGTGCGCACCCCCCCCAAGGGCGACATGGTCGTCTCGTGCCGCGACCCGATGGAGGGCCACGCCGCCCACGGTCCCTACCAGGCGATCATCTCCACGGTCGCGCTCCCGGCGGTGCCGCGGGCCCTTGCAGCGCAGCTGCTCCCCAAGGGACGTCTGGTCGCCCCCGTCGGAATCGAGGGGGAGCAGCCCCTGCTGGCCTACGAGGCGCCCGAGGACGGCGTGCCGCCCCCTGCGGCACCCTCGGGCGACCTCTTCGACGCCGCCGAGCTCCGCCTGTTCGCAGCCACGGGCACCACCCACGTGGTCAGCTTCCCGCCCCTGCAGCGGCAGGTCGAGCCCGACCAGCCCTGGCGCACCGACATCACGCTCCAGGACGTGCTGGCCAACGCCTGGCAGTACCGCATCAGCGATGAGCACGAGGGGCCCTTCCTCTCCCAGGCCCGCGACGGCATCACCATCTTCGAACGTCCCCACCCCGAGCTGTCGCAGGCGGGGCCGACGGCCCGCAAGGACGCCATGCGGGTGATGGAGCTGGCCTACCTCTTCCAGATGACCAAGCAGCTGCGCACGGCCATAGACCTCTACGAGCTGAGCCTCTCGATCCTGCCCACGGCCGAGGCGCACACCTTCCTGGGCTGGACCTACTCCCATCTGGGCCGCTTCGACCGTGCTATCGACGAGTGCAAGACGGCCATCACCGTCGATCCGGCGCTAGGCAACCCCTACAACGACATCGGGGCCTACCTCATCGAGCAGGGGCAGGTCGAGGAAGCGATCCCGTGGCTCCGCAAGGCCACCAGCGCGTCTCGCTACGACAGCCCCTTCTTCGCCCACGCCAACCTCGGACGGGTCCACCTGATGCTCGGGCAGGTCGTCGAGGCACGTGCCGAGCTGCTCCGGGCGCTCGAGCAGAACCCCTCCTACCCCCTGGCCCGGGCGCTGCTCAAGGAGCTCGACGAGGCGATGGCGCAGCAGAGCGACGACGACCCGGGCGAGATGGGCTAGCCCTGCCACGGTGCCCAGGCCTGCCCGGCACGCCGCGCCGAGAGCCACAGCAGACCAAAGAGCCACTCTCCGCTGCGAGGGGTCCCCACGAGGTTGCCCCGGTGGGCGACCACCGTCAACAGTCCCACCAGCGGCACCTCGACCTCGAGCAGCCACAGGCGCTCGCCCAAGGTCGGCAGCGGAAGCGTTCGCAGGATTCTGCCCTGGACGTACTGCTCGTCGGGCGGCGCTCGGGTCCCATCGACCTGCCAGGCCGGCAGCAGCGCCGGACCGGCAGGGGCCTGCTCGGGGGGGACGGTCCGCAGGTCGTAGGCGAGCGCACTGTAGTCGAGGTGCTCGACCATCCCCAGGTCGTAGGCCTTCTGCTCCAGCGCGTAGTCGGTGGCCAGCACCTGCAGCGTCTGCCCGCTCCCACCACGACCGATCCGGTGCTCGATCCGCGCCTGCCACTGGTCGGGCCAGCGATGGACCCGCAGGACCTCGACCGCGTGGGGTTGCGGCTGCAACGGGGTGACGTCGGGCCAGGCGTCGAGCACCAGCGGCGGGTCGTTGCTCGGGTCGATGGCCACGACCAGGGCGACCAGCTCGTGCAGCGGCAACCGGTACAGGGCGATCGGCGTCCCCCCCGGGTCGTCGGAGCGCGCGTGGGGCCAGCCCCCCAGGCGGTTGCCTACACCCAGGGCCATCGCCAGACAGCGGCCCAGCTCCTCCTCTCCCTCGAAGAGTGCGTCGAGGTGCCCACTGTGGTCGGAGGAAGTGTCGGCGACGATCTGGGGCACCAGGCGCGGAGACATCGGACGAGCCGCCGAAGGATCCGGACCCCCATAAGATGCGTCTTGAGTGCGTGCAGACCAAGAATCTGCTCAGCAGAGGGCGTGGCAGTTGCACCACCATTGACCCACACCACCCCCTAGGCACCCCGCGACCCTCGCTGCGCGGGGGCTGCCCGGTGTCCACCATGGGGCATGACCCGATCGACCAATTGGTCCGTGAGCACCGGTTCGTCGAGGGGATACTCGACCGAGCAGAGGCCGCCCTGTCCCCCACCACCGCTGCTCCGACCCCACAGGCGCTGGCAGCCGTCCGCCATCACATCGGACAACTGTGGGTGGAGTTCTACCATCACTCGCTGCATCGGGAAGAGCACCTGTTGTTCCCCCTGCTGGGCTCGCTGGCCCCTCCCGGAGAGGGGCCGGTCGCGGTCATGGAGCAGGAGCACCGGCAGATGAGTGCGCACTTTGCGACCGTGCTGACGCCCAGCGCCAATGCGGCACAGGCCGGGCGCGCCGCCGCCGAGCTGTGCCAGGTCCTGCGGCTGCACATCCACAAGGAGGATTCCATCCTCTTCCCCATGGCCCAGCTGACGCTCAGTCGCGGACAGCTCTCGTCGCTTGCGGAGCAGTTCGCCCGCTACGACGGGGCGCTCCCCACGCCGCCGACGCCCGCGGCGTGGCATCTCGCCGACTCTCGGGTGCAGCAGTGACGCGCATGTCGACACCGCCGCCGACCCCCAACGCCACCCTCGGCTGGGACCAACCCGTCTCGCTGCCCCCCGAACCCTATCGGATCAAGATGGTCGAGGCGATCCGGCTCCCCGACGCGCCGGCGCGCAGCGCCGCCCTCGCTGCCGCCGGCCTCAACCCCTTCCTGCTGCATAGCGAGGACGTCTACGTCGACCTGCTCACCGACAGCGGGGTCGGGCCCATGAGCGATCGCCAATGGGCGGGCATGATGGTCGGGGACGAATCCTACGCCGGCGCACGAGGGGCGCGGGTGCTCGGGGCGACCATCACCGAGCTGCTGGGCTTCCGTCACTACCTGCCGACCCACCAGGGGCGTGGCGCCGAGAACGTCGTCGATGCGGCCCTGGTGTCCCCGGGGTCGTGCATCCCCGGCAACATGCACTTCGACACGACCCGGGCGCACATCCTCAACCGCGGGGGCGAGGCCGTCGACTGCACCATCGACGAAGCCTACGCGCCCCAGCTGCTCCACCCCTTCAAGGGCAACGTGGACCTCGACAAGCTCCGCGCCGCGCTGCCCCAGCGCGGCGGCCACGCACCCAAGGGACCTGGGGTGGCCTACGTGCTGGTGACGGTCACCTGCAACAGCGCCGGCGGCCAGCCGGTCTCGCTGGAGAACCTGCGCGAGGTGTCGGAGCTCTGCCACCAGCGGGATGTGCCCCTGTTCTTGGACATCGCCCGGTTCGCCGAGAACGCCTACTTCATCCAGCGACGGGAGGAGGGGTGTCGCAGCTGGTCGCTGGAGCGGGTCATCGCGCAGATGATGGCCACGGCAGACGGTGTGTTGATGTCGGCGAAGAAGAACGCCCTGGTCAACATCGGGGGGTTCGTCGCCATGCGCGATAGCGACCTCTACGAGCGCCTCACACCCTTCTGCGTGCTCTACGAGGGCTTCGTCACCTACGGCGGGCTCGCCGGCCGCGAACTCGAGGCGATGGCCATCGGCTTGCGCGAGGGGGTGCGAGCGGAGCACCTCGCCCATCGCATCGGGCAGGTCCACCACCTCTGCGCGCTCCTCGACGCTGGGGGAATCCCGCAGGTCAAGCCCTTCGGGGGCCACGGGGCCTTCGTCGACGCCGGTGCGCTCCTGCCCCACATCCGGGCAGAGCGGTTCCCCGGGCACGCCCTGGCCAACGAGCTCTACCTCGAGGGCGGGGTCCGCGGGGTCGAGATCGGGTCGTTGCTGGCCGGACGCCATCCGCGGACCTTGGAACAGAGCGTCGCGCCACTGGAGCTGCTGCGCTTGGCGGTGCCACCGCGGCTGTACACCCGCGACCATCTGGCGTGGGCGGCCGACGCCCTGGTGCGGGTGGGCAAGCGCGCGGCACGGCTGCGGGGCGTCGAGTTCGTCCGCGAGGCCCCGGTGCTGCGGCACTTCACCAGCACCTTCCGGTGGAGCGTTCCGCCCTCCGATGCCTCCGCGCTGCCCATCGGTGGGCGGGCTCGCCGCCCTCGCGGCAGGGTGCGTCCTAGGGGACGATGACCGAGCGCAGACCCTGGTTGCCGCGCAGGTGGTCGAAGGCCGCCGCCACCTGTTCGAGGGGGAAGCGGTCGGTCACCACCCTCTCGACGCTGACCTTGCCCTGCTGCACGAGCCGGAAGATCTTCGGGTAGTCGACCGGCCGAGCGCCGAGGGACCCGACGATCTCGAGCTCCTGGAACATCACCTTGTTGAGCGGCAGGCTGGCGTTCTCGGCGCTGTAGCCGACCATGCACACCCGTCCTCCGGGGCGCACCGCCCGCACCGCCATCTCGAAGGTGGCGGGCTTGCCGACCACCTCCAGCGCGACGTCGGCCCGCGTCCCGGCGAGGCGGGTGACCTCCTTGCCAAGGTCCGCGACGGCTGCAGGGTCGATCGCGAAGCTGGCGCCAAGGGTCAGGGCCAGCTCCCGCCGTCTGGGCTGCAGGTCGACGGCGACGACGGTGCCCCCGGCAGCGGCGGCGAACTGGACCGCGTTGCAGCCGACGCCGCCGACACCGATGACCACCACCAGCTCGCCCGGACGGACCTGGGCACGGTTGGTGACGGCATGGAAGGGCGTGCTCATGGCGTCAGCGATGATGGCACCCTCGATGAGCGGGATACCCGGAGGCAGCAGGAGCAGGTCGCGGCTGCTGGAGCGCACGAACTGGGCGTAGCCGCCGTCGATGTGGTTCCCAAACATCCGCATGCGCGCACAGATGTTCTCACGGCCCGAGCGGCAGGGGTCGCAGCTGCCGCAGGTGAGCACCGCAGGGAGGATCACCTTGCGGCCCAGCAAGGCAGGGTCGGCCTGGGGGCCGACCTGCGCGACGGTGCCGCTGATCTCGTGGCCGAGGATCAGCGGCGGGACCTTGGCGGTCGGCACGCCGTGATCGAGGTAGTGCAGGTCGGTGTGGCACACCCCACAGGCGGCGACCTTGACGAGCGCGTCCTCCCCGCCGATGCTGGGGGTGGGCACCTCCTCCACCCGCAGTCCCTCCTTGGCACCGTAGAACACCGCAGCGCGCATCGTCCTCTCCTTCGTCGGGTCGTCGCTCATCCGGAAGCCCCCTCAGGGGTGGGGGTCGTGGGTCCAGGCTGGCGGTCGCTTCTGCAGGAAGGCCTGCAGCCCTTCGGTGGCGTCGGGTGTGGCCATCACCTGGTGCAGGTAGAGCGAGAGCGCCGCCGGCACACCCTCCTCGGGGTCGATGCCGCCGGTGCTGCGCAGCGCCTTCTTGGCCAATCGCAGCGCGCTGCGGGAGGTCCCGACGAGCTCCTGCATCCGGCGCTGGACGCTCTGGTCGAACTCCGCCGCCGAGAAGGCCTCGGTGACGATCCCCCGGGCGATGCCCTCGGTGGCGTTCAGCGTGCGCCCGCTGAGCACCAGCTCCGCTGCGACGCGCGGCCCGAGCAGACGCGGGAACCGTGCCGCCGCCCAGGGCGGGATGACGGCGAGCCGGACCTCGGGGACGCCCAGCGAGGCGGTGTCGGCGGCGTAGAGCAGGTCCGTGGCGAGGGCCAGCTCGAGGCCGCCGCCGAGGCAGGCGCCGTGCACGGCGGCGACCGTGGGGACCTCGATCCGCGCCAAGGCGCGGTGGACCTCGTCGAAGGCGTAGAGGACCTCCCGCATCGTCGGGGGCAGATGCTCTTGGACGTCGACGCCGGCGCTGAAGCAGCGGCCCTGCCCGCGCAGCAGGACCGCTCGCCACCGGGGATCCGCGGCGACCTCCTCCAGCCGCAGGCGCAGCTGGCGCAGCAGCGCGATGTTGAGCACGTTGACCGGTGGTCGGTTGAGGCAGAGCTCCACCCACCCCTCCTGGGGGACCACGACCACCTCGTCCGAGCTCACGCGCTCATGCCTCCGTCGACGGGGACCACGGCGCCGCTGACATGGCGCGCCGCCGGCGAGAGGAGGAAGGCGATGACCTCGGCGACATCCTCGGGCTGCGCGAAGCGACCCAGCGGGGTCTCTGCCAGCAGCCGCTGGGCGGTCTCCTGCGGGATGTGCTCTGACAGCCCGGTGCGGGTGAATCCGGGCGCGACGGCGTTGACCCGCACGCCAAAGGCGCCCAGTTCCTTGGCTAGGGCCTTGGTCAACCCCACCACCCCCGCCTTGGCCGCCACGTAGTTGCTCAAGCCGCGGCGCGCCCGCAGCGCCAGCGTCGAGGCGACGTTGACGATTGCCCCACCACCGTGCGCCCGCAGGTGCGGCACCGCGGCACGGCTGTAGGCGAACACCCCCTTGAGGTCGACCCCCAGGACCTGGTCCCAGTCTTCCTCGGAGAGCTTCCAGACCATGCCATCGCGGTTGATCCCGGCGTTGTTGACCAGCCCGTCGAAGCGCCCCCCGTGCGCGGCGACCGTCTCGAGGACCTGCTCTGCGCGTGCAATGTTGGCGACATCGGCCTCGTGCAGCAACCCGCCCGTGCGATCGGTCACCTCTCGACCCTCCCCGCTGGAGCGGACGTCGACGATGTGGACGCAGTAGCCCTTGGTCCAGAGCAGCCGCGCGGTGGCCAGACCGATCCCCGAGCACCCCCCGGTGACCAGCGCCACGGGTCGATCCATCGCCGCCGGCATCGTCGACCCCCTACCGCGATCCGATGGCGCAGCTGGCGGCGGGTGCCTCGAGCAGAGGAACCCCGGGCGCGCGCGGACCGCCGAGTGCGCCATCGCCCTCGCGGATGCGCTCGTGCCGCTGCTTGGCGAGCAGCGCCGCCCCGATGGCCGCAGCGAGCTCGCCGTTGGGGTGGACGTTGATGTGCTGGTCCAGCAGGGTGCGCAGGGCCTTGATCATGGCCTTGTTGTTGACCATGCCGCCCGTGAGCGTCAGCTCCGGCTCGGCCTTGACCTGCCGGAGCAGCATGATCGAACGCTCCCCGATGCTCAGGTGCAGCCCCATCAGGATGTCCTCGATCCGGTGGCCAGCTGCCAGGTGGTTGATCACCTCGCTCTCCCCCAGCACCGCGCACACCGAGCTGATGGTCGTCGGCGCGGTCCCCTGCAGGGCGTGGTGGACCACGGTGTCGAGGTCCGTCTCGAGGGCCCGTGCGACCCGCTCGATGAAGCGTCCGGAGCCCGCCGCGCAGCGGTCGTTGAGCTTGAAGCGGGTGACCCGACCGCTCTCGTCGACGCGGATCCCCCGGGTCGTCTGGGCGCCCATGTCGAGGATCGAGCGGGTGTTGGGGAACAGGAAGGTCGCCCCCCGGCCGTTGCAGGTGATGTCGGTCACCTGCAGGTCCCGGTCGCGCAGCTGGGTACGGCCGAAGCCGGTGGCCACCAGGTAGTCGAGCTGCTCGCGCGCGATCCCCGCATCGCCCAGGAGGTGCTCGAGCACCTGCTCGCTCGCCTTGCTGGGCAGCGCACCGGTCTTGAGCTTGTCGCTGGTGACGATCCGCAGGCCGTCCTCGATCAGGACCCCCTTGACGGTGCCGGCGCCGACGTCGATGCCGCCGGTGATGGTCACGTGCTCACCTGCACGCCAGGCGAGACGTGCTTCCCTTCGCTCCGCTCCAGCGCAAAGAGCGCCGCGCCGATCGCCCCCATGTGCTGGGAGAGCTCCGAGACGTTGAGGCTGGTCCCCAAGGCCTCCTCGATGGCGCGCTGCATCCCGACGTTCCTGCTGACGCCTCCGGTGAAGGTGACCTCCTCCTCGATGCCCACGCGCCGCAGCAGCGCCACCGAGCGCGACGCGATGGCCTTGTGCACACCACCGACGATGTCCTCGGTCGGGCGGCCACGGGCGGTGTGGGAGAGGATCTCGCTCTCGACGAAGACCGTGCAGACGTTGGAGAGCTTGATGGGGGCGCGCGCGCGCAGCCCGGTGGTCCCGAGGTCCTCCAACGGGATGTCGAGGACCTGGGCGCTGGCGTCGAGGAACCGGCCCGTGCCAGCGGCACACTTGTCGTTCATGACGAACTCGAGCACCTCCCCACCCACGCCGATGCGGATGGCCTTGGTGTCCTGGCCGCCGATGTCCAGCAGGGTGCGCGTGTTGGGGAAGAGGAAGCTCGCCCCCTTGGCGTGGCAGGAGATCTCGGTGATCTGGGCGTGCCCGAAGGTGACCTTGTAGCGCCCGTATCCGGTGCCGATGATCATCGTCACGTCGTGGGGTTCGATCTCCGCTGCCGCCACGGCCCGGTCGAAGGCCCGCTGCCCCGCCAAGGTGACGTCGGCCCCGGTCGCCAGCAGCGAGGTGCCCAGCAGGGCGCGGTTGACGTCGAGGATCGCGGCCTTGGTGGTCGTCGAGCCGACGTCGACACCGGCGTAGTACATCAGGGGCCACCCCCCGCACCGCCCCTGGCCAGCTTGCGGTGTTCGAGGCTCTCGAAGAAGGCGTCGATGCGGTTGCGCAGCTGCGCGTGGCTGAAGTAGCGTGGGTCGGCCAGGTCGCTCTCGACGAAGAGGGTCGGGACCTTCGCCTCGTGGTGGAAGTACTCCCGGAGGTCCGCCTGTCCGACCGAGAAGGAGCGACAGCTCTTCACGCTATGGATGACCAGGGCGTCGGCGTCGAAGTGGTCGATGTAGGAGCGGATGAGCGCCTGGCGCTTGGGGAGCGACCAGTTGCAGTAGGCGTGCAACATCCCCTCGGCCATGGAGCGGATGGGCCGGCTCGGGTCATGGCGGAACCCTTGGTCCCACAGCCCTCCGACCTTGGAGTAGGTCGACGCCACGCACACGACGCCCCAGGGCTTGAACAGCTCCCAGAAGCTGCGGAAGTGCGGCCATGGCGGCGGGCCCTCGACGACGACGCGTACCTTCTCCTGCGGGATGGGCCCGACCCCGTGGTCGATGCGCTCCTTGAGCTCCTTGAGGACCTCGTCGTAGTAGGTGACCGCCTCCTTGGTGCCGCGGAAGATGTTGATGTTGGCCATGAAGAAGACCGCTTCGAAGTAGGAGTCGAAGGGCGAGGGGTGGTGGGTGGCGAGGTCCAGCAGCTGGCTCCAGCGTTCCTCGGTCTGCGCGGCGTAGGCCAGGTCGGTCTTGAGACGTGCCATGTCCAGCGCCTGGCCGGTCTGCCTCTCCAGGAGCTCGATCAGCTCGTGGATCTGCGCCTCGACGTACTCGATCTCCTCGGCGGGGATCTCGTCACCCTGGACATAGGGGACGTCTAGGACGAAGAGCGGGACCGCGAAGTGCTGCGCGAGCGCCTCCCACCACTTGAGGTAGGTCGCGCAGCCGCTGGCGTTGCACACGAGGAAGTCGGGCTTGGCAAGCCTCCCCTGCGGCGACTGGTAGTCGTTGAGCATCAGGCCGATGTCGTTCTTGACGTATCCGCAGACGTCGGAGCTGTACCCGAAGTCCTCCGCGCGGATGATGTTGGGGCCCGCCGCCTTCTTGATGCCGCATTGCAGCGCGTTGATCTCGGGGAAGGCCAGCTCGTAGCCGAAGTTCCGGAGCAGTTCGTTGGGAGAGCCCCCGATGAAGACGTAGGCGATGGGCAGCTTCGTCTGCACAGCCTGTTCCTGGCGTGCGTACCAGGCGGTCATCATCTCCTTCTGCAGGCGAAGTCCCGCCCCTTGGTGCTGAAAGGTGGTCTGCATGTGATCGCTCCTAGGTGAAGAGGATGCTCTCGACGAACGTCTCCACCTGCATGCGCAGGTTCTCGAAGGTGGACTGCTTCTCCTCGAACTCCAGCGTCATGAACGGGATCTTCCCCTGGCGTTCGAGGGCGTTCTTGAACACGACGTAGTCATAGAGCGCCGGCTCGCAGAACTTGGCGTTGAGGAAGATCACCCCTTGGGCCGATGCGGCCTCGATCTGGCCGAAGAGGTAGTCCTCACGTTGCTGCGGAGGCGCGTGGCGCACCGATTGGGTGCCGCTCGCGAAGGTGTACCAGCGGGCGAGCGCCTCCAGCGGGTCGCCGCCCTGGGCCAGCTCGATGGGGGCGGATTCGGGTCGCAGCCCGCGGGCGAGGTCATCGCCGACGACGTAGCAGCCGCTCTCCTCGAGCAACTCCAGCAGTTCCAAGGGCGGCTGCTCGCAGAAGGCCCCCTCGACGATCACCCGGATGCCATCGCGCGGTCGCACCGTGCTGTGCTGGAGCCGTCCCAGCGCGTCTGCCAACAGCTGGTTGTGCTGGGCGAGGGTCATCTGGCTGCCCATGCGGCGCAGCAGGTAGAGCGCCGGGAGGGAGAGATTCCATGGCTCGCTGCGATGGGTCTGTTCCAGCTGCGCCTGCAGGAGGCGGTTGCGATTGCCCGCTGCGATCGCGACATGCAGGGGCTCGGTGCCGTGACCGTTGCCGGCGATCGTGGCGATCGTGCGGTGCGCGCGCCCGAACTCCTTGACCAGGTAGCGGAGGGTCGTCTCTCCGGGGGGGTGCATCGGCAGGTGCAGGAAGATGGTCTGCTGCTGCGGGAAGTTGCGGCACCACACCCCCGAGAGATTGCGTGCGACGTCGCAGATGTTGGTGAAGAACATGGCATCGAGCAGGTCGAGGTTGCCGATCAGCCCCAGCTCCAGCGTGGTGCGGGAGATCGAGCACACGAAGGACTGCATCCGGCTGTCGGCGAACATCAGTTCCACCTGCTGCCCGCCGCCGTGCAGCCCCAAGGGGAACGCCCCAGCACCCTCGATGAGCTCCCGCGGCGCGAAGACCGGGAAGTACCCGACCACCCTCCGCTGCGGGTCCTCCTCCTTCCACTGACGCACGCGGCTGAATCGCTTGTCCTCCAGCGCGATGCGGCAGTCGTCCAGGAGGGGCTTGAGGGGGCTCGCGCTCAGGGGATCACCCTCCCGCCGGTTGCTGAGGATCGAGGGCCGCGCCGCAGCGGCCGCAGAAGGAGAACGCACCGGGCAGCCCCTGGGCGCCGCAGCGCGGGCAGGCCAGTGCGGGGGGCCCGTGGAGGAACTCGGGGGAGCCGCCGGCGGCCGCCGCGGCGCGCAGGGCGGTGACGTCGCTGCTGCGCTTGTGGACGAAGGCCATCATCCCCTCGTAGGGCTCAGGGGTCGCAAAGTGCAGCGCCAGCCACTCCCCGGCGCTGGCGATGGTGTTGTTCCAGGCGAGCTCCTTCCAGAAGTTGGTCTGGACCTTGGTGTATCGTAGGCACTCGGGGAACTTGGCCAGCAGCTGGGTCGCCAGATCGGCCACCGCTGCGTCGAGGGGACCAAGGTCGATGCCGTAGCCGCCCGTGCTACGGTTGGCGGCGGCGATCTGTGCGGGCGTGGGGGTGGGCACCTCCGCACCATCGCAGCGCACGGTCGGGGCCACGGTCGTGACGAGCCCCCACTCGAGCGCCTCGGCGGCGCTCAGCTTGCGGTTGAGCAGCAGCAGCTCGCGGGCGCGACGGTCCCCGACGGTCAGGGGCAACCACTGGGTGGCGCCCCCGCAGGCGACCGAGCCGACGCCGACGCCGACCTGGCCCAGCTGTGCGTGGGCGCCGACCACCGACAGGTCGCAGGCGAGGTGCAGCTCGTTCCCACCGCCCATCGCCATGCCGTTGAGGCGCGCGATGACGGGCTTGGTGCACCGCAGGATCGACTCGACCGCCTGCTGGAAGACGACCATGTACTTGCGGTAGTGGCGCGGCTGCTGGGTGAAGGTCGCCGCATACTCCCGCACGTCGCCACCGGTGCAGAAGGCACGCTCCCCCGCCCCGGTCAGGACCACGACACCGATGGTGTCGTCGAAGCTCGCCACCTGCATCGCTTCGGCGAGCTCGAGCAGCGTGTTGGTGGTGTAGCTGTTGTAGCGGTCGGGGCGGTTGATCGTCACCGTCGCGACCTGCCCGTGCTGGTGCAGGAGCAGTTCGCGCGGGTGCAGCTGGATCAGCCGTCGGTGCGCCAGCGCCGCGAGCGCCGCCTGGGCATCCGGGAGGATCGGGCGCGCAGGTGCAGGGTCGGGTGGACCGACCAGCGGCGCAGCGACGATGGTCCAGACCCCCTGCAGCCTCGGAGGCGCGTGCTCCGCACGCGCCAGCGGCAGGGTGCCTAGGGTGCAGGCGGGCTCAGCCTTGTCTCCGAACCTGTTCGGGAGGCGGGGCCGTCACCGCGGCGGACACCTCTGGGGTAAGCTCGCGCATGACCTTCCCCTCGATGGTCATCAGCAGCTCGCAGAGCGTGCTCTTGGCGACGCCTTGGCGACGGGCCAGCTCGCTCAGGCTCGTGCGTCGTGGGACGTCGTAGTAGCCCCAGGCCACGGCGGCCTCGAGGACCTCGCGCTGGCGGTCGGTCAGGGCGGCGGCGCCGTCGTTGTGGGAGATGGCCTTGAGGTGCGCCTGCTGGTGCACGCTGCGGTACCCCTCGATGAAGGTGGCGACCACTCCTTTCTCTGCCCGCAGCAGCAGTTGCTCCCGACCCCCGCGCACGGGGAGGGGGAAGACCGGCACTGCGCCGCTGGCGCGGATCGCAGCGTCGAGTCCGCACAGGGGGACCGTCAGCTGCACCTCGAGGTATCCCGGTCCCTCGTCGATGGTCCGCAGCGCCAACACCTGCGGGTGCTCTTGCAAGAGGCCGAGGACCACCTCGAGCGGACCGCCTTCCAGCCGCGCGTGCTCGAGGCAGGTCCCATCGCCCAGCGGGTAGTAGCCGAGGATGGTCACGCTCGTCGCAGGGACGCGTTGCCCCACCAGGGTGCACCAACACTCCTGCGGGGGGATCGCCTCGATGCGGGCAGACCACATCGGTCCTCGGGAGGTCCTCGGGGGCATCAAATGCCTCATCGCGCGCTCGAGCTCTGCGCACCCAGGGCACTTCCATGGGGCAAATCCATGCCCGCCACCTCCGAGGCGGAGCGCAGGGGGGAGAAGGGCACGCCCCTGCGCCGCGTTGCCGCGTAAACCATAAGGGGGGCGCTCCCATGGTCGGCAGGAGGCCATGGATGAAGATCCTCTTCCGCGGCCACTCCTTCTTCGAGCTGCAGACCGCCACCGGGCTGCGCATCGTCATCGACCCCTACACCGACAACGGCCTGACCAGCGCCAAGCCCAAGGACCTCAAGCCCGACCTGGTGCTGCTCACCCACGGCCATGGTGACCACCTTGGCTGCGCCTTGGAGCTCCAGGCGCCGACGGTCTGCATCTACGAGATGAGCACCTACCTCTCGCGGAAGGGACTGCAACAGGTCACCGCCATGAACATCGGCGGCTCCTACCGCCACAAGGGCGTCAGCGTGCTCATGACCCAGGCGATCCACAGCAGCGGGATCGCCCCGGCCTCCGGCCCCTTCGACGGCTACGGCGGCTCGCCCTGCGGCTTCGTCATCGATGATGGCACCACCCGTTTCTACCACATGGGGGACACCGGGCTCTTCGGCGACCTGCGCACCGTCATCGGCGAAGTCTACAGACCCACCGTCGCCGCGGTGCCCATCGGCGACCTGTTCACGATGGGGCCGCAGCATGGCGCCCTCGCTGCCGCCTGGTGCGGCGTCCAGCACGCGATCCCGATCCACTACGACACCTTCCCCTCCATCCGGCAGGACCCCGCGCACTTCGTCGATGCGCTCAAGGCCGCCGCCCCCACGGCCCAGGCGCACGTGCTCAAGCCCGACACGAGCATCGACCTCTGAGGTGCCCATGGACCCCGCCTCCCGCGAGCGGCTGCGTGTCCTGATCCGCTCCAGGGCCTACCGAACCGGGGACTTCGTCCTGGCTTCGGGCCGACGCTCGAGCTACTACCTCGACCTGCGCACCGTCACCCTCGACGCCGTGGGGCTCGCCCTGATCAGCGATGCGCTGCTCGAGCGCGTGGGCCGCTTCGAAGCCCTCACCCATGTGGGGGGGATGGCCGTCGGGGCGGTGCCGCTGGTGTCGGGCCTGTGCATGGCATCGGCACAGACCGCCCGTCCGCTGCAGGGCTTCTTCGTGCGCAAGGAGGCCAAGGGCCATGGGGTGGCCACCCGTGCGGCGGCGGCGCGCTTGGGGGGCAACGACCCGACCGGCGGCACGGTGGTGCTGCTCGAGGACACCACCACCTCAGGAGCATCGACGCTGGAGGCCGCCGAGCTGGTGCGCGCGCTCCCAGCGGCCGTGGCGGCCGTCATCAGCGTCGTCGACCGCCAGGAGGGTGCCGCCGAGGCCTTCGCCGCCGCCAAGGTGCCCTTCGAGTTCCTCTTCGCCGCGTCGGAGCTGGCCAACTAGGGAGCGTGCGGCGGTGGGCCTGGCCACTCCTCCGGGGCCCTCCTTCGAGGAGATGCTCGCGCAGGCTTCGGGACAGGTCCGCCCCGGCGGCGGTGCCCAGCTGCGGGCGACGCTCCGACCACTCTTCCAGCACCCGCAGGCGATCGCCGACCAGGCACGGGGCCATCTGCTGCTGGCAGCCGTCGAGGCGCTGGGGGGGCGCAGCGAGCAGCAGCGTGCCCACTTGCAGGCGGCGCTGAGCGTCGCCGAGGAGAGCGACGACCTCCCCCTGCAGGTCGAGGCGTTGCTCGCCCTGGCAGGACTCGAGCTCGCGCTCGGGCGCGTCAGCAACGCTAGTGCCGATGTCGCGTCCGCGCGCGTGCTCTCGGCGGCACCCTTGCCCGCGGCCCTGCAGGCGCGCCTGGAGCTGACGGCAGCGGCCGTCGCTTTGGCGCAGCGCGACCCGGTGGAGGCACGCAACGCCATCGAACGGTGTGCCGCCTACGCGCGCACCGGGCGCTGAACGGGTTGCGCTCACCCGCAGCGGACGACGGACCGACCCGGGCGTGCACCGCAGGGTCACATCGGCGGCAGCCTAGGTGACATCGACATGGATGACGACGGTCTCGCGCACACCCTCGGTGGCCGTGCCGTCGACCTCGATCGCCAGATAGCCGCTGCCGACCACCCCCACCGGCGCGCGCAGCTCCAGCTCGAGCGTGGTGTTGGCACCCTGCGCCAAGGTCACGTCGGCGGGGGAGGTCACCGTCAGCGGCAAGGTGGGGTCGGTCAGCGCACTGGTCTGGAAGCGGTCGACGCCGTTGCCGCTGTTGGCAAGGGTCAGGTGCAGCAGCAGGGTGCTGCCGTTGTGCAGCTGGAGCTGTTGGGGCACATCACTGAGCTGGGCGCCGCCGCGGCGGCCCACCGACAGGGGCAGGACCACGGTCGTGTTGAGCGTCTGCACCCCCGTCCCGTTGGAGCCCGTGCCAGTACCGATGACGCAGGTGAGGATGACCGTGAGGTTGCCAGCAGGCCCCGCGGGCGCCCCACTAGGCGGCTGCACGTGGGCCAGCACAGTGGTGGTGCTCTCCCCTTGGAAGGCGAAGGAGCTCTGGTTGAAGGTGACCTGCCACCCGCGGGGCGCTTGACTGCTGAGCAGGCCGCTGGCGTTGGCCGGACCGAAGTGGCGCACCACCAGCGGCAGCGTCGCGACGCCGTCGCCGGGGGCGTCGACGCGCTGCGCGCCGCTCTCGAGGGAGACCGTGCCCAGGCGCAGGATCAACGTCAGCTGGGTCTTCTTGCTGTGGTCCGTGACGCTGCGCACGCCCACGGGCAGCGCGACCGACGCCCCCAGCGGCTGCTGCCCAAGGTCAGGAGCCCCTACGCGGAGGCTGATGTTCCCAGGGGCGCCGATGTGGAACGTGCGGCTGGCGGACTTGGTGCTCAGGCTCTGGGTGCCGTCCTTGGCGATGCTGCGGACCAGCGAGACGTTCCAGCCCTGCTGGAGCAAGGCCGCCACGGCGAAGGGATCGAGCCGCGCCTCGATGCGGTCGGCGGTGTTGCCGGTGAGGTTGATCGAGATGTTGGAGATCCGCACCTCCTGCGGCTGCAGCATCAGCACCGGTTCGGTGGCCACGGCGTCGAAGCCGTAGTGCGGCTCGACCGGGACGAGCGGGGCGGTGGTGAAGGTGACCGCCAGCATCAGGAAGGCCATCGCGCCGACCACCCATCGCTTGCGCGTCAACCGGCTGACGTCGTTGAGCGGGGGCGGGTGGTTGATCCCCAAGAAGAGGATCAACAGCACGAAGACCACCCAGCCGAAATACCCCTTCCACACCGCCAGGACGGCCATGAGCACCAGCACGCCGATGCCGATGTGGCGCGAGGCGCTGCCGAACATCGCCCGGCTGATGTGGCCCCCATCGAGCTGGCCCGCCGGCAGCAGGTTGAGGAACGTCACCAGCAGGCCGGCCCAGCCCGCCAGTGCCGTCGGGTGCAGCAGGAAGTCGCCGCTGGTGGGGACCAGCTGCAGGAAGGCCCCAAAGAGCAGCGAAGTCCCCAGGTCCACCAACCCCGACTCGTCGGTGGGGATCGGCTGACCGACGACGTTGGTCAGGTGCAGGCCGAGCAAGGTCACCGGCACGGCGACGACGAACCCGGCGATGGGGCCCGCGAAGCCGATGTCCATCAGCGCCTTGTTGTCGGGGATCGGGTCACGCATGCTGATGAAGGCGCCGAAGGTCCCCAGCGGTGGCAGGGGCATCGGGATGAAGAAGGGCAGCGACGCCGCGACGCCGTGCCGACGGGCGACGACGTAGTGCCCCATCTCGTGGGTCCCGAGGATCGCCATCAGCGGCAGGGCGAAGTAGAGGGCACCGTTGAGGACGTCATCGGCGGTGAAGAACGCGGCGTAGTCGGTCTTGCCCATGTAGAGGGCCCAGTTGATGGTCCCAACGAAGATGGTCGAGAGGATCGTCAGTGCCAGCAGCACCCTGTTCCAGGTCGTGGAGCGGTAGGTGACGTCGGGGCGCCGCGAGACATGCAGCAGGTACTCGCCCCCCTCGAACACCAGCATCGGGATGAATCCCTGCCCCAGCAGGTCCCGACGCAGCTGGTCGAAGGCGGCCTCGGCGCTCTCGGGCTTGACGTCGACGTAGTAGAGGATCGCGTCATGGTCGGGCCGCTCCTCGATGATGTAGAAGTGGCGCGAGATGACGCCCCGCAGCCATTCCCCGACGTTCATCTGATCCCATCGCCCGTCGCAGAGGATCCCTCGTACGGCTGCGGCCCGGTGTTCGGGGAGGGGCTCTATAAATACGTTGCAGCAGCCGCCTGGGGCCCGTCATCGCTGGCGCCGCAGGGCAGTCCACGCACCTGCGTGACATCGACGGTGAAGGGGTGCAGGTCATCGAGGGTGAGCACACCCTGCCGCCATCCCCCCAGCTGATGACAGAAGACCGCGACCTCACGAGGCGTGCGCTGCAGCGGCAGCAGCAGCCCCTCCCAACGGTCGCGACCGATGGCGGTGGCGACGACGGTGGCGAAGCGCTCGTCGGCGGCCACCAGTGGCAGCGGTTGCTGGTGCAGCAGCAGCGCGTCGAGCCCGCCGAGTGACGGGTCGCATCCGTCGCTGCGGCGGCGCGCAGCGATACGCTCCCACACCTCCTCGTCGAGGGGCTCCCCAGCTGCCGCCACCGCTCGCAGCAGCGGGCCGATCGCGACCGCCGGGTGCCCGCTCGAGAGCACCTGCCGCAGCCCCGGCTCCAGCGGTGGCGGGTCGGCCAGCGCCCCGCGCACGGCGGAAAGGTCGCCAAGCAGCCGCGAGAGCGCCTCCCCCTGCGGGCGCCATCGTCCCCGATGGTCGCGCAAGGTCTCCTCGCTGACGGCGCTGGGTGCACCCACGGGGCGGCGCAGGCGCCGTCGCGGACGCGGTGCAGACTCCAACAGCGGGCGCACCCACAGGAGCAGGGGCGCAGCGTCCCATCCATCGGCGGTCAGTCCGACCCAGGGTGCTGCCTGGTGCAACGCGGCGACCACCGCAAGGTGGTCGGCGACCGCCACCCTCCCCTGCGGCTCGAAGGGGCCCTGGGGGGTCCGTCCCACAGCATCGGTGGGGAAGTAGCGGCGCCCGGCCTCCGAGGTGGCGAGGCACTCGAGGAACCGCCACCCGCGATCGAGCGCCGCCGCTCCCTGCGGGTGGGAGAGCGCACTTGCCCCCAGCCGCGCCAGCGGCAGCAGCGTCGCGATCTGGGCGATCGGCAGGTGCCACGCGCCCTGGGGATCGGGCCGCGCCCAGCCATTGCCCGGGCGCAGCAGCGTCGTGATCGCCTCGTGGGCCACCAGCAGCTCGAGCAGCCGTGGCAGGGGCTTGCCCGTCAGGTCGGCCTGCACATGGAGCCAGAGCGCCTGCTGCAGCGCCCCCCGACCGTCGGGCCACCAGGGCAACGCCCGTTCTCGAGCGGTATCGGGTCGCACCGGTCCACGTGCGTCCCAGCGACGCAGCAGCTCCAAGGGCCGGTGGACCGGACCATGTGCGCTCGCCAGCGGGGCCAACTCGGCCGGATGGCTCGGACGCAGCTGCGACTCGAGCGCCAGCGGGCCGGCCAGCAGCAGGCGGACGATCAGTGGTCCGTCGGCAAGATGGGCCTGGACCTGCAGCGCCCCTGCGGCGGTCCAGCTCAGCGTCCGCCGCGTCAGCGTGGCCGTCCCGCGGCGGTCGAGGTCCGTGCCGCTGCCGCTCGGACCCGTCTGGAGCCCCTCGGGGATCGTCGCTGCGCTGAGCGTGGGCCGCTCCTTGGTGCGCCACAGCAACAGGCCCGGCCCCGGGCGGCGGCGCTTGCGCGGCAACCCGTCGACGAAGGTCAGGGGCTGGGCCGCCGGCTCGGGCACCCACAGCTGGAGCACCCACAGTCCGCTGCCCTGCACCGTCGCTGCGCGCAACCAGCCCTCCCCCCAGGGCCCCTGGTGCAGCGGCCAGTCCTGCACCACCAGCGGTCCTGCCTGATCGCAGCGCGCTGCACCGAAGGCGTACTCGGGGCAGAGGGGGAGACGATGAGTCCCGTCCGTCAGCACGGGCGGCCCCTGGGGGCGTTCCAGGTGCAACGGGAGGGGTTCGTCCACAAGGGGGGAGTGCCCTCTTGGGCGACAAAGCTTGGGCATCAAGGCTGCCACCTTGGCCACCAGCAAGCCCAAGAGGCTCCAGGGGGTCGACCCTGTCGATGGTGGTCGGTGCCCACGACGACCTAGGGGCGGTCGCTTGCGGATCCTGATGTCCTGCCCCAGCATCCACTGGGGAGAGCCTGCCGCGCAGAGCATCCACCAGCAGCAGTTCGCCGCTCATCTGACCAAGGGCGGACATGAGGTGACCCTGCTGGCCCGCCCGCCGCTGGGGGGGCAACCGAGCCCGCCCACCGAGGCCCAGCTGGTGTTGCTTGGTGCCAGCGCCCCCCCCCTCGAGCGGGTGACCTTCTCGCTGCAGACCCGCACGGTGGTGCGACGGTTGCTGTCCGAGGGTCGTTTCGACCTCGTCCACGACCGCGGCTACCTCGGCGGCGGGGTGGCGCTGCGCGCCGCGTCACGCGCGGGGCTGCCCAGCGTGCTGCAGATCGACGATGACTGGCCCCGCACCGAGGCACAGGCACAACCGCTGCTGCGCGCACCGCGCATCGAGGCGGTGGCCCACCGATGGTGCGGGCGCCTCGCCAGCGGCGCGACCCGCGCCTTTGCGGTCAGCCAGTCGCTGCGGCAGACCGTCGTCACCGACTGGGGCGCTGACGCCACACACATCGACGTCGTCCCCAACGGCGTCGACCTCGAGCTCTTCCTCCCGGACCATCCCCAGGCGCAAAGGGAGCGGCGCACGCTGGGTCTGGAGGGTCGAGAGGTCATCGTCTTCGTCGGCGCGCTGGGGCCGTGGCATGGGGTGGCGACCCTGTTAGCTGCGCTCACCCAGGTGCGCAGGCAGCTGCCCCAGGCCCATGCCCTGATCATCGGCGGGCGGCGCGGCGGAACCCAGGGGGAGGCACTGGTGCAGGCGATCGCCGCGGCGGGGCTCGAGCGCGCGGTGACGGCCCTGGGGGTGGTGCCGCCCGAGCGCGTGCCGGGACTGCTGTCGGTCGGCGACGTCGCCGTCGCGCCCTACCCCAACGTGCCCTACGGCTTCTCGCCCTTCAAGGTCTTCGAGTACTTGGCGGCAGGTCTGCCCATCGTCGCGTCGGACCTGCCCTTTGTGCGAGAGGTCCTCGATGAGCAGGTCGCGGTGCTCACCGCTGCCGGGCAGCCCGCCCCGCTGGCGCAGGCGCTGGTGGAGCTGTTGCGTGACGACGCCCGTCGCCGACGCATGGGGGCGGCAGCACGGGAGCGCGCGGTGCTGCGCCACGGGTGGGGCGCCTCGACGCGCGCCCTGTTGTCGGTCTATGAGCGCGCACTCTCTTCGCGCACCTGATCCGGCCCAACGCCCCACGCCTGCAGCAGCCGCAGCGCATTGCGCCGCGGGTCGAACTCCTGCCGCACGAACTCCCCCGCAGCCTCGACCATCGCCGCGGTGGCGGCGGGGTCACCCAGCACCGCGTCGATGGCGGCGGCAATCGCCGCAGGGTCGTCGCCGGCGACCAGGCGCCCGGTGCGGCCGTCGATGACCAGCTCCTCGGTCGATCCCGCGCGCCCGGCGATCACCGGCACCCCTACGAGCATCGCCTCCTGCAGCGTCAGCGGGCAGATGTCCCGATCACCGTCTGGGGTGATGATGCACGGGAGCACGAAGAGGTCGGCCTCGCGCAGCGCCTGATGCAGCTGGGCGTCGGGGATCGCTCCAAGGAAACGCACCCGCTGCTCGAGCCCCAGCGCCTGTGCCTGGTGGCGCAGCTGCGCCTCGAGGGGCCCTTCCCCGACGATGTCGAGGCGTAGCGTCGGACGGCGCTCTGCCAGCTGCGCCATCGCCTCGATGGCGAAGCGCGCACCCTTCTTGTCCACCAGCCGCGCGGCGAGGAGGGCCGTCGGTCCCGGCGTGGCGCGCGCGACCGCTGGGGTCGGCCGTTGCGGGTAGAGGGACGGGTCAGCGACCGCTCGCACGACGGCGATGCGCTGGGGGGTCAGGCGGTGCCGAGCGACCAGGTGCTCCTTGCTGCCCTGGGCCGGCACGACCACCACGTCGACACCCTCGAGCACCAGCTGGAGCAGCGCCGGGTCGGGGTTGCAGAAGAGGTCCACCGAGTGGGCGGTCAGGGAGCAGGGTCTCCCCAGCGCCCGTGCCGCCAGCAGCGCGACGACGGAGGGGCCGTCGGCGAAGTGCGCATGCAGTCGGTCCGGCGGCGTCGCCCACGTGCGAATCAATGCGAGCAGCTGGTGGGCGCGCACGACCGCGATGCTGCGGTGGCGCAGGTTCCCCGGGAGGCGCAGCGTCGTGGCAAGGGCAGCAGGGTGGCGCAGCAGCGCCCACGAGCGTGGCGGCGGCACGTAGTGGACGGGGATACGGGCCGCCCCCTCCCGACGGTGGCGCTCCGAAGGGTCGGCGAAGGCGGCGACCTCGACCTCGACGCCCAGCGCGCGCAAGGCCAGCAGCTCGTTGAGGATGAAGCTCTCCGAGAGCTTGGGGAAGTTGGCCAGCACGTAGAGGACCTTCACCGCCCCACCCGACTAGGATCGAAGGCCTTCGGCCGCCCCATCGCCCATCCATCGGGTCCACGGTGCGATAAAGGCACAGCCCCCACCGCGGGTTCCGGGGTGTCTCGAAGACCTCAAATACCGTCGGCGTCCCCTCTGCCGATGATGGCCAAGGCCAAGCGGGAAGGGCGATTCGCCAAGGAGGGGCGCAACGCCGCGTCGGCGACCGCCGTGCGCCGTCACCAGGAGTCCGCCGACTTCGACCGCAGCCGCAAGATGCGTCTGCTGCTGAGCGTGGTGCTGGTGGTCGGGCTGAGCAGCGCTGCTGGCGGGCTGGGCTACTACTACCGCGAGGAGATCCTCCACCCGGGCCAATCCTCGGAGCCACCGGAGCACGCCTCCTCCGCCTGCGTGGACCCCACCATGCCCGCCAACGGTAACCCGGTGGCCTGCCTCGACACCTCGATGGGGGCCATCGCGCTGGAGCTCTTCGCCGACAAGGCGCCCAAGACGGTGGAGCACTTCGAAAAGCTCGCGGACCGGGGCTTCTTCGATGGACTGACCTTCCACCGGGTGATCGAGGACTTCATGATCCAAGGGGGCGACCCCAAGGGCGACGGCAGCGGCGGGTCGGGCGATCCGATCGCCGACGAGTTCACCCCGCTGCTGCGCCACGACCGCGCCGGGACGCTGAGCATGGCCAACAGCGGTCCCAACACCGGGGACTCGCAGTTCTTCATCACCGTCGAGGCGACCCCCCATCTGGACGCCTACGACTCCTCGAACACCCTCAAGGCGTGCGGGCAACCAGGGGTCAGCTGCCACGCGGTCTTCGGTCGCACCCTCGACCAGAAGAGCCTCGACGTGGTCATCGCCATCAACAAGGTCCCCACCGACTCGAACAAAAAGCCGCTCAGCCCGGTGACGATGCGCACCGTGACCATCCTCCGCTGAGGCTCGGGAGGCAACCTCTATAGGGGGCGTGCCGCTGGCGGCGTGAGTCCGATGCCCAACCCCACCGCACATTTCGCGACCTCGCTTGGCGACTTCAGCGCCGAGCTCCACCTCGACAAGGCGCCGATCACCGCGGGCAACTTCATCAAGCTCGCCGAGGAGGGCTTCTACAAGAACATCCACTTCCACCGCGTCATCCCCGACTTCATGATCCAGGGCGGGGACCCCAAGGGCACCGGCACCGGCGGCCCCGGTTACACCATCGAGGACGAGTTCCACCCGCAGCTGCGCCACGACCGTGCGGGGATCCTGAGCATGGCCAACCGCGGCCCCAACACCGGCGGCTCGCAGTTCTTCGTCACGGTGCGCGCCACGCCACATCTCGACGGCTTCGACGCCCGCGGCAATCGCAAGCCCTGCGGCAAGCCGGGTGTCAGCTGCCACCCGGTCTTCGGCGCCGTCTCCAAGGGCATGGATGTGGTCAACAAGATCTCCACCGCCGCGCGGGACCGCAACGACCGCCCCACCTCGCCGATCACCTTCACGGTGACGATCAAGCGGTAGGTCGGTTCACGACGGCGGCGCCGGCTGCTCGCTCAGCGGCGCGACGAAGGGCACCGCCCGTGCCCGTAGCAGCGCCGCCACGGTCGTGACGTCGCGCACTAGCGCATCCTGGCCCCCGGCGCGCGATCGCGGTCCGATCAGGACGACCCCCCCACCCCAGGTGATCCGCAACACGAGATCGTCGGGACCTCCCCTACTCCTGCCGCGTGCACCCTGTTGGCACTCCTCGACGGCGCTGATGTCGTCATAGCGCACCAGCAGCGTCGTATCCGTGCCTACGAGCATGCCGCGCTCGTAGAGCGCAAGTGGCGATCGCCGCCGGGTGCGCAGCAGTGGCAGCAAGGACAACCCAAGCAGGGCGATGCCCAGCACCCACCAGAGGGCGACCTGCTGCGGGTCGTGCTCGACCAGCCCGAGACTGAGGATGGCGATGCCCACTAGCAGGAGCAGCCCGGAGATGGCCTGGGCGCCGGCGCTGCCGACCGCGATCGGGGGGGCCTCCCAGAGCATCATCCCCAGCACCTCGTGCGTGCGCGGCGGCTCCACGAGGGAGGGGCGCCCTGCCGTCCCGTCGTTCTCGACCGCTGGCCGGTTGGCCGTGGGCATCGCCCCGGTAGCATCGCTGCCGCATTTGGCCGTTGGCCCACCTCGCGCCCCGCGAGCGACAGGCTTTTGCGCACTCCTCTCGTCGCGCTCCCGATGGCGTCTGCTCCCCCCACCACCATCGCAGGAGCACCGCCCCTGCCGGTGCGCGCACCCCGCGGAGCCACCCTCTCGTGCAAGGGATGGCCCCAGGAGGCGATCCTGCGCATGCTGCACAACAACCTCGAGGTCGGCGAGCGTCCCGAGGAGCTGATCGTCTACGGGGGCAGCGGGCGTGCGGCGCGCAGCTGGGCCGACTTCGACGCCATCGTCGCGACGCTGCGGCGCCTGGAGCAGGACCAGACGCTGGTCATCCAGAGCGGCCGCCCCGTGGCGGTGTTCACCACCCATGCACGCGCCCCGCGGGTGGTGATGGCCAACTCCAACCTCGTGCCGCGCTGGGCGACGGCGGAGCACTTCCGGCAGCTCGAGTCCGCGGGGCTGATGATGTATGGGCAGATGACGGCAGGCTCGTGGTGCTACATCGGGACTCAAGGGATCGTCCAGGGCACCTACGAGACCTTCGCCGCCGTCGCGCGGCGGCACTTCAAGGGCACCCTCGCGGGGCGGCTGTGCCTGAGCGCCGGGCTGGGCGGCATGGGGGGCGCGCAGCCGCTGGCCATCACCCTCAATGGCGGTGTCGCGCTGGTCGTCGAGGTCGACCCCTCACGGATCGACCGCCGCGTCGCCGCCGGCTACTGCCAGCGGCGGGTCGATGACCTCGAGCAGGCGCTCAAGCTCGCCCTTGCGGCCAAGGAACGCAAGGAGGCCCTCTCGATCGGTCTGCTGGGCAATGCCGCCGAGGTCTACCCCCGGCTGCTCGAGCGCGACCTCGTCCCCGACGTGGTGACCGACCAGACCAGCGCCCACGATGCGCTGCGCTACGTCCCGCTGGGACTGAGCATCCCGCAGGCCGATGCGCTGCGCGAGGAGGATGGGCAGGACTACGCCCGGCGTGCGGTGGCCTCGATGGTGGCCCACTGCGGGGCGATGGTGCGGATGCACGAGGAGGGCGCCGTGGTCTTCGACTACGGCAACAACCTGCGCGGACAGGCGCAGGACGCCGGCCTGCGCGACGCCTTCTCCTATCCGGGCTTCGTGGTGGCCTACCTGCGCCCGATGTTCTGCGAGGGGCGCGGCCCGTTCCGGTGGGTCTGCCTCAGCGGGGAGGCGACGGACCTGCAGCGGACCGACGAGCTGGTGCTCGAGCTCTTCGGCGACGACCAGACGCTCCACCGCTGGATCACCCTGGCGCGGCAGCACGTGCCCATCGAGGGGCTGCCCGCACGCGTCTGTTGGCTGGGCCTCGGACAGAGGGCGCGCTTTGCGCTGGCCCTCAACGACCTGGTGCGCCGCAAGCAGCTGCGCGCCCCCATCGCGATCACCCGCGACCACCTCGACACCGGCTCGGTGGCCTCGCCCAACCGCGAGACCGAAGGGATGCGCGACGGCTCCGACGCGGTCGCCGACTGGCCGCTGCTCAACGCGCTGCTCAACACCGCCGCCGGAGCCGACAGCGTGCAGATCCACAGCGGCGGTGGCGTCGGGGTGGGGCTGTCGGTCCACGCCGGGATGGTCGTCGTCTGCGATGGCTCGAGCTTGGCCGATGACAAGATCACCGCGGTGTTCGCCACCGACCCGGGCATCGGTGTCGCGCGCCATGCCGACGCCGGCTACGGTATCGCGCTGCGCACGGCGGCCCAGGCGGGGTTGGACCTGCCCTACCTCGAGTGCACCCGCGGGGCACCGCCAGGTTGGTCGGGCGACGAGGACGAGTAGGGCAGCACCGTCGACGCTCCAGCGGGCGGCCCGTGGCACCTCGTGCCGCTCGTGCCAAGGGGTACGGAGTACCGTGGTGACCCTCCCTGATGGGCAGCGGGGCACCGCAGCAGAGGATCCTGCGTAGGTGCGCCACCCCGGGGACCTCCCAGAGCAGTGCTATCCTCGCCCCAACCCTCGAAGCGTCATGGCGCCGCCGCAGAGACCGCCTCCGCCGTTTGGTCCCTACCCGTATCCTCCATCAGGAGCCGCTCCCTACGGTGCACCCTACGGTGCCCCCCCGCCGCAATACCCTCCGTATGGCGGTTCCCCCAACGCGCCCCCCCCAGGCTATTCCCACCCCGGTGGTCCGCCCCAACCGATGGACAGGGGTGCGAAGCCGATCGTCATCATCGTC
>JAHFTX010000045.1 GCA_023265395.1 Thermoplasmata archaeon
GTTGACGAGATAGTAGCTCGGGACCTTAGCGTCTGGCGGTCGCTGTGTAGACCGCTCTTGGTAGGGAAGGGAATACAGTCCCCGCTGGGAGATGAACTCCTGGAGGGTCACTACGGGCCTCAACCGACTTAAGTCGAGGTTAGACTCTCCGCGTGCCATTACATCATAGTCGGCGGCCCCTAGGGGATTGTCGACCATGCTAGACACTCGGCGATTTATCTCGTAATCGTTACCATAGAAACGAATGGCCGAGGGTCCTTGATCAAGATACAAACCGGCTTCGACATGACCAGCGTCAAGGTAGCCGTGTGAACCATGGATTCCATTAACCCGCTGATAAGAATAAACCGTATACCACTGGGCCACAACGAGACCACCAGCCACCGCAATGATGATTGCGGCTCGAACAAGAAATCGCGCGTGCGGCCGTGTCAATTGCCGTAGCGCCATGAGTGTGCAGACGAAAACTAAGGGTTGGATCGACATGATAGCGTAGTATGCGAAGAGGAGGATTGGAGAGGCGGCGACCACACATGCGACACTGAGCTGGGTCAATTCCCTTCGAGATCTCCCTTCGAGAATTGTCCAAATTCCAACTGGGACAAGGAATAGGAAAATGCCGAAGTAGCGAAAGTAGTTGGTCGCCATGTTGAGGGTAACCACTGCTTCCCCCGATCCCTGGAACAAAGTTCCCCGTTGATAGACAAATAGCCCCGGAAGGCTCAGTGGAAAGAATACAAGCCCCCAGACATAGAGCGCGATGAATACGATGGCTATGCAAAAGATACCCGCAGAATTGCTACTGGTTGCTGCTCGAAGGGGCTGGGATTGACGGAGACCCCGAACCAGTGTCAGGCCGATCCGGCCAGCAACCAGCAAAGAAATGAACCCGATTGTGACAAGATGGAATGAAAGCCCCAGGAATACCAACATCACGATTAACACGAGGAATCTTTTCCAAGTCCTGCCATCTGTCACCAAGCTTTGCATGACAAGGAGCAGCAGGAAAATCGTGGAAAACACCAGCAAGGCATACTCGCGCGCGATGCCCCCTCCGTAGTAGCTGTACGCCAAGACCTGGGGCATTGAAGCGAGGATTAGACCTCCCAAGAGCACAAGTGTTGGGTGCTTTAGTATCGCGGCGGCGGTTGCTGCACCGACGAAAAAGAAAAACAGTGGTCCGAGTAGTGAGACAAGGACGGCTGCCCAAAGCGCATTCTGTCCCGCGAGAAGTCCAAAAGAGGCAATCAAGACGTAGGGTCCATTTGCGTCTGAGAGGGGAACAAGTCCGAAGATTGCTAGCGGATGGTAAAGCCATGGGGCAGCTCCGTCAATCTGCAATGTGCGTGCGAAGGAGATTTCCAAGAAGAAATCAGAGCCGTAGGGCCTGAGTTGTTGAGGATACCGAAGAAGGAGCGAGAAGGCTATAGCAAAGCAAGCCATCATCTTCCATGCAAGCCTCGATGGCAACCATTCCCCCGCTTTCGCCCCCATACTTCTCGATATCTACTTGCCCATTGACGTCAAAAGGGTTTCTGAGAAGTGTCGTTATCCGTGACGTAACAGGCTAATCGACTTTGCCATGGGGGGTCCCGCCTGTCCGCGGGGCCCGAAGTCATTGGAAAGTCGATAGGCCTGACTGTCCCAAGATCGCTGACACAACTCACCCTGAGCTATCTCGCGCAACTTACTCAAACGCGCAATTGTTTCAGAAGGAACTCGAAATCGTCCTCCCAGCACCTTATGCTGACCTGAGCAGCTTCGACGCGGCGGGCCTCGAGGTAGTTACGGTCCAAGAACATC
The DNA here is from genome assembly GCA_023265395.1 of Thermoplasmata archaeon. Classification (GTDB taxonomy): domain Archaea; phylum Thermoplasmatota; class DTKX01; order JAHFTX01; family JAHFTX01; genus JAHFTX01. Next base: position 1,804 of record JAHFTX010000045.1, read on the forward strand.
TCCAGAGCGGTACGCATGCTTCGAGAATCCCCAGGAATGAAATAATCGATTCGCGAGCCAACGAGGCTCCTGAACCGATCAGTGTCGCTTGCCAACACTGGAAGTCCCAGGGAGAGGAACTCGTTAAGTTTGTTCGGTGACGCTATAGCTGCCATCGCACTTCGAGGAGCTGGGACGAGACCGACGTCCGCCTGTGCAATCATTTCCATGGCACGGGGGTATTCTACCGCGGATTGGAAGAGCACTACCCTTTCAAGGCCTTCATCCCGGACCATCTTGCGTAGCGCTGGGACCATCGGCCCGTCTCCCAACATGAGCAGGGTTGCCCCCCCAGCTTGGAGCTTCGATGACTTGAACGCGTAGACTAGGAGATCCAAGTCGCGGCCAAAGGCCATCGCACCAGGGTAAATGAACTTTAGCGGCCCTGAAGGAAGCCGCCCAGACACGGGATTGATGAGGCCACGCATCGGTGTGTTTGGGATGATGAGCGATGGTGCGTAAACTCGAAGTGCCTGAGAGATCCTTCTCGCATGCACGGGGTCGACAAAGACACAGAGGGAGGAGAACGCCATTCCCAGGCCTTGATCGAGCATTCCAACTGCCCACAGGCTCGCTCGCTTGCCGAATTTCTCCTCCACCATCAGTGGAACGAATTCGTGAATGTCCAGTACCCGAGCACGCGCCTTCAGGAAAAGCGGGGCGCAAGCGAGCAATAAGACGGTTGGAGGATTGCAAACGTGCAGGACCACATCCCGGCGTAGGCGGAGTGCTAGGCCTACACATACCATGAAAGTGAATAGACTGAAAGTGAGGTAGCGGATTGCGAATGCCACGGGCCCGCCCCTCGGGAACACTTCGGGGAATGAATGGTACTCCATTCCCCCGGTGGGGGAGCCTTTCTCCTGCAGGCCCACTCCCACAATCCTCGCCCCAGCTCGCCTGTAGGACTGGACAGATTTCCAAATCCGCGGGTCCCGACTAAACCGCGAGAACGCGACGATGACGACCGTCAGGTTGGGAGACATTCGTAGCTCACAAAGGCACACGCTGCCTCCAGATACCCAAGAGCCCGGCGGAGTTTAAGTACTTCAGCACTCCCTCAGCACCACTCTAGGAGCTGAATATGCAGGGGGGGCGAGTGTTAACCATTGTAATTGGCTCGAGACCTCAATTCCTCAAGCTCGTACCAATGGCAGATGCGCTACGGAAAGCGGGAATCCCCTTCGAAGTCCTCGACACCGGACAGCACTATGACCATGCCCTGTTCGATGTTCATCGCAAAGTCCTCGACCCCGAAATCCGGATCCACCACCTGGGTGCGAAACCCAACGAACCCCCTTTCCAGGTCGCCGAGATGATTCGACTCGTCACGGAGGAGCTGAATCGGCGCCATTCAACCCATGTCGTCGTGTTTGGCGACACCAACTCCACTCTGGCAGGGGGACTCAGCGCTCGTCTCTCGGGGCGAAAGCTCGCCCACTTGGAGGCAGGACCAAGGACAGGGGATCGGACATTCATTGAAGAAGTGAACCGGATTGTCATCGATTCGATTTCGGACTACTGTTTCTGCCCCCACAAGGAGGCCTACGACCATCTTGTGCGAGAGAATAACCAGAGCAAGTTCTCTCTGACGGGAGATGTTGTCTATGACCTTTATTTCCAGAACCGGGAAACTTTTCGCACGACGCCCGTTAGCACCCCTGCGGGGGAGGAAGTGTGTCCCGAACTCCTCGTCACCCTCCACCGGGGGCGGAATGTCGATGATCCCAGAACACTTAAGGAAATTCTTGAAGGCATATTCGACGCTAGTTTAGACACTCTCTTCCCTGTTCACCCGCGCACCCGAAAAACCCTTAAGGCGATTGGGATTGATTATCAACCATGGCACTATCATCGAAACATTCGTTTTGTCGACCCCCTAGATTATCTTGCGTTTGGGGCGCTCCTCTCGCGCACCGCGATGGTCCTCACAGATTCAGGCGGCGTTCATCGTGAGGCAGCCTACCACGGCAAGGCTTGCCTTTTTATTGGCAACAGTTCTGACTGCCGTTGGCTGATCGACCACGGCTGGGTGCAGCTGGTTGCACCTAGGCGCCAGCAGATTGCGTCGGCTATCACGGAATATACCTCCCACCACGAAGGAGACCTTCCGGCCTACTTCGGCAATGGTTGTGCAGCCAAGACGATTACCAGGATCATCGCCAACGAGTTTCTAGCGGAGGGATAGGGGCCCGATTGGCGCGACCGCGAGTGGGACAGTCGCACCCAACGTATTCACCTCGATGACCTCGGCCCGAAAAGAGTAAGGACCAGCAGTGTTTGCTCAAGCACGTGGCACGCTCTGCGCCTACGACGCTCGGGGTCATTGGCTTGGGGTATGTCGGCCTCGCCGTAGCAATCCATGCGGCTATGCGAGGCCATCGCGTCATCGGGTACGACGTTTCCGAACAGAGGGTCAAGTGCATCCAAGGAGGCCAGTTTCCATTCAAGGGTAGCGAACCGGGTATGCAGGAGGCATTCGATCGAGCTCTGAATGAAAAGCGAGTTGTGGCGACGCATAATCTGAACGACCTCGCCGAAGCACCAATCAAGCTTGTGGCTGTGCAAACCCCTGTGACGGGTGGGAACCATGCGCCAGATCTAACCTTTCTCATAACAGCGACCATTGCAGCTGCCTCTTGTATGGTATCGGGGGATCTACTGATTATTGAATCGACACTTCCCCCTGGGACGATGGAGCGAGTCATCCGCCCCCTGGTATTCACCGAACTCCACGATCGGCGGGGAATAGTGGACTACTCGCTGGCGTGCTGCCCTGAGCGGGTGAATCCAGGGAGAATGCTCGATCACCTTCGTCGCATGCCACGCGTCCTGGGGGTGGAAGATGCTATGAGTGAAAGGCGGGCCCTAGAGTTCTACTCGGGCCTAGTCGATGCGTCAGTAGATACCACGGATTTTACCACGGCAGAATTGGTCAAGACCGTTGAGAACGCTTACCGGGATGTCAACATCGCGTTCGCCAACACTGTCGCGCTGCTGTGTGAAGAGTACGGAAGCGACGTCTGGGCGGTCAGGGAACTGGTCAACAAGTGCGAGGCCCGTGCGATGCACCGCCCAGGACCGGGTGTTGGCGGCCATTGCATTCCCAAGGACCCATGGCTTCTTATTGCACAGAGCAAGGAGATGGCAGCGACGGCGCTTATTCGCACCGCGCGCGAGACAAACGTCAAGATGCCCCATATTGTAATCTCCCGAATCGAGACATGGGCAAACGCGCACAAATTGCCAAATCCATCGGTCTTGGTGCTTGGGCTTGCCTACAAGGAGGATACAGATGATACGCGCGATTCCCCTTCACTGGTTGTCATCGAGGCTGCACTTGCAAGGGGGTGGGGAGTTAGTGCTCATGACCCCCACGTTGAGCCCAGCTTCCCCCTTGGGGGAGCGCAGCGGATTGGAGCCCTCGAGGGCACCTATGATGTCGTACTGCTACTTGTCGCACACCAGGAGTATCTCGATGGCGGGATTTCAGCGCTCACTTCGAAGTTCTTCTTGGACACGCGCGGTGTGTTTGAGTCATCCAACCCCCCACTCAAGACCGACGCTGCGGGCACACTGGGTGTTTCTCGTTAGCTTGCCGGTTCTGGCGCGCGGCCTGCCGGGTCGATCTGGTCGTCCATTGCTCGACCGTTAGACAAGTAGCACAAAGGCGATTGCGAAGGGCACCTGGACCAGCAGCAGAAGCAGGACCGTCGTCTGTTCCCGAAGCCGCAAATAATACGGGAGAAGCCAGGGAATTGGAACTGGGTTGGGTGCGACGATGTAGCCCTCGGCGTCGATGGTCCCATGGCGAGCGAAAGGAATCCCATTTGGGACCATCAGCCAGGTCATGACGATGACGAAGTTGAGAATCAGCGGCAAGAGCAATACCAGGCCACCCCAGCTGTTCCCACCACCGACGAGGAGAAAACCGAGCAGAAAACCCCAGGTATAGTCCCCCGAGTCGCCGGGAAATACTCTCGCAGGCACCCAATGCAACGGGAGGACGCTAGCTAATCCTGCTGCGGAAATGAAACTGACGAGGAAGAGGCCAGAGTCCAGCGGTCCTCTCAGCAGAATCGCAACGAGGCAAAGCAACGCGATAGAAACCGAATGCCCGTTGTAATAGGAGTAGATGTTGAGGAGGTTTCCGCAGACCATCACGTAAGTGATAGCGAGCAGGCTATTTTGGAAGGGAACGTACTCCGGAAGGCCGAATAAAGGTGGGACAGGTACGAAAAGCACTGGTGCTGCGGCCACCGCGGGAATGAACAATTTGAGGAGCTTCCATCGGGTTGGCCGATGACTACCCCCGTAGCCACGTATGTCATCATAGAGTCCGATAGCGTAGATGAGGCTAATCATTCCCGCGGCAACAATGATGACCCGCAGGCCCGTGACGTGATAGGCAATTGCAAGTGCCGGAAGGATCCCAATCAGGAAAACCGTTCCTCCGAGCTTCGGGACACGGGTGTGATCTCGCTTGTGGACGTCCTCGCCCGCCAGTGCCGGCGGATAGCCCAGCTTCGTGAGGACTTGGAACGCAATCCACGGGAGTCCAAGAGCCACGGGCACAGTCCAAAGGATGAGAGGTGTGGCCATGCCTGGACCCCGAAGATGCCTCGGCGCGGCTTAGGCCTTCGCAGGGATGGGCACGCCGATAGCCTCTTGGACCAACGAGAAGAATAGCGCAGGGTCATCGATTCCTACTTTGGGGGCAACGCGGGGAAACAACGCCCGAATCGAATCCTCTACTGCAAGCCCAGCTTCGCTCCACCACATCGGGTGCGTAAGAACCTGAAAGTAGGAAGGCTTGGACGCACCCAGAAATGCGATTGGGTCTCCAACGCGCCACCGACCGCTCGAATCAGAAATGTAGTGGTGCTTGAAACCCGATCCATAGGCATTGGCGAGTCCCCCCACGAAGGCGTCCTTCCATAGGGATCCCAGCGTGGGCCGATGAAATGAAACAGATCGGATGCGGTTGCCAAGAACCTCCTCAAGGACTGCAGCATGCCCGCGAACAAACGAAGCGAGGCCCGCGGTCGCCTCTAGAGAATCACGACTCCCTAGGTGATGCGTCAGAGCGCGTGCATCGACATGTAGCCCGATTTCATGGCCAAGGTCGATGATAGAGCTAATTGCGCTGCAGACCCAGGGCGCGGAGGGATGGTAAATCGGACCATTGGCGAGGACATGGTATGTCGCAACGATGCCCCGTTGAGACTCGATTTGAGCAAGCTCAAGGGCCTGGAGCGGATCCACGTCAATGTCGTGGCGGAGGTAACAAGAGCCGGCTGCCGGAGTACCATCCTCGGGAAGAGACTGGAGAAGCCTGACCGTCCAGCGCTGGCTGATAGCATCGTAGAGCTGGTGCAGTGCATCGTAGGACATTCCCGCTGGCATCATCGACACCCCTGATTCCCGTCGGTATTGACGGATGCTTTGAACTCTCCCGCACACTCGAGGTTGGGTAAGGCCGGAGGGCAAGGGCCCACAATCATTCCACTGTAATGATCTGCCGACTTTGACCTGCTTCAATGGAGATCAGCGCTGCCTTGAGGCTTTCGATGGCATCGGTCATAGGGATCAATGGGGCCTTGCCATCTTGGACCGCGGCAGCGAAGTCCAAGAGCTCTCCGACGAGCGGCTCAGTGTACTTCGACTTGTGTTGCATTCTTTCTACCTGCCACTGAGGACGATAGAGGTCACCATGGCTATCCCCGAGAAACGTCGATCGTGATATCTCCAACAACTGGTCCATGTAGTCGACCTGGACCGCTTTCTCTAACCCTGTGAGCGAGAGGGTTCGCAGCTTCATGGGGGTGAGCCAGTTGACCTCGACAGACCCAAGGGGGCCATTCGAGAAGCGCAAGAGGATGTTCGCATGGTCTTCATGGGTCGGGTGGTGGACGCTGCCAGTGAAGCTCGCAATCTCGGTAATCTTCGACCCCACGAGATAGCGCATGACGTCGATGTCGTGAATGGCCAAATCGAGGATGACCCCGACGTCGCGGATTCGGGTTGGGTAATTCCCGACCCGGCGGCTCGAGAGGGTGACTATACGACCCAGATGACCTCGCCGGATCAGGTCGTGACACTCCTGAACGACCGGGTTGAATCTTTCGATAAAGCCCGCGCAGCAGGTCAAGTCCCGGGTGCGGGCGAGCTCAGCCAGCTTCGTGGCCGAGGAGATGCTCCCGGTGACGGGTTTCTCCACCAATACATGGTAGCCCACCTCTAGTGAGGCACGCGCGAGGTCGTAGTGGGTCGCGGTGGGGGTCGAAATGATTACACCATCGGCGCCCCCGGCGGGGATATCGCCGAGATTGGTGAAAGAGGGTACGTGGAACTTCGCGCCTAGCTCGCGCGCACGCTCCGCATCGACATCGACGACGGCGGAGAGGAGACCCAGCTGCTTGAGGACTCGGGCGTGGTTGGTGCCCATGACCCCCGAACCGACGACAGCAATCGAAGGGGTCACGGCCTATGCCTCAAGACGGAGCTGGGGACTCAGACTGCAAGTTTCAGCGAATCGCCCGACGATTCACGAGGGAATCCTGACTTCGGGACATGACCAGGCTAGTCAATCTCGCTTCGCGTGGGCCAAGCATGGGTTGGGTCGAATGATAAGTATATGGGTGACGGTCTGTTTCGAATCTGATGATGCGCCCCTTGGGAACTGTGACGCTCGGCAGAGGATCGAAGGTCGCTCCGACGGCAATCCTGGGACATCCGTCTAATGCGGAGCAGCAGGCTCCCGCGGAGGGACGAACAACCGTGATTGCGCCGACGACAATCGGGGAGTTCGCGGTCATACGCGATTACGTCGTAGTATACTCCAATGTACATATTGGGGACCATTTTCGGACGGGCCACTTCGCACTCGTGCGCGAAGGCACTAGCATCGGCGCGTCAGTCCTTCTCGGAACGTCCGCGATTATCGACAACGACTGCGTCATCGGTGATGACACCTCCCTCCAAACCGGAGTCTATGTGCCCACAGGAACGAAGATTGGCAGGAACTGCTTCCTCGGCCCTCGGGCGACGCTTACAAACGATCGCTGGATGAAGTATGATGGACGGCCGTTGGAACCAGCAGTCGTCGAGGATGGGGTCCGAATCGGGGCCAACGCCACCATCCTCCCGGGAGTGACCTTAGGACATGATTCAATAGTCGGCGCAGGCGCGGTTGTCACTAGGGACGTTGCACCGGAGACGGTCGTCTACGGCAACCCCGCCCGCCGTGGCGAGCGCAAGAACGAGACCTAGCCAAGTCGGCGTGTCGGGCTTAGTTCTTAGTTCACAGGTAGCGCGAATACGGGATGAACGAGGGCGATGGGATCCAGCAAGCGCCTGTGCGTTCCCTGTTGAATCTGCAAATGGACATCCATAAGGGCGTTGCTCGCCCGGGCGAACGCGGCCCTGGGGGCCTATTACCGCTGGGAAGGCCTCTGGACCCATTCTCGGGGTCTTTGGCACGTTTCGAGGAGAGCTTGCTCAGGCCTCGATAGGCTCGAACAAGTTATTTCCCCTCAAGGGGATGTGCCTCAGTAGTATCGTTCAGCCGACCCCGAGGGGATGCAACTGCGAGGAATCCAGGCAACTGATACCCGAATTGCCACAACCGCGATCATTGCGGATGAGGTCGACATAAGGGTCCGAGGAATCTTTGAGGTCGGCGAACGCTCTCACATCGGGCCGAATACCATCATCCGGGGAAACAACATCCGTTTTGGAGCCGATGTCTACGTGAGTGGGGGGTTGGTCGTGGGGGGCGGTGGAAACGAAGAGCCCACGGCGAATTTTTCTGCGGGGAATCGCTGTGTTCTCCACGACAACTTCATCAATGTATGTGAGAGGGTTACAATGGGGGACGACGTCGGTCTCTCGCCTGGAGTTGCAATCATCACTCACGGTTTCTGGAACAATGTCTTGCAGGGCCATCCGCGAAAAGTGGCCCCCGTGATTATTGAGGATGGGGTCATCGTAGGTTTCCGGTCGATACTTCTCCCGGGGGTAGTGATTGGTAGGGAATCCGTCATTGGTGCGGGGAGCGTGGTGGCAAAACCCATCGAAGCCCGGTGGATTGCGGGCGGAAATCCGTGTCGGCCTCTGAAGCAGATTGTTCCACCCTCTCCCTCAGAACAGCTCGCCATCGCCCAGAGATTCGTCGAAGAATACTTGGGCCTTGCACGTGAGCGAGGATTCAATCAACCTGTGGAGCTGGCTTTTCCTTGGGTCAAGGTTGACACCACCTTGTTCAATCTGCTTTCTGGGGAGTGGCATGGCCAGGAATCCCGATCCACCGACCACTTCAGGGATTGCGCCCGAAAATGGGGATTCCGGTTCTATACCTCAAGACCATTTGGATCTTGGAGAGAGGGTGCATAGCCTTTAGGTATTGCATGCAGTCTGTCTGGGGGTAGGTCACATGCCCGGCGCCAAAGGGTGGGATTACTCCAACAAGCACGTACTTGTGACTGGGGGCTCACGTGGGTTAGGCCTCGCGATTGCATTGGGATTCGCCCGGGCCAGCGCGACACTCACTGTCGTCTACAAGACCGATAACGAGGCTGCAAAGGCCTGCAAGCGAGCACTGGATGAGCACGGGGCGGACTCGGCAATCGTAAGATGTGACGTTGGGGTTTCGCCGGATGTCGCACGATTTGCGCAGTGGGTAGCTGACGAACGAGGCGACGTGGACATCCTAGTTAACAATGCTGGGACGTATGATGATGCGACGGTATGGAACATGTCTGACGAGGCTTGGACCGGGGTGCTCAGTTCTTCCCTCACGGGTACATTCCACATGTGCAGGGCACTTGTCCCAGGAATGAGGAAGGCAGGCTGGGGACGAATCATCAATGTATCCTCTGTTGTGGGTCAGGTCGGGGTATTTGGGGCTGCGAACTACGCGGCTGCCAAAGCAGGGCTCGCTGGGTTTACCAAGTCCCTAGCCAAGGAGGTTATCTCAAAGGGCATTACTGCAAATCTGCTCAGCTTGGGGTACTTCGACGCAGGAATGCTTAACCGGCTCCCTTCCGATCTGCAGGGGAGGATTCTGGCGACAATCCCGGCCGGGCGCTGGGGAAAAACTTCCGAGGTTGCGGCTGCTTCGCTCTTCCTTGCATCGGATGATGCCGCGTACATCACAGGTCAAGTCCTTGGTATTAACGGCGGACACTACATGTGACAACCGAGGCAAGAAGGGTGCATCGTAACGGCCCATCGGGAGCATAGAGGTGACAAGCCCCCCCTGGTCGCCCTGAGTTGACGATTTGGTGGGAATGCGCTCTCTCCCGTCATGGACCCGAAACCATAGTCTGATACCTAGACGTGCTCAGCAAGGATTGTCAAAGCTGAACCGCGAGTCCCCGCGGCTGGTGTTCATCGGCGCCGCACGGCGACGATTGCCCCGACTCCGAGCATGGCCAGGAGCGTCAGAGCGACATCGAAACCCGGGACGGTGGGGCCGCCGGGATCCGCGCACAGGCAGGCCACTTCATCTGCGATGATCTGGGTGACCCCGTGAACGCGCACGGAGACCTCCCCCTGGGGCTGCACCGTGTCAGGGACCGCCACGACGCGGACGACGACCACTAGGCTCCCACCCATGACCTCCTGTGCCGGAGTACTGTGCCCACCATCGATGGAGGGGAGGTTGATGGTGAAGAGGGTCTGATTGGCCTGAGCGCCCCCCCTCATGGGCATCGCTTGGCGGATCAATAGTACTTGCAAGGGGAGTTCGACCGAAGGGGAGGTCCCGTCCGAGGCTGGGAACAGGTCATGGGCCTCGATGGTGATGTTGGTCGTCCCATAGAATGGGAGAGGGTATTCGTATTGCTGATGGAGGCTGAGGGACCCATTCTCCCCCAGGTCGAAAGGTTGGGGCGGCGGCGGGGGCGCGGGACTCGTATCCTGCCCGCCGCCACAACTGCATCCTGCACTGACGGGGGCGGCCACGGTGGTCGCGGCCCAGAACACCAAGAGGAGCAGGACGATTGGGCCGACGAGGGAAGGGGATTGGCGGATCCGTGCCATGGACCTCCCAGGATGCGATATGTCATAAGCGAAGTGGAGCTGTTGGGCAAACGCCAAACGAACCAGGGTGGTGGGGCCCACCACCTTGTAGCTCCCCAAAGGGGTCCGTGCAAACAGGCTACCAGCGGAATCGGGACACTCCTTGAGCCGACCGTTTCCACCGTCGTCGAATTGAATTACCATTAGTGACGTCTGAAACAGCAGCCATCACCAGTGCCGCAGGGTCATAGCCGCCCCGACCCCAAGCATCGCCAAGAGGGTGATCGCGACATCGAACCCCGGGACGGTGGGGCCATCTGGTTCTGCGCACTTGCATTGGCCGTAGACAGGAGGGGGAGACTCCGTGATGCCGTGGAGGCGCAGGGTGACCTGACCCTGTGGTTGGACAGATTCGGGGACCGCGATTACACGGACGATGACGACCAGATCACCTCCCTCGACGACCAGTGCCGGGGTGCTGTGCTCACCGCTGGCCGAAGGAAGGGCAACGGTGAAGAGGGTCTGATTGCTCTGGAGGCCGCTCTCTTGATGGTAGGGGCCCTCCCGAATCAGCAGGACTTGCACTGGGAGCTCGACCGCAGCCGAAGTCCTGTTCGCAGCTGGGAACATGGCGCTAGCCTCGATGGTGATGTTGGTCGTGCCGTAGAAGGGGAGGGGGAACTCATACTGCTCGTGGAGGGAGAGCATCCCCTTCTCCTCCATGTCGAAGGGCTCCACCTGCGGAGGCGGGGTGGAGTACTCCTCACCTGCGCAGTCGCATTGCGCAGCGACGGGCCCAGGCAGGGTGGTCGTCGCCCAGCAGACGAGGAGCAGGAGGAGGACTGGGCCAGTCGGGAGAAGGGATTGGCGGATGCGGACCATGGGCGTTGTTCAGCCCAGCTTATCATAAAGAAACTGGAACTGTTGGGCGGGATACCAATAAGCGAGAGATGGGGTCGCTCTGTCGACAAGGGGCCGCCCGCACCATTGATGGATTCGCCGCTCCCCGAGAGGAGGCCCGAAGGGATCTCGGTGGTTTCCAGCGCCCCACGGTCGCGCCCCTGCTCCTGCCAATCAACCTTCTCCAAGGCGAGGTTTCAACAGGCCGCTGCGCTCTGCGCGTGCCGTGGCGAGTGCCTAGACCTGACAAGGATCCTTGCCCCGTCACCCCAACCTCGAAGGAGACGGGAATAGCCAGGGGCCCGACATCTGCCTGATACTGCCTTGCCTGGACGCGGCCAGTTGTGGACTGAGAAGATGAGCCAAGACCCAGAGCATGTAATGCCCCGTGAGCAGGCCCGAGCACTGACCACCCTGTTGGACCTCAAGGAGGTCGCACGGGCAGGATGGCTCGAGCACGGCATCCCGGCCCTCGCCACCGAGAGCGTTGCCGACCACAGCTTTGGCATGGCCCTGCTCGCGACGTTGCTGCCCTTGCCCGTCGAGGTCGACCGACACCGGTTGGCGGCCCTGTGCCTGCTCCACGACCTGGCAGAGGCTATCGTGGGCGACTTCACCCCGCACAACGCGCCGGCTGACAAGCACGTTCAAGAGCAAACTGCACTGGCGGGGCAGCTCGCCAGGTTGCGCGCGGCTGAGGTCTTACAGAAAGGGGCAGATTCGCTACAGGCGGCACTGATCACCGATGACCGCACCGACCCGACCACCGCCTGGGTGCACTACCTCGACCGCTTCGAGCGGCTCTTGCAGGCCTACCGGTATCGCTGTGCAGGGCTTGGCGTAGATCTTGCAGAGTTCGCGCACACGCCTCATGGCTTGGAGGGGACACCCTTGGCGGCGATGGCCGATGTGCTCGTCGCCCAGCTCCGCGCCTCGGAGCACCCGCAGTCATGGCACTAGATGTGGTCGAGCAGGAAGGCTTCCATCTGGGCCATGGGGCAGAACATGCCGCACATGGTGCAGTCGGTGCTCTCGACGTCGGGATGCTTGGTCATGGCGGTCTGCGGGTCGATCGCCTCGGAGAACATCCCCGGCCAGTTGCGGAACATCCGTGCCGCGCTCAGGCGCCTGTCGGCGTCGTGGCGGCCGAACTTGATGGTGTCGGCGATGTGCGCGGCGATGCGATAGGCGATGATCCCTTCCCGCACCTCCTCGACGCTGGGGAGCTTGAGGTGCTCCGCCGGGGTGATGTAGCAGAGGAAGTCGGCTCCCGCCCCGCCAGCGATGGATGCGCCCACACAGGCCGCGATGTGGTCGTGGCCGACGCTGACCTCCATGGGCATCGGCCCGGCGACGAAGAGCGGTCGGCCGTCGGTGACCTGCTTGTAGCGGGCGACGTACGCAGGGATCATCCGTGGGTCGGCATGGCCACCTAGGCCGTTGATGATCACCTGTACGCCGTGGTCGTTGGCACGCCGCGCCAGCTGGGCAGCCATCTCCATCTCCGTGTGCATCGGCGTGTCCATCTCATCGTGGATGCACCCCGTGCGCATGGTGTTGCCGATCGACAGCACCGTATCAGCAGCCACCAACCCCTCGCAGAGCTCATCGAAGCGCTCGAGGAAGGGGTTCTCCTGCTCGTTGCGCAGCATCCACACGGCGGTCATCGAACCACCCTTGCTGACCATCCCCATGATGCGGTGCGCCCCGCGCAGCTGGTCGAGGGTGGCGCGGCTGAAGGCAGCATGGACCACGAGGCTGCTGATTCCCTCGCGCGAGTGTCGCAGCACCTGGTCGAGCAGGTCGTCGCCGCTCAAGGCGGTGAAGGAGCGTGCCTCGGCCATCGCCTGGTAGATCGGCACGGTGGTCGTCGTCAGGCGGCTGACGGCGAAGACCTTCGAGCGGATCTCGTCGATGGGTCCCCCCATGCTCAGGTCGGTCAGGACGTGGGCGCCCAGCTCGTTGGCCACCTGGGCCTTGCGGACCTCCTCGGCGACGTCCCAGACGTCGGCGGAGGTACCGATGTTGACATTGATCTTCGTCCGTAGGCCAGCGCCGATGCCGATGGGGTCTCGATCCCGACGGCAGAGGATCACCGCGTGGCCGCGCGCGACGCTCTCCCGCAGGACCTCGGGCTCGATGCCCTCTGCCGCTGCCACCTGCGCGACCTCGGCGGTGACCACGCCGTCACGTGCCTGTTGCAGCTGCGTGACCACGACCCAGCCCCGAGCGCTTGCGCGTAGAGGTCGCAGCGCGCCATGCCCTCAAAAGCGTTGCCGACCCTCAGGAGCGCGGCTGGTGCCAGGGGTCATCTCCCCCCGTGCTCCGCCGCCGAAGTGACAATTCGACCACGGTGGCAAGCAGACACGCCACGGTCATCGGACCGACCCCCCCGGGGACGGGGGTGACCTTGGAGGCCTTCGCAAGGACCTCGGCGTAGGCAACATCACCGACCAAGGACTCCCCCACGCGATTCATACCGACGTCGATGACCACCGCGCCCTCGCAGACCATGCTCCCCCGCACGAGGTTGGGGACCCCTGCAGCGGCGACGATGAGGTCGGCGTCTGCAAGCGAAGCAGCCAGGTCGCCCGTCTTGCTGTGGCAGACCTCGACCGTCGCATCGCGCTGGAGGAGCAGCAGGGCTGTGGGGACGCCGACCACCGCAGAGCGGCCGATGACGACGGCGTGCGCGCCGCGCAGCGGGACCTTCTCACGCTCGAGCAGTTGGATGACGGCTGCCGCCGTCGCTGGCAGGATGGTCGGACTGCCGCGCAGGAGGGCACCGAGGTTGGTCGGATGCAGACCGTCGACGTCCTTGTCGGGCCCGATGGCCAGCAACGCCTCCTCACGGGAGAGGTTGTGAGGCAGTGGCATCTCCAGCAGCACGCCGTCGATGCCCGGATCCTGGGAGAGGGACCGCAGATGGGCGCTGAAGGTCGCTGGTTCGATGGTGGCGGCGAGGCGATCCACGCGCACCTCGATGCCGATGGCGCGGGCCGCGCTCATCTTCTGGCGCAGATAGACCTCTGAGGCATCGTCGGGATCGACCAGGACCACGGCAAGTGTGGGGGCAGGGTCATTGCTGGCCGAGCGTGCCGTGGCTAGTCGTGCGGTGGTCTCTTCGCGCAGGGCCTTGGCGTGGGACTTGCCATCGATCGGGATCCCCACGGTGCCGCACCCCTCCCTCGGAGCGCCCAAGGGGCGATAGCCTCATCGGTGCCGGCCCATCAGCGCCCACCAGATGCGCCTCAGCTGATGTTGCAGCGGCCAGCTGTGCCGACGAAGCGTCGCACCGCCCACGGGGGAATGCCAGAGCACCACTCCCACCGACGCGAGGATCACCGCACCGGTCATCGCGGCCGCGAGGATCATCAGGCGCCCGTTCTCTGCGCGCAGTGGGTCGCGCATGGCCACCAGGGTCGTCGGCTCGCCGGCGGCAGGATCGTCGGAGACCCACAGCACCATGCCTGCCGAGAAGGAAGCACAGCAGCCACCGAACACCCCAGAGACCACCACCCGCGGGCGCAGGTGCGGGGCCCGGACCAGGGCGAGGTCCTGCCATCGGTCGCCGATCGGGTTCGTGAGGTCCCCTGAGACCAGCAGCGTGTCCTGCCACAGGGCCAAGGCGCGTACCGAACCGACGAGCGTGTGGGTGGTGAGCAGCAAGGTCAGCGCTGCCGATGGGACGTCGGGTGAGGATGGCAGAAGGGGCGGGGCGCCGCTCCCATTCTGGGAAGGCTGCGCTGTGCCGTTCTCCGCCGGCACCTCTGCTGCAAGTTGGGCCGTGAGTGCCGCCAGTGGGACGAGGGTCGTCTGGTCGACCAAGCCCGACGCTCCCAAGCGCTGGGTCGTCCAGGCGACGAAGGTAGGAGAGAGCAGCGGCCCATCGAGCAGACGTGCGTCCAAGGGCAATCGGAGGATCTGCCCCCCAGAGCGAGGGGCGAAGGCGAGCCACTCATGGGGTCCCTCCGACTCGAGCCAGGTTACCCAATCGTCGGTCAGCGCCACGTTGCGTCGGGTAGCGGGCGGCAATGCGAGCACGGTCGTATTGCCTCCCCCCAGGGGGGTGAGGCAGAGCTCCGACGTGCCACCACCGGTCGCGTTGGTCCAGGCGACGAACCCGCCCCAGACGTCGGGGATCCCCACCGGCCTGCTGCTGTCGTTGGTCATGGTGCGTCGGTTGAGGCTGTGGAGGTCTTGGACGATGATCGATCCCTCGACCAGCCCGACGACGTGGTCTCCGCCCAGACGCATCGTCCCCCATGGGGATCCGAGGGAACGCTGCTGCCCCGATGTCACGTCGAGCCAGTAACGACCCACGGACTGGCCGTCGGCATCGCTCCGCTCGTAGACTGCGCGACCCTGGAAGAGGTCGAAGGTTGCACTGTGTGCAGTCACGTGTCCCGGCACCGAGGCGAGCACGTCGGCTCCGCGCGGCACGCGCGGTTGGAGGGTGGCCTCGACGGGGACGGCCGCCACGAGCAGGAGGAGGGAACAGGCGGCAAGGACGCCCCATCGGTTGCCTCGTCGCATCGGTCGGGGCATCCTCCCTCCGCGTCTCCCTGTGGCAGGGAAGGCTTATTAGTGGTCGCTTGGCAATCTCACCGTGTGGACGCCGAGATCGCTCTCCAGCGAGCCATCGACAAGGCCCGTACAGCCGGCGCCAGCTATGTCGACGTCCGCCTCGAGCAGACCTCGGGGCTGACCCTCTCGCTCAAGGACGGGGCGGTGGAGCGGGCGATCCCCCTGGGGGAGGGCGGGATCGGCGCTCGCGTGCTCTACAAGGGCGCCTGGGGCTTTGCCTCGACCTCCGAACTGACGACCAAGGCGATCGGCCGCGCCTTCGAGCGTGCGCTGCGACTGGCCCGCCTCTCCGCCGGAGAGGGAGCCGATCCCATCATCCTCGCAGAGGCGCCCACCGCCACGGTCGATCGCAAGCTCAAGGTGCGCTCGGCGGCCGAGGATGTCGGGATCGACGTCAAGCACCGGCTGATGCTCGAGGTCGAGGCCGCCGCCCGCGAGGAACCATTGGTGTGCACGGTCAGCCAGTCCTACCAGGACCACCAGACCCAGACCCTGTTCCTCTCCTCCGATGGCACGCGGGTGCGGTCGATGGTGCCGGTGCTGCTGCATGCCACATCGGTGGTGGTGCGCCGCGGGGCAGACCTCAACTCCTACCGTGTGCGCACGGGGGGGACCCAAGGATGGGAGGTCTTCTCGCAGAAGGACCCCCGCCAGCGCGCCCGTGAGGCGGCAGCGACCGCGGTGCTGCATCTGGGTGCCAAGGCCGCCCCCAGCGGGCGGCTGCCCGTCGTCCTCGACCCCGACCTCAACGGGGTGTTCGTCCACGAGGCCCTGGGGCATGCCTGCGAAGCCGACCTGGTCGCCGCAGGGGATTCATGCCTGGCAGGGCGACTGGGGCAGCAAGTGGGCGCCTCCAGTGTCACGATCGTCGACGACCCCACCCTTGAGGGCCTCTTCGGTTCCTTCCCCATCGATGCGGAGGGGCTTGCGGGACGGCGCAAGGTGCTGCTCCGCCAGGGCGTGCTGCAGGAATACATCAACAACCGCGAGACTGCGGGCAAGTACCACCTCACCCCCAATGGCGGCGCGCGGGTCGAGTCCTATGCCTTCCGCCCGCTGGTGCGGATGAGCAACACCTACATGCAGGCGGGCGACCACAGTTTCGAGGAACTCCTCGCCCCCATCAAGCACGGAGTCTACGCCAAGGGCACCCGTGGCGGACAGGTCGACACCGCACTAGGCTCCTTCCAGTTCTCGGCCCAGGAGGCCTTCTTGATCGAGGACGGCCAGATCACCAGCCCCTTGAGCAATCTCGCGCTCTCGGGAGCGACCCTGGAGATCCTGCGGTCGGTCGAGGCGCTGGGCAAGGACCTGACGATGAGCGACCCAGGCTTCTGCGGCAAGGGGCAGGTCGTCGACGTCACCGATGGCGGTCCCCACGTGCGGATCTCCTCGGCGATCATCGGGGGCGGCTGAGTGGCCGCCCGACGACGCCCCCCCCGCCGGCGTGCGACGTCCCACGTCGCAGCTCCCGATTCTGTCGGCGACCCCGCCAGTGGGGTCGACCTCGCCTCGCTGGCGCGGCGCCATGTCGAGGCGGCCCTGCGTGCCGGGGCTGAATCGGCAGAGGCGTATGCCATGGTCGAGACCTCCCTCGATGTCGAGCTCGAGGCCGATCGGGTCACGAACAGCTCGCTGTCCCATGAGTATGGCTTGGCGCTGCGCGTGCTGCGCGATGGGAGGCTGGGCTTCGCCTACACCACGGCCAGCGGCCTCGATCGCACCCTGGCAGGCCGCGCCCTGGCGGTGGCGGGCCTCTCCGCCCAACTGCCGATGGGCTTCGCGCAGCGGGCGCCGCGGGGAAGCACCCCGTGGTCCTACCACCGCTCCATCGAATCGGTCACCCCCGAGGATGCGCTCTCGGGAGCCC
>JAHFTX010000015.1:0-54360 GCA_023265395.1 Thermoplasmata archaeon
TGGGCGCTCTGTGCGACGATAACCTCTATAGCGGCGTCTCCCACTGCTGCGGCCCTGGCCGCCCGCGAGCGTTCGGCGCTGCCAGGGAGGAACGGACATGTCCCGTCGCGCGCTATCGATCCTGACCCTGACGAGCCTGGTGCTGATTGCCGTACTCTCGAGCGCCGGCGTCCCCGTCGGGGCAGCGCTGCCGATCGACTTCGTCCAGGACTTCTATGTCGATGTCGGCAACAGCTCCGTCCCAGCCAGTGGGATCATCGGTTCGGGGGTGACCATCGACTTCTCGGTCGCCAACGTCGGCGCCGTCAACAACACCGTGGTGGTGACCATCTCCTACCAGCCCGGCAGTGGCGGCCCCAGCCACACCATCGCGCAACTGACCTCGCCGGACCTCGTCACCTACAACGACACCGGCGGCGCCCCCTCCTTCGGCCCCTACAGCGATTCCGTCACCTGGTGGACCAACGACACCGGTTCCTTCCCCGGTCTGGTCGGTGGCTCCTACAACATCACCATCGCCGTCTCGCCGACCACGGGTGTCGACATCAATGCGACCAACGACACCCTCAAGCTCCCCATCACCCTCTTGGGGGGCGACCCGACCGTCGACGAGGTCACCTTGCGGGTCGCCGGCGCCATCGCCACCGAGGCCCTCGAGGGTGAGATCGTCAACATCACCGTCGGCGTGACCAATGACGGACCTGGCGTCATCTACGATGCCACGGTCGCGCTCACGCGGACCCTCGATGGGATCGATTCGCTCTCGCCGGTCGCCGAGTGGCAGATCCCCCAGTGGGACGACCAGCAGGGCTTCTCCTTCACCTACGATGCCACAACCACGGGCTGGGACGGCAGCGTCGTCTCGTGGACTGCGGAGGCCTCCGGGGCGCTCCTGGTCAGTGCAGACC
This sequence comes from Thermoplasmata archaeon, assembly GCA_023265395.1. Lineage (GTDB taxonomy): Archaea > Thermoplasmatota > DTKX01 > JAHFTX01 > JAHFTX01 > JAHFTX01. The sequence continues at coordinate 909 of JAHFTX010000015.1, forward strand.
TCACCGTCCTCGAGCGCACCGACGACCTGAGCGTCGCCCTCGCCCCGCTAACCTACGAGCCGACCCTCAACCACACCGCCACCAGCCCGGTGCTCAGCGACCTCGTCAACATCACCGCGACCATCACCAACGAGCCGACCGCGACCCAGGCGACCGACGTGACCGTCGAAGTGCTCGTCGACGGCATCGTCGTCAACGAGCGTACCCTCACCGCAGTGGGGATCGCCGAGGAGCGCATCGTCAGCTACCTCTGGGACACTGCCGGGAGCACCCCGCGCCAGGTCCTCGTCGAGGTCCAGGCCAGTGGTGAGACCAGCGACGCGAGCGCTTCGACGACCTTCGAGCTGGGCCCCGCCCCGGCAGCCAACGTCACGATCAAGGGTTTCTCTGTCGACTCGACGCCCGTGGCGCTCGAACGGCCGGGCAACCAACAGTGGGTCGACGTGACCATCGAGACCCACAACGGCGGCACCCTGGCCGCCAAGAACGTCGCGATCTCGGTGACCGATGGCAAGGACACCAACGGCACCACGTTGGCGTCGCTGGCGGTCGGAGCAGAGGCACGCTGGAGCGGCGGACTCCAGCTGGCCACCGCAGAGCAGGACGGGGTCGTCCAGCTGGTGGCCACGGTCGGCGGGCAGGTCGCCAAGGTCGACGTCACCATCCCCGGCGATGTCGACGCCCCTGCACTGGTGGCCGAATCGATCGCAGCCTCGCCGGCGTCCATCGAAGCGGGCCAGGGGGCGGTCGCCCTCAACCTCACCCTCCACAACAGCGGCGACGGACCGAGCGAGCCCCTGAGCGTCCCCCTGCTGAGCCTGGGACCTTCCAATGCCACGGTCACGCTGCCGTCGGTCGCCTTCCCCGCCATCGCCGCCGGCGAGAGCGCCTCGGCCTCGGTCTCGTGGACCCCGACCAACGGCACGGTCGGGGTGTGGCAGATCAACGCCACCGTCGGCGGAGTCACCGTCACCACTGACGTCACGGTCACGCCGACCAAGGTCGCGGCGCTGGAGCTGTCGGTCCTCAACGGCCTGTTCAAGGGGACCCTCGAGACGGGCAAGAGGCGCACGGTGACGGTCAAGGTCACCGTCAACAACACCGGCACGGCGATCATCGACAACATCACCGTCATGCTCTTCGACACCGCCAAGAGCGAGATCGTCGACTCCGAACAGATCGTCTCGCTGGCCCCCCACGAGGGCAAGACGGTCGAGCTCTCGCTGAGCGCTGGATCGGGGACGCGGCAGCTGATGGCCAAGGCCACGGCGACCTTCCGCGGAGTCGCGGTGACGGTCGACGGCAGCCCCACCCCCGTGACGATCAAGTTCACCGCCAAGACGCCCGGGTTCGAGCTCCTGGCCGTGATCGGTGGGTTGGGTACCGCGCTCCTGCTGCTGCGCCGCCGTGGACGCCAGGCCTCGCGCTCCGGCTAGCCGTAGGCGCCCGTGGGCTCCTCGGGATGGGCCGGACGCCGCGGGGTGTCCACGTGGGGGCGCAGCGCCGCTGCGGCCTGCTCGAGGCGCTGCTGCAGGGCCATCCGCGCCGCGCTGCGGTCGGCAGGGGGAAGCAGCGCGCCAGCCGCGGCGGTGATGCCATCGAAGGCCTCCAAGCTGACGGGCGCCGCAGCGGCGAGCAGGCGCTGGGTGCGCGCAAGGTCGGTCTGCTGCGCGCGGCGGCGGAGCACCAGCAGCCCGAATCGCACATGGACCTCCTTCTCGATGATCGAGGAGGCAGCGAATTTGTCGAGGGCTTCGTCGCCCCGTTTGGACAGCAGACGCAGGAGGGAGATCTGCGCTTCCGACATCACCACGAGCTGGGCGGCCGCCTCCTCCCACTCCTGGAGGCGTCGGCGTGCACCCTCGAAGGCGTGGTCCCCCAGGGCTCGGAACATCAGGTCGTGCTCCTGCTGGGCGCTCAGCCCCGTCGCACGGGCGAGCTTGAGCAGCCCGCGGGCCGCGCCCATCTGGTCCTTCTGGCACTGCATCAGCTGCCAGCGGTCCTCGAGGGTGGGAGCCTCGTCGAGGAAGTGGCGGAACTGTTGGACGCCCGCCAGCTCGAGGTCGGCCAGGTGGGAGAGCACCACCGGCCACGGCGAGGTCGCGTCGCTCGACGTCAGAGCCATCAGAGCCTCACCCTGGCCAGCGCCGCGACTGGAAAAAGGCTTGTGGTCACCTCCGCGGGTGGGTTTGCGCAGCAGCGCCCCGGTTCGCTCCCGGGGAGATGTGGCCGAAAATGGTTAGTACCTCTGGCGTCCCCTCAAGCGTCCATGGAGGTCGCACGGCGGAGCGGCCAGCGGACGTCGGGGTTCGTCCTGTTGCTCGTGGGCCTGCTCCTGTGCTCGGGCGGCCTGCTCGCGGCCACCACGGCGAGCCCAGCCCCTCGGGGGACCCTGCTCGACCTGCTGGCGGTCGACCTGACCGCCCCCAGCAACGCCACCATCGGGGAGACGGTCCCGATCATCGCCCGCGTCGCCAACGTCGGCCAAGAGCGGGCCAACAACACCACCCTCGACCTCGGCTTCCGCGCCTCGGGATCCGCTGACCCGCTGACGACCATCGCGACCTACGACTTCCTGGTTGCCGGTACCTCCATCAACGTCAGCGACCCGGCCTTCCAATGGGATGTCGACTGGGACACCAGCCTTTTCTCGGGTCTGACCGGAGGACCGTACGACCTGGTGTTCACCTCGACCGACCCACTGGATGTCAACCTCACCAACAACTCCCTCTCGACGCAGATCGAACTCTATGATGCCCCGCCGCCACCCACCCCTCGGCTCTCCTTGCTCGGGCCGTTGGTGCTCCCTTCGACCTGGTTCATCGATGATGGACCGCTGGAGCTGCAGGTGCGTCTCTCCAACGTCGGCACCGGGGCGGTCACTCCCACCGACGTGCGCACCCTGCAGCTGCGCACCGTCGGTGCCACCCCCCAGCTGGTGGCCCAGGAGGCGATCACCGACCTCAAGGTGGGCAAATCCCAGACGATCGAGCTCCTCATCGACGGAGCGGCCCAGCCGACCAACACTTCGGTCTCCTTCCAGCTGACCGTCGAGAACGGAACCGACCCGGTCAACGAGACCCTGCCGGCTGGACCGGTGGAGTTCCATTGGCGCGCGCCCGACTTGGGGATGAAGCTGCTGCTGGTGCTCCCCTCCCAGCCGGTGGCCACGGAACTGGTGACCGTGCGCGTGCAGGTGCTCAACAACGGGACCCTCGATGCACTGGGGCTTCCGTTGGCGCTGCTGGTCGATGGCATCGAGGTCGCCGGTGCCACCATCAATGTCAGCGACAACGGCGGATCGATGACCACCGACCTGCTGTGGCAGACCGATGGCGATGACTCAGGCGCCCGGTTGTTGACCATTAGCGCCCCGGGGGTCCCCCAGCCGCTGCAGTTCGTGCTGCTGATCGGCCCGCAGCCGGTGCCAAACCTCTACCTCACGGCGCTGGCGATCCCGGCGCTGGCTCGGCTCGAGGAGGTCGGTGCCACCCAGCAGGTGAGCATCAGCGCGGTGGTGTTCAACAACGGTACGGCACCCATCAGCGATGCCCAGGTGGCACTGCTGGTCGACGGCGCCGAGGTCGACCATCAGGGCAACCTCAGCGTCGGCCTAGGCTCCTCGACCTCGGTGACCTTCCGCACGACCTTCACCACCCCCGAGAACGACCAGCGGGTCGCCGTCGAGGCGCGGGTGCTGACGGCCGCCGACCCCTTGCGCGGCAGCCTCCCAAAGGAGGTGCTGGTGCCCGGCGACGACGACGCTGCGGTCATCGCACTGGGCGACCTGACCATCGACCAGGCGACCCAAGAACAGGCGCGCCCGGTCTTCCTCAACCTCACCGTGCGCAACTCCGGGGACGCGGCCGAGCAGGTCTCGGTCGTCCTGGCGACCACCATCGAAGGACAGAAGGGCGTCGCGACGGTCTCCTCGACGGGACTGAGCGTCGCCGCCGGCGCCACCGTCGTCACCCCACTGCGCTGGGACATCTCGGCGACCGAGGGGCTTGGGGTGCACACGGTCACCGCCACGGTCGGCGGCCTGTCGCGCTCGGGCACCGTCGAGGTCACCCCGCTGCGGGTGCCGGTGCTCTGGGTCCGCTTCAGCGACGAGAGCTTCTACAAGACCGCCCCCACGGGCAAGGAGATCGAGTTCAAGGTCGAGCTCAAGGTGTTCAACGCTGGAGAGGCCCACAGCGGCCGTGTCTCGGTGACGGTCTACACCGAGCTGGGGGACCAGCTGTGCCTGCTGACCATCACCGACATCGCCCCCGATTCGGAGGCGAAGGTCTCCTGCAGCATCACCCAGGTCTCCGAGACCAGCCACACCGCGATGCATTACAGTGCGACCGTCGAGACCGTCTCGAAGTTCGCCGGGGAGACCGTCATCGGCACGACCGAACGCAGCTTCGCGGCCCTGATCGAACCAGCGCCCACCACCCCCGGCTTCGAACTGGTCGGGGCATTGGTGGCGATCGCCCTGACCCTCTACCTCTCGCGGCGCACGCGCTCGCGCGACGCCCCTTAGAACACCTTGGGGATGTCCAGGCCGCAGATCTGCGAGTAGGGCGTCACCGACGGGAGCAGCAGCAGCAGCAGGATCGCGCTGCCCATCAGCGCCCCCCACACCCCCCAGTTCCAGTCGGCGACCTGCCGACCGTCGAGGGCGTTGCCGAAGATCGCCAGGGGGATGAGGTTGAACATCGCCAGCAAGAGGTTGAGCTGCAAGGTGATCTGCAGCGTCGTGCCCAAGAACCCAGCCTGGTCCACGGCCCAGGTCAGCGGCATGACCAGCAGGACGATCACGAGGTTGACGATCGGGCCGGCAGCGGCGATGATGCCGTTCTGCTTGCGGGTGGCGTTGCCCGCCGAGACCACCGCCCCGCAACCCGAGGGGATGATCCAGCCGATCAGGATGGAGCCGGCGAGCATCCAGGCGATGCCGTTCATCGACAGGACGAACTCCGACCACAGCCCGAAGTACTGCGCCGAGTACTTGTGGCCCAGCTCGTGGAGGAAGAAGCCTGTCCCTGCAGCCACGAAGGACATGGGCAACAGCAACAGCAGTACCCCCCACCCCCCCTGGGACAGGCCGAAGATGCCGTTGGCGAAGGCGAAGGAGAACGCGACCGTCATCGCAGCGGTGGCGATGGCCAGGTCCTTGAGCTCGCGCGAGCTGAAGCGGCCCAGGGGACGGGAGTCGTGGCTGTAGTACCGATTGCTCAGGTCGTAGTTGCGCCCGTAGAGCACATCGGGGTTGCGCCCGCCGTAGCGTCGCCGCAGCACCGGTCCCGAAGCGGCGGCCGCCCCAGAGCCGGCGCGCTGCGAAGGAGAGGCGGTTCGCGCGGCGGCACCCTGGTGCGGGTAGCCGTAGGGGTCGGCAGATGCGTACGGGGAGGAGCCGTAGGGGTTCGGTCGCAGGGTCGCTTCTCGCTCTTGCTCCCAGCCAGCGGACCCGTCGAGATGCATCTCGACGAAGTCAGGCTCGCTGTCGGTGGTGTACTCTTGCTCCCACCCCTCGTCATCGACGATGCGGACCCGGCGAGCCATGGTACCGCCGAATCGCCCGTGCGGACTACTTGAGCCTGTCGTCGCCCTCACGGCAGGGACGCAGCACACCTCATCCGAGGCCGAAGCGCACGATGAAGGGGAGGGAGAGGAAGGTGCCGATGGAGCTGCCGACGTTGGCCAGGGCGGTCACCAGCAGGATGCGGATCACGGCGTTCTTGAAGAACCCCTCGGTGGTGGTCGCACGGAAGAGCTCGAGGAGGTCGGCGTTGGTGGGCTTGCGTACCCAGATCTCCACCCCCCCAGCGACCCAGCCGGCGGCCACCGCTGGATGCAGCGCGGTGAAGGGCGACGAGAACGCCCCGGCGGCGACTGAGAGCGGATGTCCACGGGCGGCCGCCGTGGCGATGGCGCAGCAGATCGCATGGATGACGATCCACCAGAAGAAGGCCACTTGGGCGTCGGCGAGGGTCTTGTCCATGGTCCCCTCGACCGAGGCGACGTAGAACCGATAGAGGATCAGCACCACCATGGCGACCATCGTGCCGTAGCCGATCGCCTTGGCCCACGGGAACCCCTTGGGGGGGACGACATCGAGCTCTGCCAGCGTGGGCAGGATCTCGTTGGCTGCCAATCGCTCCAGCGCCTTCTGGATCCCTTGGAGGTGCCCCGCGCCGACGATGGCGACGACGGTCCCCTCCTTGGCGGCCTCGTGGATGTGGCGCGCCAGATAGATGTCGCGTTCGGCGATGAGCACCTTGGCGATGGTGGGGGCGACGGTGCCCAGCTCCTCCATCATCATCGACAGGACGTCCTGCTCCATCAGCGCGTCGAGGTCGATCTCCTCCTCGGTCCCTTCCTCGAGCGGGACCATCATCTGGATCATCTCCCACAGCAGGCGCATCTTCTCGCGCAGGCGCATCTGCCGCCAGGCCTTCTGCAGGGTGATGCTGATGTCGCGGTCTGCCAACAGCTCCGTGGCGCCGACGGCCGCGGTGGCCTCGATGGCCGCGACCATCTCGGCCCCCGGCTCGACGCCGAAACGCTCGCCCAGACGCCGCTGGATGGAGGCGAGGTACGCCTGTGCCAGGAAGAAGTAGGCGTTGCGCCCGCGGATCAGCTGTTGGAGGGGCAGCTTCTCCCACCGCTGCTTGTCCAGCAGCACCTCCTTGCGCCTAGCGTCGAGCTCGATGGCGACGGTCGTGGGGCGCTCGGCGGAGATGACCTCGGTGACCTCGGCCACTGACTTGGGGGAGACGTGTGCCGTGCCCACCAACACGATACGGTCCCCCACGCGCACCTGCATCGGCGATTGGGACGCTCAAGCCCGCCATAAAGCCGCGCACCTGCGGCGCCCCGATGGGGACGGGGCGACCCGGCTCCGCGCACAAGCGTGATATACCGACGACCGCTCTGTCCCACGCTAGGTGAAGCCCGGTGGCAAAAGTGCTGCGTTGTGCCGACATCGGACTGTCCTGCGACTTCGTCGCGCGCGCCCAGACCGAGGAGGAGATCCTCTCGCAGGCGGCCGTGCATGTCCAGGCGGTCCATCCGCAGATCCAGTTGACCGACGACGTCGTCGCCAAGGTGCGCGGCGCGATCAAGAAGGAAGGGTTCCTCTCTCGGTTCCGCAAGTGACCCCCATCGTGGGCGGCCAAGGGTTTTCCCCTCCATCGCCCTAGGCGGGCGCGGTCGCCATGGGGATTGGAGTGTCACCGCAGGGCTCGCCTCCCTTCTCGGGTCGCATCGCAGAGCTCGAGGCCGTGCGCGCGGCCCTTGCGGCCGCTCGCACGGGCAAGGGCTCGTGCATCGTCCTGCGCGGTGAGGCAGGCGTGGGCAAGAGTCGGCTTGCCGCTGAGCTGACCGCCTCCCCCAAGTCTGACTGCCGACCGTTGTGGGGCTGGTGCCTACCGGGGTCGCTCACGCCGCTGCAGCCGCTGCGGGAGGCCCTGAGCGCGGGCGGGTTGGCACACATCTTCGCCGAGGCCCCCCCACGGATCGAGTGCCTGTACCTGCTCCATGGCAACGGCCTGATGATCTGCAGCCTCGAGCGCATGGTCACCAGCGGCGACAGTGACGTGCTCGCGGGCATGGTCACGGCCGTGACGGCGTTCGTCGGGGACGCCTTGCAGAGCCAGCTGGGCAGCAGCAGCGGCGAGCCGCTGGTGATGGGAAGGGGGCGCCATCGCTTCGTCGTGCAGGCCTCCAACGACACCAGCCTCGTCGCGGTCATCACCGGCACCGAGAGCGAGGGGCTACTTGGCGACCTGCGCGCGACGCTGCGGGAGGTCAGCAGGGCCCTGGGGACCCAACTGACCCAGTGGCAGGGGGACCGTGCGCTGGGCGATCTGGCGCGCCCCCTGCTGGGAGCACTCGTCGAGTCGGGTCGCTACGACGGTGTCGACCTCACCGAGGGGGACGCGCGACTGCGCCGGGAGAACCTCCTCGAGGCGGTCACCCAAGGGGTCGGTCGGCTTGCCGCGCGCCAGCCGGTGGTGCTGGTCATCGACGACGTCCAATGGGCCGACCCCTCGACGATGGCGGCGGTGCACTATCTGGCGCGGAACACCCGCACCGAGCCGGTCGTGCTGGTACTGACGGTGCGTCCCGAGGAGCTCGGGGAGGATGGGGAGGCGATCCCCGAGGTCCGCCAGACGTTGCTGCTGATGTCCCGTGAGGGGTTGGTGCGCAACGTCGACCTGGGCGGACTGGGAGTCGGCGAGACGGGGGACCTCGTCCGCGCGGTACTCGATCCGTCGGCCCCCGGCCGCGAACAGCTGGGCGAGGGCGTCGCCGCCCAGGTGCACCGACTGAGCGGCGGCAACCCGCTCTTCGTCATCGAGCTCGTCGCGCTGCTCCGCGACCAGGGGACGCTCCGCTCGGTGCACGGGCGCTGGAGCCTCGACGATGCGGGCGGCACCGCAGCGATCCCCGACCGGGTGCACGACGTCGTCGTGCGGCGCCTGGACCGCCTGAGCGACGACGAGCGGCTGCTGCTGGAGGTCGCCGCAGTCATCGGCGAGTCCTTCACTCCCGAACTCCTTGGCGAGGTCGCTGAGGTGCCGCGGCTCAAGTTGCTGCGCAGCCTCAACGCCCTCGAGCGCGACCACCACCTGATCGCCGCATCAGGCGAGCACTTCCGCTTCACCCAGCCGATGGTCCAGGAGGTCCTCTACGATTCCCTGACGCCCAGCCTGCGCCGGGAGTACCACCAGGTGGTGGTGACCATCCTCCAGAAGTCCTTCGAGGACGCCCCCGAGGGGATGATCGAGCTCCTGGCGGTGCAGTGCCACCGCGCCAAGGACCGGGAGGTGGGGGTGCAGGCGACCTTGGCAGCCGCCGAGAAGGCCCTGCACGACTATGCCAACGCCGAAGCGGTGCGCTTCTGCGGCATGTGCATCGACCTTGCCGGGGGCGAGCAGGCCTACGCCGCAGCAGCGCTGCGGGCGCAGGAGCTGCGTGGCGATGCCGCGGCCGCGCTCGGCGACTACCTCACGGCGATCGATGCGTATGGGGCCATGGGCGAGTCGGCGGACGCCGGGCCGACCGAGTGCCGTGCGCTGCGCAAGCTCGCCGACGTGCTCGAGCGCACCGGGGCCTACGCCGAGGCGCTGACGGTCGTCGAGCATGGCCTGCAGGCCTGTCCAGGAGCCGTCGGCGCCGACGGGGTACGCCTGCAGATCCAGCTCTCGCTGCTGTTGCTGCGCCGCGGCGACCTCAACGCTGCCGAGAAGGCGATCCGGGATGTCCTCACCGCACCGCTGGGCGAGACCGAAGCTGCCTTCGCCCATGGCACCTTGGGCAACGTCCTGCGTTCCCAGGGCAACTATGTCGCCGCTGCCGCGGAGCTCCAGGCGGCGCTGGCAGTCCACCAACGGCTTGGGAGCGCGGTGGGGCTGGCCTCGGTGCGCAACGACCTGGGCAATGTCCTGCGGGCGCAGGGCCACTTCGACCAGGCACTCGAGCAGCTGCAGGAGGCGCAGGACCTCTACGAACGCGTCGGTGACCTCCAGGGGCTGGCGGTGGCCCTCAACAACCTCGGGAACGTCCACCTTGGCCGTCGGCGGCTCGATGCGGCCATGGAGGCCCATGGCCGCGCGTTGGCGATCCGTGAGCGTCTGGGCGACCAGCGAGGAATCGCAAGTTCGCTGCACAACCTCGGGAGCATGCTGCAGATGGCCGGCCAACTCCCGCAAGCCGCCGATCACTATCGTCGCGCCCTGGAGCTCTCGACCGCCCTGGGAGACCCCACCGCCACCGCCCGCTCGCGCACCAACCTGGGGCAGGTCCTCCAGGACCAAGGCCAGACCGACGAGGCGCTGCGGCTCTTCGACGAGGCGCTGCGCTCGTGCCAGGACGCCGGGGACCAAGAGGGGATGGCCAACGCCCACACCTCCATCGGCAACCTGCTCCATCAGCGGGGCGACATCGCCGGGGCGTTGCAGCAGCATCGGCTGAGCCTGGCCCTCAAGGAGCGCAGCGGCGACCGCCTGGGCGCCGCGCGCTCGCTCAACAACATCGGCACGCTGCTGCACGCCATCGGGGACCTGCCCGACGCCGCCGACCACCACCGCCGGAGCCTGGCGATCAAGGAGGGGGCCCGTGACGACAAGGGCGCGGCCTCGTCACACAACAACCTGGGGCTGGTGCTCCTCGACGAAGGGCACGAACAGGAGGCCGCTGAGCACTTCCAGCGTGCCCACACGCTGTGCGAGGAGGCCGGTGACCCCGTGGGGACCGCCTCCGCACTCGCCAACCTCTCCTCGGCGCTGCTGGCCCTGGGCGAAGCCGACGAGGCCGTGGGCACCGCCCGCCATGCCCTGGGACTTGCGGTGCAGGCACAGGACCGCGGTGGTCAGTGCAGTGCGGCGACCGCCCTAGTGCTCGGCCTCGTCGCGGTCGGAGACCTTGCCGGAGCAGCGGCGGCGCTCCAGGGTGCGGCGAGCCTGCAGCTCGAGGATGCCGAATCGCGGCGGAGCATGTTGCGGGCAGAGGCCGCCCTCTGCAGCGGCCGCGGCGACCATGGCGGAGCGGGGAGCAGACTTCGGGAGGCCCTGGCGCTGCTCGGAGAGGAGAACCAACCAATCGAGCGGGCACATCTGCTGCACCAGCTGGGGACCGTGACGCGGGCGGGAGGTTCGGCCGCTCAGGCGGTGCCGCTGTTGCGCCAGGCCGAGTCCATCTTCGATCAGTGCGGCTGCCTCCGTGCGCTGGCAGCGACCCGAGCAGAGCTCACCCAGGCAGGTGCCCCACCAGCTCGATGAGCGTGCTGCCGGTGGTCTTGGGGTGGGCGAAGGCCACCAAGGTGCCTCGGCTCCCCCGACGCGGCCGCGGGTCGATCATCTCCACGCCCCGACGCACCAGCGCCGCGATGTCGGCCTCGATGTCATCGGTGGCGAAGGCGATGTGGTGGATCCCCCCGCCCTGGCGCTCGAGGAAACGGGTCACTCCCGAGTGGCCGATCGGTTCGACGAGCTCGATGTGGCTCTCCCCCACCTGCAGGAAGGCGACACGGACCTTGTCCCCGGCCACCTCCTCGGTGCCCGTGTGCACCAGCCCCAAGGCGGCGTTGTAGAGCGGGAGGGATGCCTCGATCGAGCGCACCGCAATCGCGACGTGATCGATGTGGGTGAGCATCGACGTTCCGAGCAAGCCGACGACAGATAGACCTAGCGGCGTCGCCCTCCCGGACGCACCACATCCCCGAGCTTCATATAGGCCTGCCCGCTTGCACCGAAGTGCTACTCCTGGCTGAGCCCGGATTGGCGCTGGGGGGTCCGATGGCCAAGCAGTCGTCCAACAGCGGCGGCGAGGCCCCGATGACCTTCGAGGATATCCAGCGCCTGATGGAAGAGGACCCCGACGCGGTCTTCCGCATGATGCAGAACGTCGGCGGTGGTGCCCGTGGCGATTCCGCGGCGCTCTCGACGCTGACCACCGAGCGCGACACGTTGCGACGCGAGCGCGAGGAGCTCGAGGAGGTCGTCACCACGCTCACCGGCGACAACGAGAAGATGGCCGAGAAGGTCGCCGCCCTCGAAGCACAGATTGGCGTGCTCGAGGCCCGCGCCAGCGCTGCCGACCCCGCAGGTGCCGCCGCCGCTGCCCCCGGGAGCGCTGCCGAGCTGGCGACGATCCGCAAGGAGGGCAAGCTGCTCGACCTCAAGCGCTCGGCGGCCAAGCGCAAGGAGACCGAGCTCCTCCAGAAGGAGGGGGACCTCCGCAAGAAGGAGATCGAGCTCGGGAGCGAGCGCGAGGAGCTGGAGCTGACCCGTGCCGACATCGAGGCCCAGCTCGAGAGCATCGCCGTGCGCGAGAAGGAGCTCGAGGAGCGCAGATCAGCCCTCGAGGACCAGCGCGCCACCTTCGAGGCCCAGCGCTCCGAGCTCGAGACGCTGCGCAGCCAGGTCGAGGCGGAGCAAGAGGCCTTCTCCGCCACTGCCGCCGAGGTCGCCGCCAAGGAGGACACCCTCGCCACCAAGTGGACCTCCCTCGAGGCCAGCGAGAAGGAGCTGACCAGCCGGCAGGATGCGATGGAGCAGCAGCTCAAGGACCTCGCAGCGCGGGAGAAGGAGGTCGACAGGGGCGTTGCCGCCCTCGAGGAGCAGCGGGCAGCGCTCGAGGCCGAGCGCGAGGAGGTCACGGAGCTGCGCAAGGGCCTCGATGCCGAGGTCGAGGAACTCTCTGCCAAGCAGTCGGAGACGACGGCACTGGAGCAGAAGGTCCGGACTCTCGACAAGGACATCAAGGCGCGCGAGAAGGCCATCGAGAGGGAACGGACCGAGCTGCAGGAGCTGCAGCAGTCCCTCGAGGAGTCCGTCACCGCCAACTCCGCCAAGGAGGAAGAGGTGGCCGCCGGCCTAGCCCAGCTGGAGACCAAGCGCGCCGAGGTGAGCGCCCGGGACCAGAAGCACGCCGAGTCGGTGCAGAAGCTCAAGGCCCTCAAGGACAAGCTCGATGAACGCCACCTGGAGATCGAGCAACGACACTCGGCGCTTGACACGAAGGAGAAGCAACTCGCAGACCACCAGTCGGAGCTAGCGGAACTCAAGGCGGCCCTCGACACCGACCGCAACGAGCTGACCGTCCTGCAGGAGGAGGTGGAGGCCAACCTCGCCGAGGTCGACGAGCGGCGCGGCAAGATCGACCTGCTCCAGACGGGGCTCAAGGAGAAGGCCGAGGAGCTGGTCGCCAAGGAGGAGGAGGTCGCTGCCCAGCAGACTTCCATCGAGGAGCAGCTGGCGGAGATCACCGCCCTCGAGGAGCAGACCCGCGCTGACCGGGACTCGGTCGAGCGACTCAAGGACCAGTTGGAGACCAAGGAGAAGGAGCTCCAAGGGGAGCGCGCCAACCTCGAGGAGCTGGCGGAGACCATCGCTGCCCAGCAGGAGGAGCTCGACGCCAAGGCGGTGGCCTTCGAGGCCAAGGAGAAGGAGCTGGCAGCCAAAGCCCGAGAGGTCGACGAGCATCGCGCCAAGCTCGACGAGAACGCACTCAAGCTCCGCAGCGTGCGTGAGAAGCTCAAGGAGGGGGAGGAGGACTTCCAGCGCCGCCAATCCAAGCTGACGAGCGACCTCGCCGCCCTCGAAGGGCAGCGATCCGCCACCGAGCAGCTCCAGGCCGCCCACGACGCGGCGGTGGCCGCCCTGGCGGAGCGCGCCGGGGGGCTTGCGACCAAGGAGAAGGAGGTCGCCGAGCGGGAGGGGATGCTCGAGGAGCAGCAGAACGCCCTGCTCGAGCTCGAGTCTGCCCTCTCGAGCCAGGGGGAGGAGCTCGCCGCCAAGGAGAAGGACGTCGCCGACTTCGAACGCAAGCTCTCGGAGGAGCTGGGGCGAGTCGAGCGCATGCGCGCTGAGTTGCACCTCGAGGTCGTCGCGCGGGAGCAGAACCTCGTCAGCGATGCCCACAATCAACTGCAGACCCGCCTCGAAGCGGTCAAGGCCGAAGAGCAGCATCTGCTCTCGACGCTCGGGCCACTCAAGGAGCGTCTGGCGGCGGTCCATGCGCGCCACGACGAGCTGACCACCCAGTTGTCGGCTGCACAGTCGACCGCGGAACGACCCACCGCCGTGCCGTCCCACAAGCCCAGCAGCGACGAGGCACCCCTGCCCGAAGGCGCCACCACCGACGAGATCGACCGGCGGCGCGAGGAACGGCGACGCAAGCGGAGCCGCTGACGTGACCACCGCTGCGGTGCAGCAGGCAGGGATCCGACCGTGAGCGCCGGCCCATCGCGCATCGACCCATCCTGTCTCGATGATGCGGCGCGCCGTCGCGATTGGGACCCTGCCGACATGCTCGGCCGGGTGCTGGCGCAGCCTTCGATCACCGAGCGGCTCCTGCGCCAGGCGCTGCAGGTGCCCCTGCCCAACTTCCTCCATGGGGTGGTGGTCGTGGGCATGGGGGGCAGCGGCATGTGCGGGGACCTGCTGGCGACGCTGGCCGACTCCACCTCCCCCGTGCCGGTCGTCGTGCACAAGGACTACGGGCTGCCCAAGTGGGTGGGTCGCACCACCCTGGTGGTGGCGGTCAGCTATTCAGGGGAGACCGAGGAGACCCTCGACGCGGCCCGAGAGGCGCTGCGCCGCGACCTGCCCCTGGCGGTCATGACCCGCGGCGGCGCGCTGGCCCAGCTGGCCATGGAGCATGGTGTGCCACTGGTACAGGTGCAAGGCCCCAAGATGCTCCCGCGGGCCGCACTGCCCTTCATGGTCACCCCGCTGCTGCAGCTGGGAGCGACGCTGGGGCTGGTGCCGGACCCGCGCGGCAGTACGGCGGCCTTGCACCTGCGCAGCCTGGCCGCCCAGCTCGGGCCTTCGGTCCCCTTCGAGTCCAACCCGGCCAAGCAGCTGGCGGGCAAGCTGCTGCACGCGACAGCGGCGATCTACGGCCACGGCCCGATGGCCACCGTCGCCCAGCGCTGGCGGGCCCAGCTCAACGAGAACGCCAAGGTGTTCGCACGGGATCTCTGCCTGCCGGAGATGAACCACAACGACCTGGTCCCCTGGCCGGTCGACAAGGGGGCGGCGGGGCAACACGTGGTGCTCCTGCGCCATCAGCACGAGAGCGAGCGCGTCAAGCTGCGTTTCGTCGTCACCGAGGAGCTCGGGTGGTGCCATGCGGCGGGTATCACCCAGGTGGGCCCCTTCGAGGGCGACCCATTGGCGGCGCTCCTGGGAGCGATCTTCTACGGGGACTTGGTCTCGGTCTACCTCGCCGGACTGCGGGGCGTTGACCCCTCGCCTGTGGAGGCGATCGCCGCCCTCAAGGGCAGGCTCGGCGGCTCCCCGCAATAGCCCTTAGCCCGACAGCCCCCACTTGCACCAGTAGGCTTATCGTTCGACTGGCGGGCTGGTGCACCGATAGGAACATTCAGCCCTATTGGTCCCTATGCGTGCTCACCTGCGACCTGCTGCACCGACCCGTCAGGGTGTCGTGGGCTTGCTGGTCGTCGCCCTGCTGGTGCTCCCGCTGGCGGCACTGCCCGTCGACGCGGTGCCCACCGTGCGATTGCATGCAATCCGAGGCGCGCCGGTGCAGGCGAGCGAGCCGACCGACGGGGCCGCACCCGGCTCGCGCACCCTGCCCAACGTCAACTGGACCGACAGCCCCCCAGGAATCGATGGAGCGCTCAGCGCAGGGGAGTGGGACGCCGCTGCCGTCAAGCAGATCGGCTCCGGGCCCAATGACGTGCTGCTCTACGCCATGTACGACAGCGGCTGGCTCTACCTGGCGGTCGATGTCCGCTCCGACGCCACCGACGACCTGGTCGGGTTCGCCGGTGGGACCATCACCAACGTCGAGGCGGACTACATGTTCCTCAGCATCGACGGCAACGACACCGGCGGGATCGAGTGCTATGACTACGTCGACGATGGCCCCTTCCAGCAACCGGGAGATCGATCGATCCTGCTGGGAGGACCGTGCGTCGATCGCGGTGCGGTTGCCTACGGCGACGGTTCGGAGTACTGCGGGTACTGGAACAACAACGTCTTCAACCCCGGGACCCTGACGCTCTACGGGGGCTTCACCTGCGACGGCGGGGTGACCGACCCTGATGAGAACCTGGGGACCTCCTTCGGCCCTGGGGGACGAGTCTTCGAGTTCTCGGTCCCCTACAGCGGGCCGGGGGCGGCCTTCTGGCTCAACGACAGTGAGAGCTTCGGCCTCTCCCTGCAGGTCAACGACGGCAAGGACGTCGCGGTCGGGGGCATCGTCGCACGGTACCCACCGGGGGCCGGAGGGGTCGGACCCTTCCAGAGCATGGCGCTCAACAGCGGCCCCGGGGCGCTGGTCACCGAGCCGATCGATGGGAGCGTCCATCTGCTGGGCGAGACCATCACCTTCGATGGCAGCGAGTCCCTCGACCGCCATGGGCAGCTGGAGTCCTACCTGTGGGACTTCGGCGATGGCGACACGGCGACGACGGCGACCGTCGACCATGCCTACGACAGCGTCGGTCTCTACACCGTGACCCTGACGGTCGCAGACAACACCACGCCTGCGGCCCTCGAGGACGAGCGCACCCTCTCGTTGGAGGTCGTCGAACCGCAGGTCCTGCCGCAGCTGCTGAGCTCAGACCCCGCCCAGGGGGATCTCGAGCTCGACGAGGCCGACGAGGTCGCGATCACGGTCACCTATGATGATCCCAACATCGACGTCGGGGACAGCATCAGCGGCGCCTGGCACCTCGACGGGTGGGGCACGAGCCTCGGATCGGTCAACCCGGTCCTGCGCACGGCCACCTTCACCCTGCAGTCAGCCTACGACCCGCCGCTCGACGCCGGCCCCTACACCATCGAGCTGTTCCTCAACGACACCTACAACGCCTCGGGCCTCGCCGGCCCCGAACACTCCTCCCACTTCCAGTGGAACCTGACCATCAACGACGTCAACCGCTTCCCCGTGATCAGCGCCACCATCCCGACCACCACGGTTGCACAGACCATCCCTGAGGACAGCGTCGGCATCTCGTTGGGGCTGACGGCCTCCGATCCCGATGGCGATGCGCTCAGCTACGGGTGGGAGCTCGACGGACTCCCCTTGACGGCGGCCTCGAGCACCAGCTACGTCTTCGTGCCCACCTTCACCATGGCCGGGACCCACAACATCACCGCCACCGTCACCGACGGCGGGACTCCGCCACTCTCGACCAGCGCGACCTGGTATGTCATCGTCACCGACGTCAACCAAGCCCCGGTGCTGACGGTGCCGCTGCCCCCCAACGGCAAGGCCTCCGTCGACGAGGGTACCGAGAAGACCTTCAGTCTCACCGCCGTCGACCCCGACGGCGGCGCACTCACCTACGCGTGGTACTTCGACGAGGAGCTCCTGGAGGATGAGCAGGGCAGCAGCTTGATCCTGCGCCCCTCCTTCGACACCGTCACCACCGGGGCCAGCGACAGCATCCCGCTGCGCGTCGAGGTCAGCGACTCGGCCAACCTGCCCCTGATGGTCGCCTCCAGCTGGACCGTCACCGTTCGCGACATCGATCGGCCCACAACGGTCAACGTCTCCAGCCCCGAGGATGGCCAGGTGGTGGTGCTCGGCGAGCGCGTCACCTTCGACGCCTCAGCATCCGTCGACCCTGACGGCGACGAGCTGACCTTCGAGTGGGACCTCGGTGACGGCACCGTCAAGACCGGGGCCAGCGCGACCCACGACTACTCCTCGGTCGGCTCTCAGACCGTCACGCTGACGGTGACGACGGTCCACAACTCGGTCCCCCAGACCCAGGTGTGGGAGGCCACCCTCGATGTCGTCGCGCCCGAGCTCGAGCTGGGGACCATCACGCTGGTGCCCTCCGAAGGGGTACGTGCGGGCGATGCCGTCGAGCTGCACGCGCTGATCACCAACAATGGTGGTGCCGAGGCACCCAAGGGGATCGCCGTGGATATCCAACTCGACACGGGGACCGCCAGCACGGTCACCACGAGGGAGGCCATCCCCGCCGGTGGGCACTACGAGCTGGTCTACCACTGGAGCGCCGTCGAAGGCGACCACATCTTCACCCTGACGATCCAGCCCTCCACCAAGGGCGCCTACCTGCTGGTGACCCCCACGGGGGAGAGCCCGGTGCTGTCGGTGACCAAGAAGGGGTCGCACAGCGGGGGCAGCTTGGGTGACGGCAGTGGCAGCCTCCTTGGGGTGATCCTCGCGGTGGTCGTCGGCGTGGCGATCCTCCTCGTCGTGGTGATGCTCGCCCTCAAGCGTAAGCGCGCGCCTGCGGTCGCGCCGCAACCGGCAGGACCGACGACCAACCCCTATTCCTCAGCCCCTCCGGCGCCACCGCCACCGCCGCCGGGCTGGAGCACGCCGCCAGCGGGATCGAGCAGCCCTGTACCTGCAGCCTGGAGCTCACCGCCAGCGGCACCCCCTGCGGCGAGCGCACCAGCCGGGTGGAGCACGCCGCCGGCGGCAGTGGGCGCACCTCCCGCCCCAGCCCCCGCGGCCCCTGCACCCGTCGCTGCCCCACGCAAGCCCACGGCCCAACCGGTCGGGGCCACGAGTTGCCCCTCGTGCAAGGAAGATGTCGAGCCCGACTGGCTGATCTGCCCCATGTGCGACGCCAAGTTGCGGTAGGGGCGTCCTAGGCCATCGTGGTCGGATCCCAGCAGAGGCGGAACCCCTCGTCGAGCGAATCGAGCCGCGCCATCGCGTCAGCGCCTAGGCGGACGTGCCCTGCGGCGAGGTTCTCCCGCTGGCGCGCGGGTGTGATGCTCTTGGGGATCACCACCACCTGATGCTGCAGCGCCCAGGCAAGCAGCACCTGCGCCGCAGTGCACCCGACCTCCGTGGCGACGCCCTGCACCGTCGGGTCCTCGAGGCGCTGCCCCCGTGCAAGGGGGCTGTAGGCGACGAGTTGGATTCCCTTGGCACGGCAATGGCGCAGCAGCCCCTCTTGGAACAGGAAGGGCGAGAACTCCACCTGGTTGACCGTGGGCAGGGGACCCCCCGCAGCGGCGAGCTCCTCGAGGTGATCGATGGTGAAGTTGCTCACGCCGATCGCCCGCACGTCGCCCCGGGCGAGGATCTCCGCGAAGGTCTCCCACGTCTGCAGACGGACCGCGGCAACCGGCCAATGGATCAGGTACAGGTCGACCTGCTGCAGGCCCAGCCGGGTCCGCGAGGACTCGAAGGCCTCGAACACGTTGGCACGCCCATGGTCGTCATTCCAGAGCTTCGTCGTCACCAGGACCTGGTCCCGAGGGATCGCCGAGGCCGCAAGGGCGGCACCGACCTCGGCCTCGTTCTCGTAGATCATCGCGGTGTCGATGTGCCGGTAGCCTGCGGCCAGCCCATCGCTGACCGCGCGACGGGCCGCCTCGCCCTCGACCTGCCAGGTCCCCAATCCGATGATGGGCATCCGCACACCGTTGTGGAGGGTGGTGATCCCTGCCGCCCGGTCGAAGCGCGCAGCCGCCATCGGAGCGCACAGTCTGTCGATGCCCTTGGTCCTGTCGCATCGCGCCGTGGTCGAGCCAACCCCAAAGGTTATCGGTTCGAATCCGGCTGGCACGCCCGGTGCGCGTATGGGCAGCGATGCGGAGGCGCTCCAGCGGGGATACCGCGCGCTGCGCGACCCGCTGCGGGAGCCCGCAGCCTTCGACCACCACTTCGTGCACGTCGATGAGGGCGTCTGCGCGGACCTTGCGACCCTGCTGACCTTCGAGGATGCGCCCACCTCGGTGCTGCTGTGCGGTGCCCCGGGTGTGGGCAAGTCGACCCAGCTGCGAGCGCTGGCCCGAGCCCTGCGGGCCTCCCATCGTCTCCTGCACATCGACGTCGACCAGGAGCTCGACCTGCAGCAGGTCGAGACGGTCGACCTCCTCTTCCTCATCCTGGCCCACGCCTGGGCGCGCACGGTCGCCGACGGTGCGGTTCCGGCGGCGCTGTTGGGCGCGGGGACCGACCTGCTGGCCAAGCTCCGCAAGCAGGCCTCCCTCGAGGGGGACACCGGACGCACCTCGGGGGCCGCCCTGGCTGCCGCGCTGACGACCTTTGGCCATGGTCTGCGCTCGGCTCAGCGGCGCGACCGATTGCGCAGCGCCTTGGAGAACGCCAAGGTGGCGATCCCATTGCAGGTCGGAGCCCTCTCCGACCATTGCCGCGCCCGCGACGGCCGGCCTCTGGTGGTCGTCCTCGACGGCCTCGACACCATGGAAGGCGCAGGGGCGCAGCAGTTGCTTGCCAACGCGCGCGACCTCACCGACCTGCCCGTGTCGCTGGTGGTCACCGCCCCGGCCTCGCTGATCCACAGCCCCAGCTACCGCCAGGTGGCGCGCTCGATCACCCACAGCCGCACGGTCGGGCCAGTCCCGCTGACGGGCACCAAGGCCACCGCGGTCGCCGAGGAGGTGCGGGATATCGTCCACAAGCGGTTGCCCGAGGAATTGGTCGACGATGCGGTCATCGATTCGACCCTGCGCCAATGCGGCGGCAGGATCGGGGCGCTGCTCGATACCCTCGCCCGCGCCGTCATCGTCGCTCGCCGCACCAGCGCCACCACCGTCACCATGACCGAGGTCGACGAGGTCCTCGAGGAGCGGCGTGCAGACGAACGTCGCTTGCTGCGACCGGAGGAGCTGACGCTGCTGGGAGCGGTCACCAAGGGACAGAGCAAGGGCGCGACCACGACGCTCGATACATCCGACCCGGCCTTCCTGCAGCTGCTCGACCACGCCCTGGTGTTCGAGGCGGCCGATGGGGCTGCCGGTGGGTACACCGTCCCTGCGTTCCTGCAGCCGTTGCTCCAAGAGAAAAAGGTATTATAGCCCGCCTTGCTGGCGCGGCGGCGGTGAGCCCGTGGCACCCGATCCGAGCCTGCTGGGTCAACTTGAGGCCTTGGCGCTGATCAGCGGCGCCGTCGCGCTGGTGGTGGCGGCGCTCTTCATCATGCTCATCCGCCGCGCACCTGCGGGCAACCCCAAGATGCGGCGGATCGCCCAGGCGATCCAGGAGGGTGCCAACGCCTACCTCAAGCGGCAGTACCGGGTCGTCTTCCTCTTCGTCATCGTCATCGCGCTGGCCTTCGCCGTGCTCTTCCGACGACCCGACGATGCGGCGTACGGGACCAAGCTCGCCGCGGGCTTCGTCGTCGGTGCGGCCTTCTCGGCGCTGGCAGGATACGTCGGCATGACGATCTCGACGACCGCCAACGTGCGCACCGCCGAGGCTGCGCGCAAGGGGGTCGGTCCGGCGCTGCGCATCGCCGCCCGCGGAGGCGCGGTCACCGGGCTCTTCGTCGTGGGCCTGGGGTTGCTGGGCGTCACCGGCTTCTACCTCCTCTACGGGCGGGATCCCAACCTCATCGTCGGTTTCGCCTTCGGGGCGTCGCTGATCTCCCTCTTCGCCCGCGTCGGTGGCGGCATCTACACCAAGGCCGCCGACGTCGGGGCCGACCTCGTGGGCAAGGTCGAGGCCGGCATCCCCGAGGACGACCCGCGCAATCCCGCCGTCATCGCCGACAACGTCGGCGACAACGTCGGCGACTGTGCCGGCATGGCGGCGGACCTCTTCGAGACCTATGCGGTGACCCTCATCGCGGCGATGCTGCTGGGCTACCTGCTCTTCCCCCAGGAGGCGCGAGGCACCTACACCCTCTACCCCATCGCGCTGGGCGCCATCGGCATCATCGGCTCGATCCTCGGGCCCTTTGCCATCAGCACCGACGACCCCAGGGGGATCCTGGGCGCCCTCAACCGCGGTGTGGGCGTCAGCGCCATCGTCAGCCTCGGAGGCTTCTACATCGTCACGCTGCTGCTGGGGCTGCCGCTGGCACTCTTTGGCGTCGCGGTCATCGGCGTGCTGGTGACGGTGGCGCTCATGGCGATCAGCTTCTACTACACCGCCGTCGACTTCGCGCCGGTCAAGGAGACCGCGCGCGCCTCGCAGACAGGCGCGGGGACCAACCTGATCGCCGGGCTCGCCATCGGGCTCGAAGCGACGGTGCTCCCGTTGCTGGTGCTGGTCGTGGGGGTGCTGAGCAGCTACTTCCTGGGCCAGCTGGCGTTCGCCAGCGAACCGGCGCTGCAGAGCGCCGGCGGCCTCTACGGCATCGCCCTTGCAGCGATGTCGATGCTCTCGATGACCGGGGTCATCGTCACCCTCGACAGCTATGGGCCGATCACCGACAATGCCGGGGGGATCGCCGAGATGGCGGGGTTGCCCACCAAGGTGCGTGTGACCACCGACGGCCTCGATGCGATCGGCAACACCACCAAGGCCGTCACCAAGGCCTACGCGGTCGGCTCGGCGGTGCTCGGCGCCCTTGCGCTCTTCGTCGCCTACACCGAGGAGATGCGTCTCGTCCTCGTCTCCGCCCCTGCCAGTGCGCTCGAACGCCTGGGCGATTCCGTACCGGGGATGCAGTACAATGCCGTCGACGGTACGCTCAGCGGCTCGCCGGTGATGGCGATCAACAACCCGACCGTCCTGGTGGGGCTGCTCATCGGCGCGATGCTCCCCTTCTGGTTCAGCTCGTTGGCGATGCGCGCCGTCGGACGCACGGCAGGCGCGGTGGTCACCGAGGTGCGGCGGCAGTTCAAGGAACTGCGGATCATGGAGGGCGAGGACACGCCCGACTACGCAAGGTGCGTCGACATCGTCACCGCCTCGGCGCAGCGCGAGATGGTCATCCCCGCCCTGCTGGCGGTGCTCTCGCCGATCATCGTCGGCCTCTTCCTCGGACCGCTGGCACTCGGCGGGGTGCTCATGGGGGTCATCATCAGCGGCGTCCTCGTGGCGGTGTTCATGACCACCGCCGGGGCCACCTGGGACAACGCCAAGAAGTACGTCGAGCAGGGGCACTACGGCGGGAAGGGCTCCCCCACGCACGCCGCCGCCGTCGTCGGCGACACCGTCGGCGACCCCTTCAAGGACACCGCCGGACCGGCGATCAACCCGCTGATCAAGGTGATCAACACGATCGCAATCCTCACCGTCGGCGTGATCATCCCCCTGTTCTTCGGGTTCTGAGGCCCTGATGGTCGACCACGCGCAGGCGTCGGCCCATTGGGATGGGATCTACAGCCGTCCGGTCGAGGAGCTGCCCTGGTACTCGCCCCAGGCCGACCCGGAGCTGCTCGTCACCCTTGGTGCCCTGTTGCCGCCGCCGGCGCGGCTGCTCGACATCGGCTGCGGCCCGGGCACCACCGCCGCCGACATGGGCGCGCGTGGCTACGACGTGCTGGGGGTCGACATCTCCCCCAAGGCCATCGCGGCGGCTACCGCGCACCACGGATTGGCTCCGCGGGTCCGCTTCTGTACCGCTGATATCCTGCTCGACGACATCCCCGGGGCCCCCTTCGATGGCGCCATCGACCGCGGCGCCTTTGGCACCCTTCCCCCGCAGGCACGAGTCGCCTACGTCACTCGGGTGGCGGCGCTGCTGCCGCGGGGCGCTCCGCTGCTCCTCAAGGTCTTCAGCGTCGACGAACCAGGTGAGTGGGGGCCGCATCGCTTCAGCCCGCAGCAGGTGCGCGCGCTCTTTGCGGGCCCCTTCACCGTCGAGCGCATCGACGACACCGTGATGCCCTCGACCCTCGACCACGACCCACGGACCCTCTTCGTCACCCTCCGACGCGCCTGAGCCGCCCCGCCGGTGCGATGGGTTCTTTTGGAAGCAGGGGCAGTGTGCGCGGATGGTCGCCCGAGGCCGCCCGGACCGCTCCACCTGGGAGGCGCTGATCGCCGATGGCCTCGACGAGGCGGCCCGGCGCTGGCAGGTGGCGCCGGAGCGACTGCCGACGCTGCGGTTGCACCAACGCGACTCCCCACTGGGCCATCGGGTGCTCGTCTCCGAGTACGACCCGATGGCCCATGAGGTGGTGTTCCACCTTGCCGACCTTGCCGCCTGCGTCGACTACGGCTGGGCCGAGGCGACGGTGCTCACGCGCTACCTGGCGCACCATGAGCTGGGGCACGCCGCCGAGCTGGAGGCGCTCCAGCGCAGCGGGCTCAATCCCTATCTGCACCAGGTCAACGCCCGCTCCGAACGGGGGTGGCAGATCTCCTACTGGGCCGACCTGCGCCAAGCGGTCCACGCGCTGATCAATGGGACGATGGACTACGCGATCAACCAGCGCCTGGCGCAGTGGGGGTTGGTGGCACCGCTGTCGCTAGAGATGGTGCTCGGCGACCTCACGCGACGTGCGACGCAGAAGCCCGATTCGATCGCCTATCAGGTCCGGCGCGACCTGCTGGCGCATTTCAACCGGGTCCTGTTCTGCGACCGCGCCGACCGCGCCAACGCCCAGCGGCTCCAGCAGCTGTGTCAGCGGATCGTGGGCACCCCCGAATGGGGCTGGGTCGCCGCGGCGGTCCAACGGGTGCACTTTGGCGAGGCTGCAGGGTACGAGGAGGCTCTCCCGCGCGTCGCTGCCGCGCTCTTCCCCGACCTGCAGGTGGAGGTGCGCGCGGTCCCGCTCGAGCTCTTGCCCGCCGGGACGCGACTGCCCAAGGGCTGGCACACCTCACCGATGCGCTACTTCCATTGGGACCTCGAGAAGAAGCGACCGATCAGCACCGGTCCTGCTGGGCTGCCCGCAGCCGGGTGATGACCTCGGCGGTGACCGCCGCGATGGCCGTTGCGGTCTCGAAGGGAATCGACTGCCCACTGAGCTCCAGATGGGTGTCGATGCGCTCGCGCAGGTCGTTGGGCAGCCCCTTGTGACCCAGGCCGAAGAGGAGCAGCTGCGAACGCCCCTCGGCCAGGGACGCCGCGACGGTGGCACAATCGATGCGCCGATGCGAAGCCGGCTTGGCGGTCGTCAGCACCGGCGTGCCCAGCTGGGGCGGGAGCCCGCCGGTGGGCATCGGCCAGATGCTCAAGCGGCCACCATCCGCAAGGACGCGCAGGGGGGCGACCTCGGAGGCCACCGAGGTCGTCGAGGCCACCCAGGCCGCCAGCTGCCGCGGATCGGAGGGATCCTCCAGGGGCACGGGCACCTGGTCACCGTGGGTCAGCGCGCTGCTGCGTGCGGGGTCCTTGAGCCCCTGCAGCGGGAATCCCATGAGCGCGACGTTGGCGTCATAGGCCAACGCCACCGGGCCGACGCGCACGAGGACTCGCCGATGGGCCTCGTCGAAGCGCAGCATGTCGTAGGTGTTGACCAGGCCCAAGGTCAATCTGCCCGGGCCGGTCCGTCTGCCGCGCACCAGCAGCCCTCAGGTCCGAGGCTCCTCGTCGCCGCCCTTGTCCTTGAAGGTCACCAGCTGATGGTACTTGGGCAGCACGCCGAGGATCACCTTGCACCATTCGCAGCTGACCAGCAGGTAGTGACCCTTGTCGTGGGCGGTCCCCTCGGCGGACTTGCCGCAGTGGGGGCAGAGGGTCGTGACCATCGGAGGCACCGTGCAGGGCACCGATGGCCTTCGAGGGCAAAAAGCGACCGGCCCCCCGCAGGCCTGAGGGCAAAAGGAGAAAGGGTCGACTGCGCCTGCGTCGGCCCATGGGCGGCCCGCTGGTGCTGGTCAACCTCAAGACCTACGGGGACGCCACCGGTGCGGCGGGGCTCGAACTCTGCCGCAGCCTGCAACGCGCCGATGATGGCCGCAGCCTGACCGCCCTGGCGGTCCCTGCCCTCGATGTCGCGCGCTACGCCGCGGCCCTGCGCCTGCCCATCTACGCTCAGCATGTCGATGGGGCGATGGCGGGCAAGAGCACCGGCCACACCGTCGCTACGGCGATGGCGGCCGCCGGTGCGGTGGGCACCCTGCTCAACCATGCCGAGCGCCCGCTGGCGGCAGCCGACCTGCTTGCGGCACATCACGCCGCCAAGGGGGCGGGCCTGCGCACGGTCATCTGCGCCGCTGACGGTCCGAAGGCCGCCAAGGTGGCACGGCTGCACCCCGACTACGTGGCCATCGAACCGCCGGAGCTGATCGGGGGCGAGGTGTCGGTGAGCACCGCAGCGCCCGAGGTCGTCCGCTCCGCCGTCGCGCTGGTCGCTGCAAGTTCGCCATCGGTCGCCGTGCTCTGCGGCGCGGGGATCAAGGACCGCGCCGATGTCACGGCCGCTCGCAAGCTTGGGACGGCTGGGGTGTTGGTGGCCTCGGGGGTCGTCTGTGCCAAGGACCCTGCAGCAGCGCTCTCCGACTTGCTCGCGGGGATGGGTCGGTAGGCTCCCAACCTATATCCGCCGCCAGCGGGTGGTCAGCACTGTGCGACGACTCACGACCCTGTGCCTGGGGCTCCTGCTGCTTTCCGTCGCGTTCTCGCCGTCGGTGGGCGCCAGCAACGACCCTCCTCCGGCCGGGGGCACGGTCATCGGCGACTGGGTCGTCAGCGACGTGCGTTCGTACACCGGTGTCGACCTGTTGCTCGATGGCAACCTCACCATCGCTGCCGGTGGCACGCTGACCCTCGACGGCGTCAACCTGACCATCAACAGCACCGCCACCACCTTCTGGAACATCACCGTCCAATCGGGCGGGACGCTGCGGCTGCACGACGGCACCATTGTCGGACCCAACCAGAGCGCGCCGCACCCCTACTACCTGCGAGCGCTCGACGGCTCCGTCCTCGACGCCTCCGACAGCACCATCGCCGGGGCCGGGACCTCCTTGGGGCCCCTCAGCGGCGAGCTGCAGGGGGTGTACCTGGGGACCTCGGGGGCGACCCTCGACAACGTCACGGTCCGTGACGGCTACTCGGGGATCGTCGTCTCGTCGCTCGTGGGCGTGGTCGCTCCGCACCTGACCAACTGCACCCTGCGGGACAATGCCGCAAGCGGGCTCGTGGTGGCCTTGGCTGCCCGGCCGCTCGTCGATGGGCTGCAGAGCATCAACAACGCCATCGGTGTGAGCATCCTCTCGACGGTCGAGGCAGCGGACCTTGCCGGCATCAACGCCTCCGACAACATCATCGGTCTCCGCGTCCTCGGCGGAAAGGTCTCGCTGCGCCAGTCGACGGTGCGGGACAACGCCATCGGAGTCCTTTCGCAGCCCCAGACCCTGCAACCAGACATCGACCTCACCGACGTGACCCTGCGCGGCAACCTCGACGGCACGATCCTCGAAGGTGGGACCCTGACGATGTCGGGTGGCGGC
The DNA here is from genome assembly GCA_023265395.1 of Thermoplasmata archaeon. Classification (GTDB taxonomy): domain Archaea; phylum Thermoplasmatota; class DTKX01; order JAHFTX01; family JAHFTX01; genus JAHFTX01. The sequence goes on from JAHFTX010000015.1 coordinate 27,468, forward strand.
ACCGATGCGGGTGACGAAGCCCCGCTGACCCTGGGCGCCGCGGCCAGCGCCACCCTGGTCGACGTCTCCCTCGATCAGCAAGGCATCGCCTTCAACGACACCGACAGCTGGGTCGACATCCTCTGGACGACGTTCTGGCAGACGGTCGATGATTCCTCCGGTCCCGTGGCCAATGCCACACTCCAGATCCTCGACGCCCAGGGTGCCGTGGTGCTCAGCGGGACCACCAATGCGACGGGGCTGCTCGGACCGCTGCCCATCCGCCAGGCGCGCCGCTCGGGCGGCAGCGAGGCCCTCGACCTCAACCCCCATCTGGTGAGCGCGGCCGCCCCCAACCTCCGGGCCGATGCCTCCCTTGATGTCGATGCGACGACGACCTACGTCGTCTCCCTCCTGCCCTTCGACCAGACGGCACCGGTGGTGACCATCCTCACCCCCGAGCACGGGAGCGCACAGGCGAACCGGTCGATCGAGCTGAGCGGCAGCGCTTCCGACAACCTCGCCCTCGAGGGCGTGGAGGTCAGCCTCGATGGCAGCAACTGGACGCTGGCCATCGGCAACGCCTCGTGGCAGGCCCACCTGCTGGCGAGCGCCGATGGGGTGCAGCAGGTGCGCGCCCGGGCGTTCGATTCCTTTGGCAACGTCGGCAACGACACCATCAACGTGACCATCGACACCCGCGCGCCGCTGCTAGAGATCGCCGCCCCTGCCAATCGCAGCCTGACCAACCACACCACGATCGCCGTCAGCGGCACCGCCGAGCCTGGTGCGGTCGTCGCGCTCCAGGGGGTGCCGCTCAGCGGTACGGCCGGCAGCTGGAGCGGCTTTGGGACCCTCCCCGACGAGGGAGACAACGCCGTCGAGGTGACGGCCAGCGACGCGGTCGGCAACGTTGCGACCGCATCGGTCACCGTCATCCGCGACACGACGGCGGCGACGATCCGCCTGGTGCACCCAGCACCGGGGCAGACCCTCGCCGACGCGACCGTCCAACTCGAGGGCGATGCCGACGACCTCGTGGGGATCGCCGCCGTGCGGGTGATGCCCGAGGGCGAAGCCGCCATCGGTGCGGCCCTGTCCGTCGATGGGGTGCCCAGCAGCGGGGGGGTGGGGATCACCCATCCGCTGTGGCGGGCGACCTTGACGCTCCACCCGGGGCAGAACCCCTTGGTGCTTGAGGTCATCGACGCCGCGGGCAATGTGGGCCACGACGTCGCCTCCCTGACCTTCCTGCCAGCCGACACCACCGAGCCGACGCTGACGATCACCAATCCCCTCCCGGGAGCAGAACCCGTCGAAGGGTCGATCCAGGTGCAAGGGCGTGCCACAGACGACCGCAGCGTTCGGCTGGTGGAGGTCGCGCTCGGCTCGGGCCCCTACGTCCCGGCGCTGGGGACCACGTCCTGGTTCGTGACGCTGACCCTTGCGGTCGGCCCGATGACCATCCACGCCCGCGCGTTCGACGGCGCCAACAACAGCGCGACCACCGCCGTCGATGTGGTCGTGCGCAGCGGGGATGGCGAGGGCCCCACGGTCACCATCACCGCGCCGCTGGCCCAACAGCGCATCAACGGACGGACGGTCCAGCTGGTCGGTGAGGCCTTCGACCCCTCGGGGGTGACGGTGGTCGAGGTGACGCTCAACGGCGGTCTGCCGATTCGCGCGGCCTATGCCAACGACACCGGGCTCTTCGTGGTCGTGCTCGAGGGTCTGACCGAAGGGACGAACCTCATCGAGGTGACCGCCACCGACAGCGTCGGCAACGTCGGCGGCGCCACGGTCGTGGTGGTGCGCCCCGCCCACCCGAGGGAGGATACCCAGTGGCTGCTCTTCGCCACCGCGGCAGTCGCCCTGGTGGCGGTGATCGCGACCATCGTCAGCTTCCAGCTGCGGTGGCAAGCCAGCCGCGCCCTGACGGACCGACAGGACCAGATGGCGGATTCGCGCACGAGCTCCTCGACGAATGGTCGGCCCCACCAGGCCCGCGGCAGCGACTCCGAGGAATGATCAGAACCGCGCCGGTGCCGCGGGGTCGCGCTCCGGCGGCTCGGACGTGACGGGATCGTCGAGTCCATCGAGGATGTGCTCGAGGCCCGACAGGTGGATGTTCATCTGCGGCAGCCCCAAGGTCGCCTTGTAGTCCGCTGCCTTCTGGTCGAACCAGGTCGCGACGGCATCGGCGATCTCGCTGTTGAGCAGGTCGTAGTGCACCCGCCCCTGCGGAAGGCTCGCCGCCAGCAGGTCGACGACGGGAACCCCGTGGACGCCTCCGAGCACGCACTGGCGGTAGTACTCGACCTGACCGTTGGGCTGATCGCCGAAGGCCTCCAAGGCCTGCGGCAGGCTCCGCAGCAGCTTGGCGCGTTCGGGGCCCACTTGGCCGATGGTGAGCGTGGGGCTGACGAACAGGTACGCACTCTGGGAGGCCTCGAGCAAGCGCACCGGCACCGGGACGTAGCGGCCCGACCAGCAGCCTGCCTCGGCGGCCAGCGCTCGCTGGTAGTCCTCGAAGGACGCACTCGCGCCCGCAAGACGGTCGAGGAGCGGACGGATGTCCTGCGCCCCGCTGCGCTCCTGCAGCGCCACGACCAGCCCGTGGCATCCGAGGCGGCCGCCAAGGGAGCTGAGGTCTCGTGGCCGCAGGTGCAGCTGCAGCATCCCCACCCCTGTCTCCTTGGGGGTCATCAAGCCCAGGGGCAGCGGACGCGACTGCAACGGCCAGACCGATCCGACCTCGAGCACCATCGCCAAGCGCTGGTCGGGCCGCCCGGAGCGTTGATGCAGGCCAAGGCCCCGACCGACCCCCGGCACGAAGGCGCGCCGCGGGTCTGCGACCACCAGACTCTCGGAGCCGTCACGCATCCCGCGCACCGAGAGCAGGGACCCGTAGCCCAGCAGGGGGACCTTGGGGTCGGAGCCGCCCATGGGCCTCACCTGCGTCCGTGGCGCTTAATCGCCACCGTGACCGGCAACGGACTCATCGCCGCTCGGCTCGTCGTCGGGCTCCCACCGCGCGTCGGGATAGCCGCGCTCGGTGGCCACCCGCGAGTGGTAGTAGCCATAGTTGGCGTACAGCAGCAGCCCGCAACCCATCCAGGCGACCATCACCACCGCCGAGAGGGGGACCTCGATGAAGAGGCTGAGCATCAGCCCGATGCAGGAGATCACCCCGATGATGGGCAGGATCGGGTTGAAGGGCATGCGGAAGGGCCGGCGGGCGTCAGGCGCGCGCTTGCGCAGCAGCGGCACCGACAGGCAGACGAGGATGAAGGCGAAGAGGGTGCCCACGTTGGCGACCGCCGCCGCGGTGGTGATCGGGGTGATCCCAGCGACCAAGGCGATGGAGAACCCCGACACCAGCGTCGGCAGCGCAGGGGTACCGAATCGCGGATGGATGCGCGCCAGCTTGCCCGGAAGCAGACCGTCCCGGGCCAGGGCGAAATAGATCCGCGGTTGTGCCAGGAGCGAGACCATCAGCACCGAAGTGATGCCAAAGAGGGCACCGATGGCCAGGACGTTGGCCATGCCCGGCTGCCCCACGGAGACCAGGGCGGCCGCCAACGGCTGCTTGATGTCGATGTCGGTGTACGCGACCATGCCGATGAGCACGACGGCGATGCCGATGTAGAGCAGGGTCGTGATGCTCAGCGACCCGATGATGCCGATGGTCATGTCCCGCTGAGGGTCCTTGACCTCCTCGGCGGTGGTCGCCAACGACTCGAAGCCCAAGTAGGCGAAGAACACCAGCGCGCCACCGGTGAGCACTCCGCCCGCGCCGTAGGGCATGAAGGGCGTAAAATGGGCGGGGTTGAAGTAGAACAGGCCACCGATGAGGAACATCCCGATCACGGCCAGCTTGGTGGCGACGAGGATCATGTTGAACCGCGCGCTCTCCTTGGTACCACGGTACAGCAACGCGGTCAGTCCAAGGACGATCAGCATCGCCGGGAGGTTGATGACGCCGCCGTTGCTGGGATCGGTGGTGATGGCCTTGGGCAGCACCACGCCCACCGACTGCAACAACCCCCCGATGTAGCCGCTCCACCCCACGGCCACCGCGCCGGCGCCGACCGAATACTCGAGGACCAGCGACCAGGCGACCATCCAGGCGACGATCTCTCCGATGGAGGCGTAGGAGTAGGTATAGGAGCTGCCCGCGATGGGCAGCATCGACGCCAGCTCCGAGTAGCAGAGGGCGACGATGATGCAGACGATCCCCACGAGGATGAAGCTGAGGACGACCCCGGGACCGGCGTAGAGTGCCGTCACGACCCCCACGAGGACGAAGATCCCGGCACCGATGATCGCGCCGATCCCCAGGATGAGCACATCGAACCACCCCAGGGTCCGCGGCAGCCGGTGCTTGGTGTCCTTGAGCATCCCCAACAGCTGGTCGACATCCTTGGTGATGAACAGCCGCTCGCGGGCGTAGCTGAGGTCATCGACCTGCTCGGCGGACTGCCCCTGGGAGGACTCGTCGAGGGATCCCTCGGCCGCGGCATCCTCGGTCATCATCGGGTCCGCAGAACTCAATGGCTACCCTCCGAGGGACCGGAGTCCTTGGCGGGGCTGGCGGCGGTGATCGTCGCATTGTAGGCGGAGGAGATGATCGTGATCTGGAAGTCGACATTGCCCTGCCGCAGGCACCCGATGATCGGCGGGCAGAGTCCGCCGCGGCTCTCCTCGATCGTGACGGTGTAGTCATCGCCTGCCTCGGTCTGTGCCGGTTGCACCGCCTCGAGGTGCGCCCAGGCAGCGGCTTTCGAGCCTGCGGTGAAGGAGAGCGGCTCGGGTGCTGGCGCATAGGACCAGTCGACACTCACCGTCTGCCCGGCAGCGCCGCTGGCGGTCCCGACCTGTGCCCCCGTGCCGTTGGTGACCGTGACCGTCAAGGTGGCGCCCGGCCGTGCGAAGGGTGGATGGTCGACCGAGGAGAGCTGGAGGGAGACGTCGGTGAGGTTCTCGACGAAGACGGGGACCTGCACGGTCTGCGTCGCGCCATCAGCGACAGTCCCCCCTTGCGCGGGGAGGTTCATCTGGACCACGCCCCAGGTGACCTCGTAGAGCGCCTTGCCGCTCGACGCTTCCGTGCGCGGCTGCAGCTTATCGCCGATGATCGCTCCGGCACCCAGCGCGATGACAATCAGTGCGACACCGACGATGCTGACCAACTGATTCGGGCGCACGGTCGGCCACCTTAGAGTGCTTACAAGAAGTTTGGGGGGCGGCAGCTGCGCTCAGAGGGAAGGGGTGCTTGACAGCGACCCCGGCTTCCCGTGGGCTCGCGCACCACAGTACCATCGGAAACGCAGGTGGGCTTAACTACCGGGTTCGAGATGAGACCGGGTGTTTCCCCACCGCCATGGCCGTCAAGCAAGATGGCCAGTCCCACCTCCGGTATAAAACCGTTTGTGGTGGGGGGCCCAGCACGGGTCATCGAGGGGGTCTGTCCTGATGGATGCGGTCCAACAACTGCCAGCGGTCATCGACGACGTGGCCCCCCGCTTGGCACGCCAGCCGCTGTGTCGATGGCACAGCGGTAGCCGATGGGTGGTCGTCGCCGACCTCCACGGGGACCTCCCGGTCCTCGAGGCTGCGCTCGAGCTGTGGCACCGCCAGTTCGCCGACCACAACCTCTGCTTCTTGGGCGACTACGTCGACCGCGGGCCCGATTCGCTGGAGGTCTTGCTCAGGGTGCTGCAGACGATGGCTGCACACCCCGAACGCGTCGTGCTCCTGCGCGGCAATCACGAGACGATCTCGGTGGCGCAGCGCTTTGGCACGGGGGCACAGCTGCGCGCACGCGACGCCACCAGGTTGTGGCCTGCGCTCGGACGGATATTCGCTGCACTCCCGCTGGCAGCGGTGCTCGATTCGAGCATCCTGGCCGTCCACGGCGGGCTGCCCAAGGACGCGCCAAGCCTCGATGCGCTCGGAGCTCACCCACACGACGACCCGGCGATCCGCAGCGAGGACCCGACCGACGGCACCCTCACCCAGTTCTTCTGGAACGACCCGGACCTGCAAGGAGGGGAGGGGTTCTCCCCCAACGACGGGCGCGGCGAAGGGGTCTGGCTCTTTGGCAGGCGCGTCCTATGTGACTATCTCGATGACCACGACCTCGTCGCGATGGTTCGAGGGCACCAACCCTTCCGCCAGGGATGGCGGAGCCTCTTCGATGGACGGTTGGTCTCCTTCCACACCAGCGGGCGCTATCCGCGGCCACTGCCGCCCCATCTGACCCTGCTGCAGGAGGGGCAGATGACGCCGCTGCGGCTGCCCGAGACGCTGTGGGATGGAGAGGACGCGGCGGCGTGGGACGAGGTCTAGGGTCGCATGCGACGCAACCGCACCCACTGCAGCGAGCGGGGCCGCACCCGCAGGAACAGCATCTCCTTGCGGACCCCGTGCGCAAGGCGCACCGCGCGGCTGATGGCCGACCACTCCAGCCGTTCGTCGTGCCGCAGGACGTGGATCAGGTACTGCGCGTGGCAATGCTCGGGGTCGTCGTCGTAGCCGCGGAAATGCGTGCCGTACTTGAACCCGGTCTTGATGACCAGACCCCGCTCCCGCAACGCTCGGTAGGCGGCCAGGCGCAGCGCCAGGTCCGGTTGCCGCGCCGCAGCGCGCTCGTAGAGGGCCTTGCGCCCCAACGACCGCGGGCTCCGCGGCAGATGGACCGAGAGCCAACCCTCCTGCTGCAGGTAGAGCGCTTCGAGCAGCGAGAGCACCACCTCACCGGCGAGGGCCCGCCCATACCACCCCTGCGCCTGCAGACGCTCGACGGCGCTGGCCTCACTGACGACCACGCGGTCGGTCAAGAGGGTCCCGACGGCTGGCGGTGGGCTGGGCAGCGGCGCGACCGAACCCTTGGGCTCGGGCTCGTCGACATTGTAGAAGGTGACGTCCCCCTCCTCGTCGACGATGGCGATGTACGCCGCTGGCAACGCCGCCGCGCCGCGCAAGGTGGCTGCGAGGGCGACGAGCCGCTCGCTGTCGATGGGGTCGCGCTCGGAGGCGACCAGCACGCCGGCGCTGACCGAGCCGCGCGGCGGGCGCTCCCCGCGGGCGTAGAGGAGGAAGTGGAACGTCCCGCGGCTGACCCGCACGACGAATCCGCGTTCCCGCAGCTCGCGGTAGACCAGATACTCGACCTCCTTGCGCGCGGCACCTGCCGTCGCACCACCGGTGACCGCCAGCAGCTCGCCCATGGCCAACGACCTGCCCGCCGAGTCACGGACCTCAAGCCGGTCCGACGTCAGCAGGTAGAGCGCCTCGATCGGGTCGAGCAGCAGCCCACCACCGGGCTGGTTTGTGCCCGAGCAGCCCTTGTTGTAGAGACGGCTGCCGTCGGCGGCGTCGTCGATGTGCACCATGCCCGCTCGGAGCACGCCGACGATCGCGCCCATCGCATCGCCAGCGCCCGCCCCTGCTTTACGCCTTGGGGGGGAGCGAGGGGTGCGGCAGCGCTGCGCGTCAGGTCGGGCACGCGAAGGGGATTACCCGTGGTGTTCTTATAGAAGGGATTGTGTACATACCATCGGATGGCTGGCGACCGCGCTGCGTTGCTCCAGAAGGTCCGCACCATGCTGGCCCAGGCAGGGTTCTTCCTGACCGAGCCCGACCTGCGCACCGTCGCCTTCGACTTGGTCGCTCGCCGCGATCGGGAGCTACGGATCGTCAAGGTCCTCACCAACATCGACGCGCTCAGCGCCACGGTCGCGCGGGACCTTCGGATCCTCTCGACCTATCTCAACGGCCGCCCGATGGTCGTGGGTGAGCGCTCCGCGGCCGGGCCGCTGGAGGAGGGCGTCGTCTATCTGCGCCACGGCATCCCCATCGTCGAGTACTCGACGCTCTCGGACCTCTACCTCAAGGGCGTGCCGCCGTTCATCTTCGCCGCTCCAGGGGGGCCCTACGTCCAGATGAATGGCGAGCGGCTGCGCCACCTGCGCTACGAACGAGGGCTCAGTCTGGGCCAGCTCGCCGACGCTGCCGGGGTCTCGCGCAAGGCGATCCAGCTCTACGAGCAGGGCAAGAACGCGATGGTCGATGTCGCCGAGAAGCTCGAGGAGTACCTGGGGCAGCCGATGATCGCGCCCCTCGATCCCTTCTCGCTTGCTCAGGCGGAGAAGGGGCGCACCCGTGAGGACGGCCACCACTTCCGTGGGTTCCAGCGGCAGGTCGTCGACCAGCTGGAGGACCTCGGGTTCACCATGGCGTACCCCAAGAAGGCGAACATCGAGGCCATCAGCAACTCCAACGGCAGCATCCTGATCAGCGGCATCGGCGCGACCGCCCCGGAGATGCAGGAGCGCGGCCGCCTGCTCCACCAGCTGCAGCGGGTCACGGAGAAGGACACGGTGCTCTTCCTCCAACGCCCCGGTGAGAAGCAGAACATCTCCGGCACCCCCGTGCTCTCCCGGGAGGACCTCGACCGGCTGGCCGACCCCAAGGCCATCCTCGAGCTGGTCAAGGAACGCAAGTAGGGAGGGGGCAACGATCGCCCGCGCGCAGCGTATCCCCTTGACGGACCCGGGAGCGACCCTGCTGCCGCCGATCGGCAGCCTGGCCGACCCTGCGGGGAACGAGCGTGCCCTGCTCGTCGGGGTCATCCCTGGATTGCAGCGGGAGCGGTACCTGCTCGAGGCGCTCAGCGCCGACTACCAGCCCTCGGCGGTGGGCATCGCCGTGGCCCCCGAAGACCTGCAGGGATTGATCGCCCTCTTCGAGGACCCCTCGATGGACCCGCCGCTGGCGCTGACGACGCAGGAGGTGCTCTACGCTGAGCACCTGCGCACCTTCGGCCAAGTTCGCCTGCCACCACCCTGCTTCAGCGCCGCGGTGCGCATCGCCCGCTCCAAGCAGCTCGCTCTGCTCCCGCTGGACATGGACCACCCGTTGCACACCCGGGTGTTCACCACCCATGTGCGCACCAGCGAGCTCTGGCGCACCGCCCTGCGCACGGGCCGGCTTCGCCGAAAGCACCCCAAGGAGGGCGAGGATGCCCTGCAGTGGTGCCGCCGCTGGGATGCGGCGATGACGCGCACGCGTGGGTACCGCGCCGTAGAGGAGCACCGCGAGCGCTTCATCGCCGAGGCGACCCAAGGTTTCGCGCAGAACGAGCAACGGCTCCTGGCGGTCATCGAGGCGCCGCGCCTGCCGGGGGTCCTTGCCCACCTGCGGTCCCATCCACAGGACGTCCACCTCGACGAGGAGGCGCCCATGCGCTGGAAGGAACGCCTGCGCACAGCGGCGGCCAAGGCCAGTGCGCACCAGCAAGACGCATCTGACCCTGCCCAGGGCGACCGCGTGGTCGGCTCAGTGGAGGAGGAGCTCGGATGAGCCCGCCGCTGGGGCATCGTCTGCCCCCGGAAGCGACTGGCGCAGGCGCAACCTCCCCTCACGAAGAGGTGGCCGTGCCGGCGTTGATGGGTCGCGAAGCCCTCCAGGGGCAGGTACGCGAGCGCCTCGACCGCGCAGGCAAGGGCGGTCCGCGCGTGGTGCTGCTGGTGGGTGACGCCGGGGTGGGCAAGAGCCTGCTCGCCCTGCGCACCCTCGAGCAACGGGGTGGTCGCTGGGTGCTCGGCCGCTGCCATGAGGGCGGTTCCCCCTATGCGACCTTCCGAGAGATCTTCGATGCGCTCCAGATCCCTTTCCGAACACAGCGGGAACCCGCCGACCTCGATGCTGTGGTGCTGTTGGGTCCCAAGGGCGAGGTGATCGCTTCCGTCTGCTCCGACGAGGCGCTCGGCGAGGACCTGGGTGAGATCATCGTGACCATGCAGGCCTTCCTGGGCCAGACGCTCAACACCCAAGAGCAGTTGCGGGAGTTCCACATCAGCGGCAGCCGGGTGATCATCGAGGAGCTGCAGGGCCGTCGGCTGGTGGCGCTGACCGGCCACCGCTACGTCGAGCTGTCGGCGACGTTGCGCGAACAGCTGCGACGGCACATCGCCGATGGGCTCTCTGCCGAGGCGGCAGTGCAGGCGGTCGCGAACGCGACCTTCACGGTGCTGCGGGACGCTGCGGAGCTGCAGCAGCACCGAGAGCGGTTCTTCCGCTGGGCGACGCTGACGCTCTCCGAGGTCGCGGCCCAGGATGGTGCCGTCGTGCTGCTGCTCGACGACCTGCATTGGATCGACCCTGCCAGCTGGGCGCTCATCGAGCATCTGGTGCGCAGCCCGACTGCCGTGAGGGTGGTGGTGCTCGCCTGTGCGCGCGACTTCGAGCTGCTGGAGGTCCCATGGCTGCAGCAGGGGATCGAGTCGCTGGCCAACGAAGGGCTGCTCGAGCAGCTGAGCGTCCCGCCGCTCGATCGCGCCGGCGTGGCGGACTTCCTGAGCGCGCGCTACGGCGACCACCAGCTCCCCGAGCAGTTCGTCGAAGACCTCTACGCCAACACCCAGGGGAACCCCTTCTTCCTCGAGGAGTTCCTCGTCTCCCTCGAGGCTCAAGGCCGGCTCAGTCGCACCCCCAGAGGCTGGGTGCTGACCGGCACACTCGACCTCGAACTGCCCGATTCGGTGCGCGACCTCGTCCTCACGCGCTTCGAGGACCTGCGCGGTCCGACCGCGCGCCTGCTGCAGCTGGCTGCGGTGATCGGCAGCGACTTGAGCGTCGATCTGCTCTCGGAGGTCAGCGGGCAGGACCCGGCCGTGGCGGAGCGCGCCCTCGAGGAGCTGCGCACCGCCGGCGTGCTGCGCAAGCGGGGCGCCCAGTATGTCTTCACGCACGCGCTCTTCCGCGAGGTCGCGTATCAGATGGTGGGCCCCAACCTGCTGCGGCGCATGCACCACCGGGTGGCCAGCGCGCTGGAGGGGCGCGACCGGGGTGACGACGAGGCGCTCGTCCACCAGCTGGCACACCACTTCGAGCGGGCGCGCCAGCCGCTCAAGGCGGTCCACTACCTCGTCGCCGCGGGCAACCATGCGCTGGCGACCCATGCCACCGAGCGCGCGGTGCGCGACTACCGGCTCGGGCTGCAGCTGCTCCAAGGGCATCAACGCGCACCGGCCGTCGAACGGGAGGAGGCGGTGGCGCACCTGCGACTGGCGCAGGCGCTGACGAGCCTGGGGCAGATGGACGAGGGGCTCACCCATGCCCAGCAGGCACGTGCCCTCGCCAAGACCAGTTCCTTCATCGACTTGCAGCAGGAGGCGGAGCTGCTGCTGGGCTGGGCCCAGGTCAACCGCTCCAACTGGACGCTGGCCAACATGCACTTCAAGCGGCTGCTCGAGGTGGGCGAGCGTCATGACATCCCCGCAGCGACGCTCGAGGGCTACCGAGGCATCAGCAAGGTGCTCGCTCGCTCGGGCAAGCTCGCCCGCGCCGAGGCCTACCTCCAGCTGGCCCTCGAGTCGGCCTCGGAGCGCGTGCCGGTGGTCCTGCGCGCCAACCTGCTGATCGACCTTGGTGCGCTCAAGCTGGCCAACCGCGACGATGCCTCGGCGGCGCACCACTTCCAGGACGCCGCCAAGCTCGCCCAGGAGGCCAACGCCGACGGCTCCTACGCCCGGGCCAACCTCCACCTGGGGGAGCTCCTGCGGGTGCAGCAGCGCTGGGCCGAGAGCTCACGCGCCTACGAGAAGACCGTCCAGAGCGCACGACGCATCCACGACCTGCGACTCGAGGCGCTGGGAACCTCGGGGATGGGGATCGCCGCCCGCGGGCTGGGCAAGCTGCAGGAGAGCCAAGACCTGCTGGTCGGCGCCCTGCCCCGCTTCAAGCAGTTGCAGGAGCCCTTTGCCCTGGGGATCGTCTACCGTGAACTGGGCAAGTTGGCGCTGCTCAAGGACGAGACGGCAGCCGCGCGGAGCTACGCGGACCTGGCCTTGCTCACCCACCGGCCGCTGGGGATGCCGCCCGAACTGGCCGAGACGCTGCTGCTCTCGGCCAACATCGAGGCGCGCAGCGGGCGCCCAAGCGAATCTGCAGCGGCGATCGTGGCCGCGCGGGAGCACCTGCGAGGGCTGCGCATCCCCTGGCTCGAGCGCGCGCTCGGACAGTTCGAGACGGAACAGCAGCAGCAGGCGGACCCGAAGGCCTAGGGCTCGACGTCGATCGGCGCTGAATCGGCGGCGGCGCCCGCGCGTTCGAGCGCTACCTCGTCGTGCGCAGCGAGCTGGCCGCCACGACGCCGACGGCGCAGCAGTGCCAGCAGCGTCACCAGGACGATGGCGATCAACATCACCGCCAGGGCCAACATCGTCGGGGAGGCCGAGACCAGCTGCCCCGGTGCACTGGAGCGTGGTCCTCCATCGCCGTGCGCAGGCGCGGGCAGCACGACGATCTCCTTCTGCCCCAGCGCGATGACGACGCTGCCGATCAGCAGCTCGATGCGCAGGCTGCCGGGGCCGGGGAGGATCGGCGTCCAGGGGACTCCGACGATGCGCCGTTCCCCTGGGGCCAGCGTCACCTGCAGCAATCCGACGACCTGGCCGTTGAACACCAGCTGCACGCTCTGGGTGATCGGCACGGCGTTGGGGTTGCTCAGCGCCACGGTGACGTTGATGGGCACTCCCACCTGGTAGGTGGCGGGCCACTGCGGTTCTTCGCTGACCGGCGGCTGGGGCGGGATCTCGATTCGGGTCCCGTCCTTGATGATGGTCTCCTTGCCGCCGACATCGACGCAGACGATGCGCAGCACGTGGGAACCGACCGGGAGCTTGGAGGTGTCGTAGGCTTCGGCCTCGGCAGCACTCGAGGTGGTGGCGACGACCTCGCCATCGATGGAGACGATGCACGCATCGCCGCTCTGGGTGTCGTCGGTGTCCCCGAGGATCGGAGGCGGGGTCACGCCTCCGTCGTCGGGCGGCTGCGTCGTGTTGTCGTCGCCTCCGGGTACGGTGGTGTTGTCGTCGCCGGGTGTGGTGGTGTTGTTGCCCGGGAGGATCGGCGGGTCGGGCAGGTCCAAGGGCAGGACCAGCACCAGGTCGGCTCCGTTGCCCGCCTCGTCGGCGGTGTGGAACGCGAAGGTGTGGTTGTCCTCGGTCAGCGACACGAGCGGGACGTAGAGCCACGCATCTCGCACCGAACCCGAAGGGTCGACGAAGAACCCCGCACCACTGGGTGCCGCGGTCGTCGCAGCGTAGGTCAGCGCCCCCTGCCCATCGACGCTGGCGTTGGTCGCGTCGACGTCGAGGTTGGCCTCGGAGATGGTCAGGTGCAGCTGCACCAGCGGGTCGTCGATCTGCAAGCCCTCGCTGCTGGCGTGGGAAAGGGCCGGGTCGGTGTTGTCGATGCGCAGGTCGACGCCGTGGCTCGCACTGTTGTCGACGGTGTCCGTGGCGACCACGCTCAGGTGCCACAGGGCATCCTCGTAGGTGTCGCTGGGGATGGTGCCCCCAAAGTGCTCGCTCCCCGGCGGCACCTCGGAGAGCGTTCCACTGCTCGTGACGGGACGACCGACCTTGTTGGCGTTCCAGGAGATCGACGCGGTCGCCGCCTCCAGCGGCGGCGAGGTCCCCACGGAGACGTCGATCGCCAGCGGCAGCGGCCCGCTGACCCATTGGCCGTCCATCAGCGGCAGCGAGAAGTCGGGGCCGCTGCGGTCGAGGGTGAAGGTCGCGACCTCGTCGCTACCGACATTGCCGGCGAGGTCCGCCCCGCTGAGGGTGAGCGTCTGCAGCGTGGCATCGGGCAAGGCCGCGGTCGCGATGGTCGCGCCGAAGCTCGCCACTGGAGGGAGCGCGGAGAGGTCGAGGTCCCACGTGGTCAACGAGAGGGCGCTCGTGCCGCTTCCGGTGTCGAGGCTCAGCCCGAAGATCCCTGAGGCGGTCGCTAGGTCGCTGGGGAGGTTTGCGTCCCCGACGGTGCCGCTGACATCGACGTCGCTGTCCCCCACGATGCTGGGCAGGGGATCGAGGCCCATGGTGGGGTCGATGGTGTCGAGGATGGGGTCGGCGAAGAGCGAGTCGCCACTGTCGATGAAGACGCTGTTGCCCAGCAGGTCCATCAGCGCGACCTCCAGGGGGAGGGGACCGTCGCTGACGCCGTTGGTCGCAAGGGTGGTGCCATAGGTGGCGGTGCCGTTGACGGTCTGCTGCCATCCCAGGCTCGACCAGTTGCCGCCGTCGATGCGGGCCGACACGGAGGCGATCCCCGAGACCGGGGTGTTCTGGTCGATGACGTCGACCGTCAGGTCCAGGTCGCCGTCCAGATAGGTCGGCAGGTCTGCGTTCAACAGCTGCGGCGGCTGGGTGTCGACGTCGAAGGTCTGGTTCTCCCCCGATCCGTCGAGGTCGAGGTCGCCGTCGATGGTGAGATTGCCGCCACAGCGGACGTCGAGGACCGGGGGGGACGTCAGCAGGTCGGTGGCCGAACCATTGACGCCGCCGTCGTCGACGAAGGCGAGCAGTCCGACGAAGATGCTGTCATTGGCGGTGTCATCGGGTGCGACGCCATCGTCGCGCACCTGCACCCGCACCGACTCGGAGATCCCGCCGGCGCAGGCGCCGTAGACGGGGAGCGATTCGATGACGAAGACCGCGCCGCCGTCGACGCTGCCAGCCGGGATCGTCTCGTTGACGCTGATGTTGCCGATGGTGCCCGACTGGGTGGCGCTGCCCACGCGGATCTGCACGGTCATGCCCTCGGAGATCCCCAGCGGCGGGGAGGTGGTGCCATTGATCCAGACGACCAGGTCCTCGGTGTTGCCGCCCGGCGCTCCGGCCTGGGCCGCAGGTGGCACCGTGCAGGCTGCAAGGAGCAACCCCAGCGCCAGCAACAGGGGACGCACGCGGTGCGCGGTCCGGCCAGCGGGTCGATGCATGAGAGCCGCCACCCGTGGCCAGCGTATTAAGCGCTTGTGGACCTGCCCGGCCCCTTGGGGGGAGCGACCCCCACGGAGACGAAACACCGATGCTCAGTGGAGCAGGGTGAACAAGCGGTAGTCCCCGTCGACGTCGAAGACCCCCAACCGTGCCCCAGCGTCCAGCCAGCCGTGGGCGTAGTTGACCGCCCCGAAGGCGTCGACGAGGTTGCCTTGTTCGGCGAAGTGCTGCGCGTCGTTGTAGTAGTCGGTGGCCATCCGCAGGTAGTCGGCGGCGACGGTGTACAAGTGCGACGGCTGCGGAGCGATGACCTTGACCTTCTGCAGCGCCGCGGCGGTCACCTGCAGGTCCTTGGCCAGCTTCTCCTCGAGCCGCTCGGCCGTCTGGAGGTTGGCCATGGGGACGCCTGCCACTCACTCGGGCGCGTCGTGGTCCATCTCGGTCTCGAGCACGACCTCGGCGCTGCCACCGGCGGAGGCGGCGGGCCCCGAGGCGTCGATGTCGACCTCGCCCTCGTCGGCGGGGGAGGCCTCGTCCTCATCCTCGGCGGCACGCTCCGTCTCCTTGGCGTGGGAATCTCCCTGCGCCTCCTCGCCCTCCTCGGTAGGGGTCTCCTCGGCGCGCGCGAGCTGGCGCATGGTGCGCCGGTAGGCCGAGGGTGAGACGACGCTCACGCTCTGGCCGCCATGGCGTGTCTCGCGGGGCCGCACGTCGATGATGATCGGGGTCGCGGCTCCGCCGCCGCTGATGAGTGCTGAACCAGTGGGCAGGCGCTGGATGTTCTCCTCCATCCCCGCGGTCAGGCCCTCGATGGAGCTGCTGATGGCCTTGAGGTCGTTGGGATTGGTGACCTTGAGGATCACCTGGGTGCCGCACTGGCTGAGCACGTTCTTGTCGATCTTTGCTGGCCGCTGCGAGACGACGCACATGCCCATGCCGAACTTGCGGCCCTCGCCGGCGATGGTCTTGAGCACCGGGCCGCAGCGGGTCTGGCCCACCTGGGGGCAGAAGGTGTGGGCTTCCTCCACGACCAGCACCAGCGGCGGGATGCGGCCGAGCTTGCGACCGATGAAGATCTTCTGGACCAGACGGCTGGTGACCAGGTCCTGCAGGTCGGGGGCGACCCCCTTGAGGGTGATGATGGTGCACTGCCCCTCGGCGATCAGCGAGCTGATCCGAGTGGGCGGCTCGCCGAAGATGCGCAGGGCTCGCAGGTAGTCGAGTTGGTTGACCAGCCCATGGCGTGCCGGGTGCTTGTCGGCCTTGACGGTCTTGATGACGTCGGCGAGGTTGTAGTACTGGCGCTCCTTGGCCAGCTGCTTGAGGGCACGGTTGAGGATTCCCCGGTGGGGCCCGTTGTTCTTGATGTCACACAGCTCCATCAGGTCCTCGAGCCCGAGGTTGACCTCGTCGAACACCAGCGGCAGCGCCTGAGGCTGGTGCTGTGGGTCGGGGGTGAACTGCACCACGCGGTCGGTGTAGCGCATGGGCTTGACGCCGTAGCGGGCCATGTTGTCGACATCGCGCGCGTTGTCGTTGGGGTGCATCAGGCTGCCATACTCGCCGTGAGGGTCGAGCACGACGACGGCGACGCCGTGCTTGATCAGCTCCTCGATGAAGACTCCCACGACGTAGGACTTGCCTGCGCCGGTGCGCGCGAGGATGGCGATGTGCCGCTGCACCAGGTCGTTGATGTCGAGGTAGACGGGCAGCTCGAAGCCCTTGAGGTTGCCCAGCAGTGCGCCGGTGGCCTTGTTCTGCTTGAGGCCCAGGACCTCCTTGATCAGCTTCTCGGAGGCGTTGTGGACGATGGTGCCGCCGCTAAAGGGGGTGCGAGGGGCCAGCAGCACCCCGCGCTCATCGCGGTAGCCGATGACGCTGATGTGGGCGGTGACCTGTTCGCCGACCTCGATCTGCTCGCCGTGGCTGAGCAGCTGGGCGCGGTCGAAGGAGAGGTCGGTGACCCGCTCGATGTCCTCGACCTGTCCGAGCACGATGCCGCACTGTTCGTGCGGCGCCTCGACGTAGTCGTTGCGCCGCAGGTCGACGTCGGCATGGACGGCCATGGTGAAGCTGGTGGTGCCGACCTTGCCGTAGATCAGCCCCAGGCCACTGGGGGCGCGCTTGGGAGCGGTCTCCATCATCAGGTGCTCGGGCAGCTGCGCGCTCAAGCGACGCTGGCGGAACGAACCAACCGGTCGGAACCGCCCCTTGGCACTGGGCGTGGCGCCTCGCTTGGCACGTGCCTTGCCCTTGGTCCCGCTAATCGATCGAGGGGGGGCATTCGCCCTTGCGGAGCGGCTTGGGGAGGGTGCGCGACGGCCAGGATGGGGAGTGGCTGCCATGTCTACCAGACGGTATATAGTGCTTCAGAAATAAATATATTACTGATGTCGACAGCCCATAAGAGCCTTCGGGTAATCGTCGCAGGCGGCTTCATGACGCCCACCAATCGCTTTCGTTCGAGGATGGAGGGACCTACAATTCTACGGCGTGATACTCCAGGACGACCTAAGTAAGTGTCCTGCCTGTCTAGTATAATAAGCGCATGATACCTATAGTGTCTTCCAAGGGGTGTTGAATTGGATGCTGCCAGATTCAAGCGGAGCAAAGGCCAGATCAGAATCGCCAAAGAAGGCTATCCCTACTTCGTGCCGCCCCCTATCCCAAGGGAACTCGAGTACGATTCTTCTATCGTCGACCTGCTCGCCAGGGCCCAACTGCAACTCGGCAGGCTGTCGAGTTTCGGCGACCTCATCCCAAACCCGCAGTTGCTCATTGCACCATACCTTCGCCGCGAAGCCGTCTTGAGTTCGAGGATTGAGGGCACCCAGGCGTCCATCCGCGACGTTTTCAAGAATGAAGCCAAACTCGAACATCCTGCTGATGTCGCAGACATGCGCGAGGTCAGGAATTACGTCACCGCATCGGAGAAGGGGGTCCAGGCGATTGCGGCAAGACCACTAGACCTTGACTTGCTGCGGGAACTGCATGGCATCCTTCTGCACACAGTCCGTGGCTCGGACAGACACCCCGGTCAATTCCGAAGGATCCAGAATTGGATTGGACCCCCCGGCTGCACGGCACAGTCTGCCCTATTCGTCCCGCCAGAACCCGGCATCATGAAAGAGAGACTCGCCGACCTCGATGCCTTCCTGATCGGACCCCCGCAAATCCCAGACGTTCTACAGGCTGCGCTCCTACACTATCAGTTCGAGGCCATCCACCCATTCGAAGATGGGAATGGCCGCATCGGACGACTGTTGGTGATGCTGCTGCTCATCAAGAGACGGGCCCTCTCGGCCCCGCTCCTGTACCTCAGTGCCTATTTCGAAGCCAATCGACAGGACTACTACAAGGCCTTGTTGAGGGTGAGCACCGAGGGGGCCTACGACGATTGGTTCCGCTTCTTCCTCGAGGGTGTGGCAACCCAGGCCGCAGACGCGTTCACTCGCGCCAAGAGACTCATCCATCTGCGCGAATCATACCGGAAGAAACTCCAGGGCATGCATGCAACTGTCAGCACACTCATCATCCTCGACCAACTTTTTGTGAACCCATTCACGAGCATCACGGGAGCCGCGGACAGGTTGGGCGTGGTGTACCCCACCGCTCAGAAGGCCATCGAAGAATACCTGGTCCCGGCGGAGATCCTAATGGAGGTCACTCGGCAGAAGCGCTATCGCGTCTGGGTCGCCCGGGAGATCCTCACGACACTTGAGTAGGCGGCAGGCGCACGCAGTTGGTCTCTCCATTCCTTCGAGACGGTCCGCAGACCGACTGTGGAACCGAGCTGGGAGCGGCCGAAGGTCTTGGTTGGGCTGATTACCCCAGGGCCGCCAAATCCTGGTTGAGCTGCTGGAGAGTCGCCAGGCCGGTGTAGGTCTGGGCGATGTGCTGCCGCTGGTCGATCAGCACCATCGTGGGCAGGCCGCTGACCCCATATCGCTCGCCCACGCCGTCGGTGTCGGGCGCCATCGCCCAGGTGACGTTGTGCGCCTGCCCGTAGGCCGAGAGCACCGAGGCGTTCTCGTTGCGGTCCCATCCGATGGTGATGATGACGACCTCGGGCTGCTGCTGGTGCAGCTGGGCCAGCGTCCCGACCTCGACGGCGCACGGCAGGCACCACGTGGCGAAGAACTCCACCACCACCACCTGGCCGCGCAGCGCCCGCAGGTGGATCGTCGAATTGGCGGTGTCCTGGAGCGAGAAGTCCGGCGCCAGGCTCCCACGGGGGGTCACCGGCAAGAGCGTCGAGCGCAGCAGCTCGCCCCCACCTGCGGCCAGCACCACCACCACCAGGGCGAGGGTCAGCAGGAGGAACATCGGCCCGCGGGTGCGATCGCGCCGTGCCGAGGTTGGGGGAGGGGCCTCCATCGACGACAGCGGGGCGACGGCGGCCCAAAAAGCCTCCGTCACCGCAGGGCTGCCCACCCAACGCCTTAATCCTGTGCGCCCATCGGCCGCCGATGGCGAAACGGGGGGTCGGCATCATCGGCTGCGGTGCGATCGGCACCATCGTCGCTGCAGTCGCTGGGGAGCATCCCCGCGTCGACCCTCTGCTGGTGTACGACACCAAGGTCGAAGCTGCCGCAGGCATCGCGGCCATGGTCGGCAAGGCCCGGGTGCGCACCAGCCTCGTCGAGGTGCTCGCGGAGGCGACCCTGATCGTCGAAGCCGCCTCGATCGAGGCGGCGCGCATGGTGCTCCCACAGGCGCTGAAGATGGGCCGGGAGGTGCTGCTGCTCTCGACCGGCGCCCTCGTCGACGACGGCTTCCGCGCCCAGATGGTCGAGCTGGCCTCGCACCACGGCGGGCGGATCTACCTGCCCTCCGGCGCCATCGCCGGGGTCGATGGCGTGGGTGCGGCCGCAGGCGCGCCACTGCGGCGGGTCGAACTGATCACCACAAAACCGCCCGCAGCACTGGCGGGTGCCCCCGCGGTGGTGGCCAAGGGGATCGACCTGCACGCGCTCACGGAACCGATGGTGGTGTTCTCCGGGCCTGCCAACGAAGCGATCCGCCTGTTCCCGAAGAACGTCAACGTCGCCGCGACGCTGTCGATCGCCGGGATCGGGGCCTATCGCACCATGGTCACCATCATCGCCGACCCCGCTGCGAATCGCAACACCCACCGGATCGTCGTCGAAGGGGAGTTCGGGGCCATGAGCATCGAGCTGGCCAACCAACCTCACCCCGACAACCCAGCGACCAGCCATCTGGCTGCACTCTCGGCGGGGGCAGCGCTCAAGCGGATCCTTGGTCCGCTGTGGGTCGGGGCGTAGGCAGGAGCTCCCATGGGAGAGTCGCTGTGGTGGGTCCTGCTCATCGCGCTGTTGATAGGGCTGGTCTCTGGCTACGTCGGCGGGTTGCTCGGGGTCGGTGGGGGGATCATCATCGTCCCAGCGCTCCTGCTGGCGCTGCCGTTGACCTTCCCCGACACTCCGGTGGGATTCAATGCGGCCAAGACCGTCTCCTCGGTGGCCATCGTCGGGGTCTCCATCGTGGGCACCATGCGCCACCACCAGTTCAAGAACGTCGACGTGCGGCTGGGCCTGCTGCTGGGGGCCTTCGGGATCCCTGGGGCGCTGCTGGGAGCCTACGTCGGTGCGCGGCTGGACAACGAGCCGCTCCGCGCGATCTTCGGCATCGTGATGCTCGTCTCGGCGTTCCAGCTGCGCCGAGAGCCGAGCACGCAGACCACCCCCAGCATGCCGATCCTCGGTCTGCTCGGCTTCGGCGGCGGCGTGCTCGCGGGCCTTCTGGGCGTCGGTGGGGGCATCATCATCGTCAACGGCATGTTGCTGCTGGGATTCGACGCTCACCTGACGGTGGGCACCAGCATGCTCGCCATCGTCCTCAACGCCGGTGCGGCGACGGCGTCGAACACCGCCCTGGGGTTCATGCGCCTCGACGTCGCGCTGCCGTTGACCGCCGCCTCGGTCGTGGGGGTCTATGGCGGTGCGACGCGCGCCAACTCGGTCGACACGGCCACCTTGCGGGGCTACTTCCGCTCTGCGCTGGTGCTGGTGGGGAGCTACATGCTCCTCGAAGCCCTCTGGCCCCTGCTGGTCCATTGATGTCACCTAAGCGCGGACCGTAGCGATTATCTGCGCCCCGTCGTGGTGGCTGCCTGATGGGTGTGCGCCTGGTCCCCCAGCAGTTCTCCGCCCCCGAGCTGGGCAGCGGGACCTGGTTCAACACCTTGCGGCCGCTGCGCCTGAGCGCGCTGCGCGGCCACGTGATCCTCCTCGACTTCTGGACCTATTGTTGTGTCAACTGCATGCACGTCATCCCGATGCTGCGCGCCCTCGAGGAGCGCTTCGCCGACCGCCCGCTGGTGGTCATCGGCGTCCACTCAGGGAAGTTCGACAACGAGCGCCACCATGAGCGGGTGCGGGCGGCGTTGCTGCGCCATGGGCTGACCCACCCCGTCCTCGATGACAGCTCCTACGAGAGCTGGCGCCGCTACGGCGTCGAGGCGTGGCCCACCGTGGCGCTGATCGACGCCGAAGGGTTCCTCCGGGGCGCGATCGCCGGAGAGCCCCCCAAGGCGGTCATCGAGGCGGCCGTCGAGCAACTGCTCGCCGAAGGGCAGGAGCGCAGGCTCCTGGCCCCAGCGCCACTGCGCACCCGCTACGAACCGCAGGTGGTCAGCCGCCTCAGCTTCCCCAGCAAGGTCGCCCTCGTCGGGCCGACCCTTGCCATCAGCGACACCAACCACCATCGGATCGTCGGCTACGACCTCGATGGCTCGCTGCGCTGGAGCGTCGGCGAGGGGGTTCCCGGTTACCGGGACGGCCGCCTCTCGATTGCGCGCTTCGACCACCCGCAGGGGCTGGTCTCCGACCAGCAGGGAAACGCCCTGTTCGTCGCCGACACCGAGAACCACCTGGTGCGCCACGTCGACCTGACCACCGGCACCGTCACGAGCGTCGCCGGCACGGGCGCGCAGGGGCCTGCGTTGCCGTCGGTCGCCGCCGACCCGCGGCTGGTCCCGCTGTCGACACCCTGGGAAGTCACCCTCCTGCCCGGTCACGGGCTGGTGGTCGCCAACACCGGCACCCATCAGCTGGCCCTGCTGCCCGACGGCGGAGGGCTGCGGCTGCTCGCTGGCTGCGCCGACGAGGGCCTCTCCGATGGCAACGCCCTCGAGGCGCTGATGGCGCAGCCCTCAGGGCTGGCGCACCACCAAGGGACGCTCTACATCGCGGACGCCGAGTCCTCGTCGGTGCGCGCGCTGCGGCTCGACACGCGTGACCTCCGCACGCTGGTGGGCACCGGGCTCTTCGACTTCGGCGCCACCGTCGGCCCCTTGCGCGGCAGCAAGCTGCAGCATCCGCTAGCGGTCGTCGTCGCCGCGGAGCAGGGCCCGGTGTTGCTCATCGCCGACACCTACAACCACCGCATCGTGCGCCTCGACGTCGCCGCTGCGCGCACCGAGGCGATCCTTGGCGATGGGCACCCCGGGGCGTGGCATCTGGGGCAGTTGCGCCTCGACGAACCGGGCGGGTTGGCGCTGGGCGAGGGAATCCTCTACATCGCCGATACCAACAACCACCGCATCGTCACGCTACCGCTCGACGCAGCGGCGCGGCCAGCGGGTGCGCCCTGCGTGCTCGCCCTCGAGGGCGCACCCAGGGGTCCACCACCGGAGCGACCCTACGCCCAGCTGGCGGGCAGCTTGCCACCCGACGCGACCGACGGAGGTCTCCCGCTGGAACGGCGGTTGCAGGCGATGACGACGCACCTCTGGCAGGGGCTGGGATCCCGCGACGTCAGCTGGGTGGGGTTCTACGTCCCCGCCGAAGGCGGCACGCAGATGGTGCTGTCGTGCGGCGCCCCAAAGCCCGCATGCTCCCCCATCGGACTGCATGGCGTCTGCGGGCGGGCACTGCGCAGCCGTCGTGCGGTGATCGTCGAGGATGTGCGCCTGCTCGGAGAGGGCTACGTCGCCTGCGACCCTGCCGACCGTTCCGAGGTGGTCGTGCCCCTCTTCGATGATGCTGGGGAGGTCGTCGCGGTCCTCGACCTCGACAGCCACCAGGTCGGCGCCTTCGGTCTTGCTGACGCCGATGGGCTGAGCCTCCTCCTCGCTGCCCTGCGCCCCTCCCCCTCCGCGGGGGACGAAGGGGGCGCTCCGAAGGTGACCGACGCTACGAGCCTGCGTCCAGAAGCTTAAAGACCGCCAAAGGGCCAGGTGGGCCGTTCTTGGAGGGAGCGCTCTTGTCCCTTGGTCCATCGCTACACGCCACCCCTGGTCGCCACGCCCGCTGCTCGACGCTGCTGGTGCTCGTTGGCCTGCTGCTGGTGGCAGCGCTGCCGCTTGCCACCGTCCCGGTCGGCGCGACCAACGACCCGCCCGCTGGTGGCGGCACGGTCGCCGCTGGGACCAACTGGGTCGTCGACAGCGACCGCAACTACAACGGCGTCACCATCGTCATGGATGGCGGCGACATCACCGTCACCAACGGGTACACCCTCACCCTCACCGGCGTCACGCTGCGCTTCAATGGCGCCGTCGCGACCCACAAGCTGGTCGTCCAGAACGGCGGCACCCTCATCGCCAGCGGCGGGACGCTCATCGAGGAGGTGGGCAACAACAACGCCTACTCGATCGAGGTCCAAGCCGGGGGCTCGCTCAGCTTCGACACCGTGACGATGCGCGACGGCGGCGACCTGCTCGTCACCCCTGGGCTCTTCGTCAACGGCGGCTCCGCCGACATCGACAACTCGGTCATCCGCGACGGCTTCTTCGGCCCTCGGGTCGTCGACAGCTCCGACTTCACCCTCACCGACACCGAAGTCCACACCATGGACAACGACTGCCTCGAAGTGCGCAACTCCCTCGCCACCATCACGGGCAACACCTTTCATGGCTGCGCCTCCACCGGCGTCCGGCTGCTCGAGGACGACAACGGCACCATCTTCTCCAACAACGAGGTCTACGACTGCGACTACTACGGGATCTATGTCAAGGACAACGTCACCGTTCCCCACACCTACACCCTCGACTTCAACGACGTCCACGACCTCGTCACCTCGGGCAGCGTCCCCGCCTTCGTCTTCGACGAGTTCACCCGCGTGATCGCCGAACACAACACCATCGCCAACGTCAACGTCGGCTTCGAGATCGGCGCGGCGACCCAGTCCAACCCGACGGTGCGCTACAACGCCCTCGACAACAGCGGGGCGAGCCCCCAAGACGACGACATCGGCATCCGCTATCGCAGTGGCAGCTCGCCCAAGATCTTCGACAACGACGTCAACGGCTTCGCCCTGGGCATCGTCGGCCGCGGACTGGGCAATGCCACCGCCTCGGGCAACACCCTCGAGAACCTCACCGACACCGCGATCGACACCCAGACCTTCGGCACCTTCTTCGACAACACCATCGTCAACGTCGGCGGCTGGGGGATCAACGCCTGGCTGGGCGCCGAGCTGCTGGTGCACAACAACACGATCATCAACGTCTCGCAGGACGGCATATCGGCCGACAACAGCATCCTGACGATCCGCGACAACCACATCGAGGACGCCGCCATCTCGGGCGTCGACGCGATCAACGCCGCCACGGTCTGGGTCGAGAACAACACGCTCCTGCGCGACGGCTTTGGCGTCGCCATCCGCGACGACTCGGTGGCGACTCTCATCAACAACGACTTCATCGGCAACTTCGCCGAGGCGGTGCGCACCGACGACGGCTCGCTGGTCGACTGGCTGATCACCAAGGACGTCTCGGCGATCAACGAGGGGCTGGGCCCCGCGCAGAACGCGATCTCGCTCAACGGGTCGATCAACATCACCAACGGCGGCTCCCTGACGGCCTTTGGCAACCTCATCCGCTTCCGCCCCGGCACCATCGACGGCCTGCAACTGCTCGATGGCAGCCTCACCCTGACCAACGGCTCACAGGTCGAGACCACCGCCACGGCCCAGGGGTACCCGATCCGGCTGCTCGACGCCGATGCGACCACCATCATCCGCGACAGCACCATCAAGAACGCCGGCTCCGACGCTGGGCTGGGCGCGGACGGTGGGATCTACTTGGGCGCCGGCACGCTCCTGATGAACGACAGCCAAGTGGTGCAGAACCTCTGGGGGATCATCGCCGCGCCGGGGACGACCGCGGAGCTCGAAGGGGTGACCTTCGACAGCAACGTGCTCGGCGACATCGCTGCGCTTGGCGGCACCGTCGTCGCTTCCAACGTCACGTTCTTCTCCCCTCCCGACAGCCAGTTCTACCTCAGTGGCGGTGGCACCGCGCTTGCGCGCAACAGCCCCTTCGAGGCGCCCAAGGTCACCTTCGTCGACGGCGCTTCGGAGCTGCATGTCGAGTGGTGGACCACGGTCCAGGCCCGCTGGCCCTCTGGCGGCATCGTCCCCAACGCGACCTACGCCATCAGCGACATCGACGCCGCTGCCGTCGGCGCTGGCGGCACCGGGGCCAACGGCACCTCCAGCGGTCAGTGGCTACGCCAGGCGACCCGCACGCAGGGGGGCACCGACAGCCACACCCCGCATACCTTCTTCGCCACCGCCGGGACCGGTGCGATCGAGGGCAGCAACACCACCGAGATCCTCGCTCCGACCCTGGTCATCGTCCAGCTCGAGGATCCGACCGACCCCTTCGTCACCCTCGTGGAGCCTGCGACGGGACACATCCAACAGGCGCGCGACCTGCACTTTGGCGGGCTCGCCTCGGATCCCGACAGCGGCATCGACCTGGTGCAGGTCAGCTACGACGGCGGCCAGAGCTGGGTCGACGCCGTCTCCACGGACGCCGACCTCTGGACCACCTGGTCGGTGGACCTGGCCGTCCCCGACGGCGAGTTCACCGCCTGCGCCAAGGCCATCAACGGTGGCGGTCGCGAAGCCACCGACTGCACCGAGGGGATCATCGTCGACGCGACGCTGCCGCTGATCAAGCTGACCTCGCCGGCGACCAACGACAGCTGGACCAACCTGCTCCACTACCCGATCGTCGGCTCGACGGAGCCGTTGGCGACCATCGCCCTCGATGGCGTCGATGCCATCGTCGCCACCGACAACGGGAGCTTCACCTTCACCACGAACCTGCAAGAGGGCCCCAACGCCTTCGTGCTCCGCGCCACCGACCGGGCGGGCAACTCCCGCGAGCTCAACCGCACCATCAACGTCGACAGCATCATGCCGACGATCGTCGTCGACGAGGGGGAGTTCTTGCGCACCAACGCCCAGGTGGTCACCCTCCATGGCACCACCGAGAAGGGGGTGCGCCTGAGCGCCGACGGCGAGCTCTCCAACCTGCGCAGCGACGGCACCTTCACCCAGCTGCTCTCGTCGACGGTCGAGGAGTGCCGGGACGTCACCTTCGAGGCCCTCGACAAGGGCGGCAACGTTGCCCTGGCGGTGGTGACGGTCTGCTGGGACTTCACCCCCCCGACGCTGGTGGTCACCACCCCCGTCGACCGCAGCTTCACGATGGCCAACACCGTCGAGGCCAGCGGCACCACCGAGGCAGGCGCGACGCTGACCATCGACGGGACCCCGACCACCGTCGGGACCACTGGCGCGTTCAGCGGCACCGTCACCCTCCCCGGCGAGGGAGCGCACACGATCGAGTTCAACGCCACCGACGCTGCCGGCAACGTCGCCTCCGTCTCGCGGCGCGTCACCGTCGACCGCACCCCCCCGGTGATCGACACCGGCGAGATCCTGATCAACGGCGAGACCTACAAGCCCGACAGCAAGGTCGGCGGCTCCGAGGTGCAGATCGATGGCCACACCGAGCCGGGGACCATCGTGACCATCAACGGCATCAGCGTCGTCGCCGACTCCACCGGCCGCTTCTCGATCAAGGTGCCCATCAAGAAGGGGACCAACACCCTGCACATCGAGCTGGTCGACCCTGCCGGCAACCACTCGAGCGCGACCTTGACCCTCATCGGGACCGGTGGCAGCGGTGGTCCGGGCCCTGGCCCTGACGGCGGCGGTGGTGACGACACTCCCAACCCGCTCTTCGCTCCGACCCCCGTGGCTGGCCTTCCGCTGGGCGCATTGTTGCTGATCCTGATCGTGGCGGTCGCCCTGATCGCGGCGATCGCGATGCGCCGCGGCAGCAAGGCCGCTCCGCCGCC
>JAHFTX010000015.1:54384-56777 GCA_023265395.1 Thermoplasmata archaeon
ACGACGGCTATGGCACTGCCGCTGAGCCCGCCGCGGTGCCAGCAGCGGCCTACCAGTACGAACCAGCCTCGGCAGGGGAGCCGGAACCCGAACCGGCCTACAGCCCACCGCAGGAGCGGGTGGTCGAGTATGAGCAACCGCCGGAGGAGACGCCCAGCGAGACGATTCCCGATTCCCTCGACGAGTGGGTCTCCGAGCCCGAGCCGCAGCCGCAGGTCGACCACCTCGAGGCCCTCGACAGCGCCACGACCACCGACCACGCCGACGCGTCGGTCAAGTCGGTCAACGCCACCCTCGAGAAGGTCAGCAAGGACAAGGCCGCCAGCAAGGGCAAGGACGACATCGACGAGATCCTCGACCTGTTGGGGGATTGAGCGCGCAGGGGCAGACCGTCCCGGTCTTCGTCTACGGGACCCTGCTGGCCGATGACGGGGTGGGCAACCAGTTTGGGCGCCGGGTGCAGGTGCGGCGCAGCGCCATCGCGTGGGTGGCGGGGACACTCTACCAAGGGACCTACCCGTACCTGGTGCTCCCCCGCGTCGGCGATGCTCCTCGCAAGGTCTGGGGCAAGCTCTTCGCCCTCGATCAGGCCGACCTCGCGACCTACGACGCGATCGAGCGGATCCCCGACCTCTACCAGCGGGTATGGACCCCCGTCGCCCTCGATCGGGAGGAACGACCTTCCACCAGCGCCTGGGCCTACGTGCGCCCCGTAGGGGAAGGTGACGACCCCGTGGTCCCGTCCGGGCAGTTCCGGGACTGGCGGGATGCGGGGCTCTTCCCGCTGCCCATGCGCACCCTCCTCTAGTGAGGAGCCACCTGTGGGAACAGGCGCTCGGCCAGCACCAGGCCCAGCGCGACCGCGCCCAGGCACAAGAGCAAGGTCAGGGTGATGTAGGCGATGCCGTGCAGGGGTGAGCCACCCCGGAGCAGCTCCACCGACTCGAACGAGAAGGCCGACATGGTGGTGAACCCCCCAAGGGTCCCCACGATCAGGGGCAGGCGCACCGCCTCCGAGATGACCGCGGTCGCAGAGGTCGCCAGCAGGACCCCGATCGCCAGCGAGCCGATGATGTTGACGCTCAACGTGCCATAGGGGAACGCCGCATTGAGCTGGGAGGTCAGCAGCGCCCGCAGCACCGAGCCGATGGCACCGCCGACGCCGATCCACAGCAGGAGCATCGGGCTGAGCTCCACGGGTCCCCTCCGCTGCGCGCTCCCGTGCTGGGAGGGCAGCGTCATCGCTCCTGGGCAGCCTTCACGGCGCGATGAACCTTGCCCTCGACCAGCTGCGGGAGCAGCTCTGCCGCGGCCCCTTGCAATGCGACCGTCGCGCTGTGCCAGAGCGGGGTCGGTTCGAGGTTGACCACGACCACCGGGATGTGCGCTTCCAGGGCGATCTTGGGCAGCGCCGCCGCAGGGTAGACGAGGCTGCTGGTACCGATCACCAGTACCAGGTCGGTCGCTCGGACGGCAGCCATCGCCTGCTCGAGCGCACCGGCAGGCAACGGTTCGTTGAACCAGACCACGTCGGGGCGCAGCAGCCCCCCGCAGGCGCACCGCGGCGGCAGTGGCCGCAGCGGGACGCTGCGCTCCTCATGGCGTTCCTCGCAGACCGTGCAGCGGACGAACCAGATGTCCCCGTGGAGATGGATGACTGCCGCGCTGCCAGCGAGCCGATGCAAGCCATCGACGTTCTGGGTCACGAGCGTGAAGCAGCGGGGGCCGAGCGCCTGCTCCAGTTCGACGAGCGCTCGATGACCGGCATTGGGCTTGGCCACCACGATCCGCTCGCGGCGCCAGTCGTACCACTGCCACACGAGCAGCGGGTCGTTGGCGAATGCCGCGGGTGTCGCCAGGTCCTCGGGGCGGAAGGACCTCCACAGTCCGTCCGGACCGCGAAAGGTGGGTACGCCGCTCTCGGCGCTTATCCCAGCACCGGTGAGCACCACGGCCGATGGCGCGTCACGCACAAGATCGCGTCCACGCGCCAGGGCCGCCGCGTAGCCTTCGACCGGCGGGGGCACGTACAGGCAGGAAGCGGCCGGTGCTTTTGAGCCTTGCTTCGGCACCGGGTCGGCTTGTGTGGACATCAACTAGTGGAGGCGCCTTCGACTTGGGCAGACGTTTTTGGTGTTCTTGGACTCGGACTGAGAATTAGGGCCGCATCTTCAAGTGTAGATGGTGAGTTCGCAGCATCGGTCTTCTGGGGGGAGGTAGCCAATGGGACATGCGAAAGTGGCGACTACAGAATGGGACCACTCCCATCTCTCCCCCGCTGCAGAGTAATGACCACCAGCGCCCTGATGACAGCGGAGGAGAGCAAGATGTCGCCGACGTCACAGCGCCGCACCGACCAGACCCTCGATCGTCGCCCGGTCCATCCGCTACTG